>NZ_ACQA01000001.1:2050000-2350000 GCF_000182645.1 Brucella intermedia LMG 3301
GGCTGCACGATGATCGTTCGTCCTGCGGACCTGACTCCGCTGACGGCGCTGGCGCTGGGTGTTCTTGCCGAAAAGGCTGGCATTCCCGCCGGGGTCCTGCAGATCGTCACCGGCAAGGCGCGCGAAATCGGCGCCGAGCTGACGAGCAATGAAACGGTGCGCAAGCTCTCCTTCACAGGATCCACCGAAGTCGGTCGCCTGCTGATGGCGCAATGCGCGCCGACCATCAAGCGCATCTCGCTGGAACTGGGCGGCAACGCGCCGTTCATCGTCTTTGACGATGCCGATCTGGACGCAGCCGTCGATGGCGCGATGATTTCCAAATATCGCAATGCGGGACAGACCTGTGTCTGCGCCAACCGCATCTATGTGCAGCGCGGAATTTACGACAAGTTCGCTGAAAAGCTCGCGGCGAAGGTCAAGGAACTCAAGGTCGGCAACGGTACGGAGCCGGGCGTCGTCATCGGGCCGATGATCGAGCCGAAAGCCATCACCAAGGTCAAGGCCCATATCGATGACGCCCTGTCCAAGGGAGCGAAGCTCATCACTGGCGGCAAGGAACTGGGTGGCCTGTTCTTCGAACCGGGCGTGCTGACCGGCGTGACCGCCGACATGATCGTGGCCAGGGAAGAAACCTTCGGTCCATTGGCCCCGCTCTTTGCCTTCGACACGGAAGAAGAAGTCATCGCCATGGCCAATGACACGATCTTCGGGCTGGCAGCTTACTTCTATACGGAGAATTTCAGCCGCGCGATCCGTGTGAGCGAGGGGCTGGAATACGGCATGGTCGGCCATAATACCGGGCTCATTTCCAACGAAGTCGCGCCGTTTGGTGGCGTGAAGCAGTCGGGCCTCGGTCGTGAGGGCTCCAAATACGGCATCGATGAATATCTCGAAACCAAATATATTTGCAGCGCCTACAAGCGTTAGCAAAAGCCGGTTTCCAGTCCGTTCCCGAACTGTCCGGTGCAAAGCAATATCAAAGAGGATGGCGCGCATTGTTCGCGCCATCTTTTTTATCTATAGACGGTGTAATCGCTAATATGGCTTTCGCCGAAGATAATCCGGAAAATATATGCTGCGCCGCCTTTACGACTGGACGATTTCGCTTGCCGCAAGAAAATCCGCCGAATGGTGGCTGGCCATCATCGCATTCGTGGAAAGCTCCGTCTTTCTCGTACCCGCCGACGTCCTGTTTCTGCCGATGGCGCTAGCAAGGCCGGAGCGCGCCTGGCGCTACGCCTTCATTGCCACGGTTTCATCCGTCCTCGGCGGCATTGCAGGCTGGTATCTGGGCTATCACGCCTATGAACAGATCGCCAAGCCGGTGCTCGAAATGTACGGCAAGCTCGACACGTTCGAGCAATTGCGTGGCACGACCAGCGCCGACGCGATCCTGTTGATGCTGATCACCTCCGGCCTCGCGCATCTGCCGCCAATAAAGGTGGTGACGATCCTGTCCGGTGCAGCGGGCATCAATATCTGGCTGTTCATCGCATCGGCGATCGCGGCGCGCGGCGCACGCTTCTTCTTCCTAGCCTGGCTGCTGCGCCGCTATGGCGAACCGATCCGCCATTTCATCGAAAAGCGCCTGGGCCTGATCGCAAGTGTGGTGGCGGTTGCCCTGATTGCGCTGTTCTTTGCTGTGAAATACCTTCACGCCTGAGCGGTTCGCCCAAACTCGGTCAAAATGAACTGCTTGGAAACAAGGCAGATTTTGCGCTTAGATATATCCAGAGCACCTTTTCAGGGAAACCCACATGGCGTTTGCACTCAATAATCCGGTCGGCAAAACACAGGCATGGACCGCGGGCATAATGACCATCGGCCTTGCCGCAACCGTCGGCACGGCGCTGGGTTTCGAACATCTGGCTGGCTTCATGCCCTGCAAGCTCTGCCTCGAACAACGCACGCCTTATTATATCGGCGTTCCGGTTCTGGCGGCGGCGCGGGTCTCCTACGGCCTGAAATGGCCCCCGATCCTGACGCGCGGCCTGATTCTCATCGGCGCGCTGCTGATGACCTATGGGCTGGCGCTTGCGATCTATCACACCGGCGTCGAACTGAAATACTGGCCCGGCCCGATCGATTGCAGCGCCGCGACCATGAAGGTCACGCTGGATGCGGGCAATCTTCTGAGCGACCTCAATTCCACGCGCCCGCCCGCATGCGATAGCGCGCCGGGCCACTTCCTCGGCCTGTCCTTTGCCGGATGGAACGTCGTCGCAAGCCTGCTCTTTGCAGCGATCGGCTACTACGGCGCTTTTGCGAAAAGTGGGAAGTAAGAGCGGAAAACTATAGGAATCAAGGCTCCAGTTCGACATCCCAGTACAGAAAATCGAGCCAGCTGTCGTGCAGATGGTTGGGAGGGAAAAGGCGTCCGTTATTGTGCAGATCCTGCACGGTCGGCATGACCGGCTTCTGGCGCGGCCACATATGCGCGACGGCGGGCATCATGCCGCCCTTGCGCAGATTGCATGGTGAACAGGCGGCGACCACATTTTCCCACGTCGTCTCGCCGCCATGGCAACGCGGGGTAACGTGATCGAAGGTCAGGTCATGCGGCGACCCGCAATACTGGCACTCGAAACGATCACGCAGGAAGACATTGAAGCGGGTGAACGCGGGATAACGCGGCGGCTTCACATAATCCTTCAGGCAGATGACGCTCGGAACGCGCATGGAAAACGATGGCGAGGAAACGATGTGATCGTATTCCGCCACGATATTCACGCGTTCAAGAAACACCGCCTTGATCGCATCCTGCCAGGACCAGAGCGAGAGGGGATAATAGCTGAGCGGGCGATAATCCGCGTTCAGAACCAGCGCGGGCAAGCCACTGGTCGAGACGGTTCTGGGCGAGACGGCAACAGTCAAGGGCGCACCTCCTTCAGAGCAACTCCGAAAAAGGGCGAAATGGCTCTCCATGCGGAATTGCGCTTCTCATCGAAGCGCCGCGCGTCCATTTGGGCGCAACAACGACGCTCCAATCTCATGAAGACGGTGCGGCGATGCGCAGACAAATCAAGCTTCTGCGAATCGAAATACCGTCATCAGCCGATGTGGATAATGTAAGCCCGACGTGACAGGATTGTGAAGCGGAAACGCATTTATGCTTCGGGAAACACGCAAGATTTACAGAAGCGGCGCAGCCTCGCGTCCCTTGATAGCGGCATAATAGGCCCAGAACAATCGCGCCGCCACGCCACGCCACGGCGCCCAGTCTTCCGCAAGCTTGCGAAGCGCCACTGCATCGGGCCGGGTCTCGTGCGCAAAGGCATGGCCGACCGCCGTCTGCAACGCCACATCGCCCGCCGGAAACACGTCCGGATGACCGGCGGCAAACAGCAGATAGACCTCCGCCGTCCACGGGCCGATGCCCTTGATCGCCGTCAGAGCCGCGATCGCTTCCCCGGCAGGGAGTTCGCAAAGCCCGTGCAGGTCGAGGCCATCCCGGGCAAGCGCTTCGCTCACAGCCAGAAGCGTTCTCTGCTTTGGCCGCGAGAGACCGGCAAAACGCCAGGCCTCCTCCCCGCCCGCAATATAGGCTTCCGGCGTCAATGGATCGATTGCCTGTTTCAGACGCGCCCAGATCGCGGCCGCGCTGGCCGTCGATACCTGCTGCGCGACAATGATCGAGGCGAGACTTTCAAACCCCGGTTCGGACCGGCGCAGCGGCACCGCATGGGAGCGGCTGCGAATATCGGCGAGCCGCGTATCGGCCAGAACCAGCGCCTCCAGCCCGGCTTCAATATCGCTCAATGTATCGATCCGCCGCATCCCCTGGCCTTTCATTTCTGCGACGGGCACCGTACCAATGGAATCAGATGACAATCAACTGACATCGGCAACTGACCCGGCAACAGACATTGAACCTGCCATGACCCAACCCGTCTTCCGCTTTGCTCCCAGTCCCAATGGCCAGTTGCATCTTGGCCATGCCTATTCCGCCCTCCTGAATGCGGATATGGCGGCAAAGAGCAACGGACGTTTTCTGCTGCGCATGGAAGATATCGACACCGCGCGCTGCACACCTGCGCTGGAGCAAGGCATTTACGACGATCTTCGCTGGCTTGGCCTGACATGGGAAACCCCTGTCCGCCGCCAGTCGGAGCATTTTGGCGAATATCGCAATGCCCTCACCAAACTTGCCGACAAGGGCCTCGTCTATCCTGCCTTCCTCAGCCGGGGCGAGGTTCGCGAGCAGATCGGCGAAGCTTTCGCCAAGGGCGAGGAATGGCCGTCCGACCCGGACGGGACGCCGCTTTATCCGCAGGGCGAACGCGATCTGACCGAAAAGGAACAGATGGAGCGCATCGCTTCGGGCATGCCCTATGCGTGGCGGCTCAATATGGACAAGGCGCTTGGGGCAATTGCCGCCGCAGGCGAACCGCTGTTCAAGCCCCTGACCTGGAATGAAAGCGGTGCGGGTCCGGAAAATGAAACGGGATGCGTCGTCGCCGACCCCGCACGCTGGGGCGACGTGGTGATTGCGCGCAAGGACACGCCGACCAGCTATCACCTTTCCGTAGTGGTGGACGATGCCCTGCAAGGCATCACCCATGTGGTGCGCGGGCGCGATCTGTTTCACGCGACATCCGTGCACCGGCTCCTGCAGAAATTGCTCGGCCTGCCGGAACCGCTCTATCACCACCATGATCTGGTGCTGGGCGACGACGGATTGAAACTGTCGAAAAGCCGCCGGGATACCGCGCTCGCATCGCTGCGCGAACAGGGCTTTACCCCAGACGATATCCGCGCCAAGTTATCGCTATAGAAGCTATTTTCGCCGCAGCGTCACAGATGATGTGCCCGCGCCCCGATTGACGAACGCACGTCAAAGCGGTTCAAAGGCGGCATGACGGCTGGCACTGAAGAGTGCCGGCGGCGATTTTGTTTATTTTGAAGGAGGCGGAGCCATGGTTTCTCAGAAAGCCGGTAATTACGTTGAGATAGAAGGCTTGCGCGTTGCCCCCGAACTGGTGGAATTTCTGGCCAAGGAGGCTGCGCCCGGCACCGGTGTGGAACCGGAAAAGTTCTGGAAGGGCTTTGCCGCTATCGTCCGCGATCTCGCACCGAAGAACCGCGCCCTCCTCGCCAAGCGCGACGACCTTCAGGCCAAAATCGACGCCTGGTACAAACAGAACCGCGACAAGGGTTACACCCAGGCCGACTACCAGCAGTTCCTGAAAGACATTGGCTACCTCCTGCCGGAAGGCGGCGAGTTCAAGGTGTCGACCGCCAATGTCGATCCGGAAATCGCCCATATCGCCGGTCCGCAGCTCGTCGTTCCGGTCATGAACGCGCGCTATGCGCTGAACGCTGCCAATGCGCGCTGGGGTTCGCTCTATGATGCGCTCTACGGCACCGATGCCATCTCCGACGCCGATGGCGCGGAAAAGGGCAAGGGCTACAATCCCAAGCGCGGTGAAAAGGTTATCGCCTGGGCGAAGAACTTCCTCGATGAAAGCGCCCCCCTCGCCTCTGGCAAATGGGCCGACGTCGCCGGTCTCTCCGTGAAAGACGGCAAGCTTGAAATCAGGCTCGCCGACGGTTCGGCAACCGCACTGAAGGATGAAAGCCAGTTCAAGGGCTATAATGGCGATGCCGCCGCCCCGACGAATGTGCTTCTCGCCAAGAACAACATGCATGTCGACATTGTCGTCAATGCGGACCACCCGATCGGAAAGACCGATCCGGCGCATATTGCCGACATGGTTCTGGAATCGGCCATCAGCACGATCCAGGATTGCGAGGATTCCATTGCCGCCGTCGATGCCGAAGACAAGGTTGCGGTCTATCGCAACTGGCTCGGCCTGATGAACGGCAAATTGGAAGACACGTTCGAAAAGAATGGCAAGCAGATGACCCGCCGCCTCAATGGCGACCGCAGCTATAAGGCTGCCGATGGTTCCACGCTGACGCTCAAGGGCCGTTCGCTCATGCTGGTGCGCAATGTCGGCCACCTGATGACCAACCCGGCCATTCTCGATGCCGAGGGCAATGAAGTGCCGGAAGGCATCATGGATGCTGCCTTCACCAGCCTGATCGCGCTGCACGATATTGGTCCGAACGGCCGCCACATGAATTCGCGCGAAGGTTCGGTCTATATCGTCAAGCCGAAGATGCACGGCCCGGAAGAAGTGGCTTTCGCCAACGAGCTTTTCACCCGCACGGAAGAAATGCTCGGCATGAAGCCCAACACCCTCAAGATGGGTGTGATGGACGAAGAACGCCGCACGACCGTCAACCTCAAGGAGGCGATCCGCGCTGCCAAGGATCGCGTCGTCTTCATCAATACCGGCTTCCTTGATCGCACCGGCGACGAAATCCATACTTCGATGGAAGCTGGCCCGATGATCCGCAAGGGCGACATGAAGCAGGCCGCATGGATCGGCGCTTACGAACAGTGGAATGTCGATATCGGACTGGAATGCGGCCTTTCCGGCCACGCACAGATCGGCAAGGGCATGTGGGCGATGCCCGACCTGATGGCCGCGATGCTGGAGCAGAAGATCGTGCATCCGAAGGCCGGCGCGAACACTGCATGGGTGCCGTCGCCGACCGCTGCCACGCTGCATGCGACTCATTATCATCAGGTGGACGTTGCCAGCGTTCAGGAGAAACTGAAGAGCCGCCCGCGCGCCAGGCTGGACGATATCCTGTCGGTGCCCGTCGCAACCCGCCCGAACTGGACGCCGGAAGACATCCAGAAGGAAATCGACAACAACGCACAAGGCATTCTGGGTTATGTCGTGCGCTGGGTCGATCAGGGCGTCGGCTGCTCCAAGGTGCCGGACATCAACAATGTCGGCCTGATGGAAGACCGCGCAACGCTGCGCATCTCCGCGCAGCACATCGCCAACTGGCTCCATCATGGCGTCGTGACCGAGGCGCAGGTGATGGAAACCATGAAGCGCATGGCAGCAGTCGTCGACAAGCAGAACGAAGGCGATCCGCTTTATCGCCCGATGGCGGCGGACTTCGACAAGTCCATCGCCTTCCAGGCCGCCTGCGATCTCGTCTTCAAGGGCCGCGAACAGCCGAACGGCTACACCGAGCCGGTCCTGCATCGCCGCCGCCTAGAGTTGAAACAGGCGTCCTGATATTCATCGCCTCCTCCCCCTCATCCTGAGGAGGTGTCCTGAGCGCAGCGAAGGAAACCGTCTCGAAGGGCTGAGGGGGGCGAGCGACCCGGCGGCAATCTTGCTGCCCAAACCGCTCGGTCAGGATTGTCGTGCGTTTCCCTTGCGAGGCTTCGCTCAGCACCTCAGGATGAGGGAAGAATGCGCTTGCCAGATGGATGCAATTGTTGACGGCGGGAGAAATCCGGCCGTTTTCTTTTACATCGTGGATCAAGAGGACTATTTCAGTAAAACCTATCGCTATCGACAAGGCCCCCGCAATGAACCTCCTCATCCGCCACGCGACAGAAGCAGACCTCCCCGCCCTGCTGGCCATCTACAATGATGCCGTCGAAAACACGCTTGCCATCTGGAACGAAACGCTTGTCGATCTGGAAAACCGCCGCGAATGGCTGAAAGCCCGCAACCGCGACGGCTTTCCGGTGCTGGTTGCCGAGCGCGATGGCGCTATACTCGGCTATGCGAGCTATGGCCCGTTTCGCCCGTTCGAGGGCTTCCGCCATTCCTCCGAACTTTCGATCTATGTGGCGAGCAATGCCCGCGGCGGTGGCATCGGACGCGCCCTTTTGGCCGAACTTGTGGAGGAAGCGCGCGAGCGCAAGGTGCACGTGCTGGTTGCCGGCATCGAGGCTGGCAATGCCGCGTCCGTCGCCTTGCACAAATCGCAGGGTTTCGAGGATTGCGGCACGCTGAGACAGGTCGGCCAGAAATTCGGGCGCTGGCTCGATCTGACCTTCATGCAGAAGATTCTCTGAATAGTAATGTTCAGGAAAGAGCGCAGCTGGTCATTGCCCTGCTGCGCTCTTTTTGTTTATACAAGCGTATTCGCAAGGACCCGGTGAAAGCCCGGGTGGCTCTTCTGGCCGCCTATCCGCCAGACAACGCAACAACATCCCCCATTTTTACAATCGGCCATGTTGATACGGGCATTCCTGTCCGTTTTCTATTTGCGGAAAATTCAATGACACGTCTTGCTGCCTACCGCCGCGAGTGGTTCTCCAATATTCGCGGCGATATTCTTTCCGGCATCGTCGTAGCACTTGCCCTCATTCCGGAAGCCATCGGCTTTTCGGTCATCGCAGGCGTCGACCCCAAGGTCGGTCTTTTCGCCTCCTTCGCCATTGCCTGTGTTTCGGCCTTCACCGGCGGACGTCCCGGCATGATCTCGGCTGCGACCGCCGCAACCGCAGTTGTGATGGTCTCGCTCGTCAAGGAACACGGGCTGCAATATCTCTTTGCCGCCACCATCCTGATGGGCATTTTGCAAATTCTTGCAGGGTTTCTGAAACTGGGCCGTTTGATGCGTTTCGTTTCACGCTCGGTCATCACCGGTTTCGTCAATGCCTTGGCGATCCTCATCTTCATGGCGCAGTTGCCCGAACTCATCCATGTCCCGGTCCAGACCTACTGGATGATCGCAGGCGGTCTCGCCATCATCTATCTGTTCCCCCGCGTCACCAAGGTGATCCCCTCGCCGCTTGTCGCCATTGCCGTGCTCACCACGCTTGCCTGGACGACCGGCATGGATTTGCGAACCGTCGGCGATCTCGGCGAACTGCCCTCCGCACTGCCGGTCTTCGCCCTGCCGCAGGTGCCGCTGACGCTGGAAACCCTGCAGATCATCCTGCCCTATTCGATCACGCTTGCGGCAGTCGGTCTGCTCGAATCGCTGATGACCGCCCAGATTGTCGATGACATGACGGACACGACCAGCAACAAGAGCCAGGAATGCATCGGTCAGGGCACCAGCAACATCGCCTCGGCGCTGATCGGCGGCATGGGCGGTTGCGCCATGATCGGGCAGTCGGTCATCAATGTTTCCTCCGGTGGTCGCGGAAGGCTGTCGACCTTCGTTGCCGGATCTTTCCTGCTGTTCCTGATTCTGGTTCTCGACGATCTGGTGCGCATCATTCCGATGGCGGCGCTCGTGGCAGTCATGATCATGGTCTCCATCGGCACCTTCTCGTGGCGTTCAATCCTTGACCTGCGCCGCAATCCGCCATCCTCCTCCATCGTCATGCTGGCAACCGTTGTTACAGTCGTCTCCACCCATGACCTGGCCAAGGGTGTTCTGGTGGGCGTTCTGCTTTCCGGCGTGTTCTTCGCAGGCAAGGTCGCCAGAATGTTCCGGGTAAGCGAAACCGCGAGCGCGGACGGAAGCGAACGCGTCTATACGGTGGAGGGCCAGATTTTCTTCGCCTCGGCGCAAAACTTCATCGCAGCTTTCGATTTTTCAACGCCTGCACGCAAGGTCACGATCGATGTCAGCCGCGCTCATCTGTGGGATATCACCTCGGTCGGCGCGCTCGACAAGGTGGTACTGAAATATCGCGCCAGCGGCACGGATGTTTCGGTGATCGGCTTCAATGAAGCAAGCGCCGACTTGATCGACCGGTTTGCCGTCCACGATAAGGAACCCGGTGCCGCAAAGCTCGCGGCACACTAAGCATATATCCCAAAACCGGTTCCCACTTTGGGATAAAGACATGCGCAAAAGAAAGGGCCGCTTTCGCGGCCCTTCTTCTCAGTTCGGCTGTGGAACGGCAGTCCCGGTCGAAAGCTCCGTCAGACCGATCTCGCCTTCGACCTGATCGCTGCGGGCCATCAGGTAGAGGCCAAGCCCGCAGGTCAGAACGGCGATGAACACCAGATACCAGGCGTGGGCCATTGGGTTGACCGCCAGAAGCGAGGTCACGATCACCGGCGTCAGACCGCCAAAGACCGCATAGGAAACATTGTAGGAAAACGACAGGCCCGAGAAGCGCACCGGCGCCGGGAACGCGCGTACCATCACATAGGGAACCGCGCCGACCATGCCGACCGAAAGCCCCATTACCGCATAAAGCGCGAAGAGGACGGGCAGGGAAACCCCCGCATAGGTGTAGAAGACGAAGGTCGCGACACCGAAGAAAATGCCTGCAACGGCGAAGAAGCGCCCGCTGCCGATCCGGTCCACGATAGCGCCTGCGGCAACCGTGCCGAACATCAGGAAAAGCGTGCCGAAGCTTGTGGCGGCGAGCGATTGCAGCGGCGTGTAACCGTAGAGCTTCTGCAGGAAGGTCGCGGTCATCAGCGTGGTGACGACGATGCCGGCCGACAATATCCATGTCAGCAGCACGGAAATGACGACACCATGCATATGGTTGCGCAGCACCGTGCCGAGCGGCAGCTTGTCCTTGAGCAGATGGCTGTTCTTCATTTCGGTGAAGATCGGCGTTTCCGCCAGCCAGCGGCGCAGGTAAACGGCAAACAGCCCGAAAATACCACCGATGAAGAACGGAATGCGCCACGCAAAGGCGGACAGTTCTTCCGGCGTGAAAATCCAGTTGATGGCAGTCGCGATCAGCGAGCCGATCATGATGCCGAGCGTCAGGCCCGAGCAGAGGAACCCGCAGGCCATGCCGACGCGATTGGCCGGAACGTGTTCGGCCACGAAGGTCCACGCACCCGGCACTTCGCCGCCAATGGCAGCGCCCTGCAACATGCGGAAGACGATCAGCAGGATCGGCGCACCGACGCCTAGCGTCGCATAGGTCGGCAGGCAGGCCATGGCCAGCGTCGAGATGGACATGAGAAAGACAGAGAAGGCGAAGACGCGCTTGCGGCCGAACTTGTCGCCGAAATGTGCCAACACGATGCCGCCCACGGGGCGCACCAGATAGCCGGCTGCGAAAATGCCGAAGGTCTGGATCAGCACCAGCCAGTCCGGCATGTCGGGCGGAAAGAACAGATGGCCGATGACGCTGGCAAAGAACACGAAGATGATGAAATCATAAAACTCCAGCGCGCCGCCAAGGGCCGAGAGGCCGAGCGTGCGGAAATCCTGCCGGTCAAGCGGACGCGGACTATTGCTTGTGTGGAGATTCGTCGATGCCATCGATTCGCTCTCTTCTGATCGGGTCGCTGATATGATGCCCCTCATTTCCGGGCCGGGTTTTAATGCGCCAATTGTGTCCGCACTGCAAGACTTGACTTCCGGATGCCGAGGCATATTTTAGAATCATTCTAAACTTTGGATTCCCAGGATGCTCAGCCGATTCTTCCGCAATGACCGCCGTCCCTTCGATTCGCTTTCCGAACAGGAAATTCTGGCGCTCGCCATATCCTCCGAGGAGGACGATGCGCGCATCTATCTCGCTTATGCCGACGGCCTGCGCGACGAGTTTCCGCAATCGGCCAAAATCTTCGAGCAGATGGCAGCGGAGGAACATGGCCACCGCGATGCGCTGATCGAACGTCACAAGGCCCGCTTCGGCGATCGAATTCCGCTGATCCGCCGCGAGCATGTCAGCGGCTATTATGATCGCAAGCCCGACTGGCTGGTGCGTCCGCTTGGCATCGACAAGGTGCGCGAAGCCGCATCGGAAATGGAAGAACAGGCCTATCGCTTCTATGTCGAGGCGGCCAGGCGCGTCAGCGACGCGGACACACGCAAGCTGCTGGGCGACCTCGCCCAACAGGAAAAGCAGCACGAAGCCAAGGCTGAATCGCTGGAAAGCACGCTGACGCCGGATGACGTGCAGGACGAGGAGCGCGCTGCCGAACGCAAGCAGTTCATCCTCACTTATGTCCAGCCGGGCCTCGCGGGCCTGATGGACGGCTCCGTATCGACGCTCGCCCCGATCTTCGCCGCCGCCTTTGCAACGCAGGACACGTGGCAGACCTTTCTGGTCGGCCTGTCGGCCTCGGTCGGCGCCGGTATTTCGATGGGTTTTACCGAAGCGATCCACGACGACGGCAAGCTGTCGGGTCGCGGCTCACCGGTCAAGCGCGGCCTGTCCTGCGGCATCATGACGACGCTGGGCGGCCTCGGCCATACCCTGCCCTACCTGATCCAGGATTTCTGGACCGCCACAAGCATTGCCGCGATTCTGGTCTTCTTCGAGCTCTGGGCCATCGCCTTCATCCAGAACCGCTATATGGAAACACCATTCTTCCGCTCGGTGCTTCAGGTGGTTCTCGGCGGCGCGCTGGTGCTGGCGGCGGGCATATTGATCGGCAGCGCCTAGGCTTCGAAGCCGCTCTAAACTGTCACGGCATCCTGCGGTCGGGAAATCGGTTCCTCGAAAGCCTCGATCGCAATGCGCCCCTGCCGGGAAACAGTGACGAAACTGTTTGCCGGCACCGCCATCCAGTTGGCAGCTTCGCCATCGAGCGGCTCCGACACCACGCAAATGCCCGACGACCCGCCCAGCGTCGCCGTATAGAGCGTCGGCGCAAAGGCATCGGTCGCATAGCGGATGGCATAAAGCTGGCTTCCGTCGGAGAAGGCGGCGGTCAGCCGCAGAAATGGCGGCACGCCGCCGCGGACCGCTTCCTCGACAACCGTTGCCACCATGCGCTTCATCGCCAGAACGGGGTCATTGTCGAGGCCGAATTCCAGCATCAGCAGGAAGATCAGCTCCGAATCGGTGGCGCCGTGCTTCTGGCCGTAGATCGCATCGCTCAAATGGCTTTCCAGCCTGCGGCGCAACCGGTCGAAATGCCCGATCTGGCCGTTATGCATGAAGCTCCAGCGGCCGGAAACGAAGGGATGGCAGTTGGAACGGCTGGTAAGCCCCCCGGTCGAAGCCCGCACATGCGCAAGAAAAAGGCGCGACCGTATCTGTCGCGCCAGGCTGCGGAGATTCTGGTCGGACCATGCGGGCAGAATATCCCGGTAAAGGCCCGGCTCGTCGCGATGGCCGTACCAGGCAACGCCGAAGCCGTCGCCATTGGTCCGTGTTTTGGCTTCATGCGCATCGTGGCTTTGCGCCACGAGCGAATGGCAGGGAGACGAAATGATGTCTTCCAGATAGGTTTCAGGTCCGAGATAGGCGGCCCAACGACACATTTTTGCTCCGGCGATTACCGGCCCCGGTTATGCGTCCGCTCATAAAGCTGGCGAACGATCGTGCTCGCCGTCTTCTCGAACAAAAATGGCAAAATTGCATGAATGAGTGCTGCAAAGGCTGCACAAAAAAGCTTGAACGAAAAACGACCGGCAAAGGCCATATGTTCGAAATAGGTTTCGTCAACCGACTGTGGATGTTCGGTGAAGAGGCGTGTGATGCGAGTGGTCATTGGAAATACTCCCGTCAATGAGCAATTCGTTCCCTTTTGTCCGGCGCGGCAAGCACCTTTCTGAAAAATCATTCTAGCAAATGCATTCGAGATGAAATCTCAAAATATCCTTGCCAAAGTGGATTTATTGGGACAATCATCCCACGATGAAGCCATTTCTTGACGAGATTGACCGTAAAATCCTGGGGGAACTGCAAATCGACGGAACCTTGTCCGTTGATTCTCTCTCGGAGCGCGTGCACCTCTCCCGCAATGCCTGCTGGCGGCGGGTAAAGCGCATGGAGGATGAAGGGATCATCAAGGCGCGTGTCGCCTTGGTCGATGCCGAAACGGTGGGCTGCGGCCTGTCGGTCTTCATTCTGGTGCGCACATCGAGCCATGATCCTGACTGGCTGACGAAATTTCGCGCCGCCATGGGCCGCTTTCCGGAAATTGTCGGCGTTTATCGCATGACAGGTGATCTGGATTATGTGCTCAAGGCCCGCGTTTCAGACGTCAAGGCCTATGACCGTCTTTACCAGCGACTGATTGCGAGCGTGCCGCTCTCGGACGTTTCGGCCTCTTTCGTGATGGAGGAGATCAAGGAAACCACCGCCGTGCCGTTGAAGGAATAGCGGATTGTGCGGGACCGCTTGATCGGCCCCCCGTTCTTCGCGTCTGTCCCGGCACCTCGAGCATGATCCGTCCGGAGTGAACGAGGACGATCAGGATATGCTTCGAATGGAAGAGATGGGGTGCCGAATCTGATTCAATCGGATCGAAACACGCTCTAATGGCCAGCCATTTCGCGGCAGATGGCCGCGCACTGCTCGCACGCTTCGACGCATTTTTCCATGCCGCCGACCTCGCGGCAGGATTGGGCACAGGCTTCGCAAATCTTCGCGCAGGCTCCGCAGGTTTCACGATGAAGGGGCGTGTCGAGCAACATTATGTGCGCTGCCGCGCGGCAGCTTTCCACGCAGGCCAGCATGATGCGGTAATGTTTCGGCTCGACATGCGCCCCGCCTTCTTCAAGGCAGTGGCTGGAGGCCGTGTCGAGGCAAACGCGATAGCAATCAAGGCAGGCATCGATACATCTGGTCATTTCGGGGCTCGGCATTTTCAAATCCTCTTTCCTTCGACACGAAGTCCAACAGGCCAAGGATGGATTTGTTCCATGGGCGCGATCGGGCGTTTTTCATTCCCGGCGGACATTCCCGGTGCAAATTGCATGACCCTGTGCCGTACTATCATTGCAAAACGCCAAATAGGCGGTACACCTTTCATTGGTTTTCACGTATGAGCGTCGCCAGTTTGAGCGCATCGGGAAAAGTGTGAACGTTTTCCAGACAGATGCGCCATGAAACAATGTCTCTCGCAGGCTAATTGAACTCTCGCAGGCCAACTGAACTCTTGCAGGAAAGGCTCCCTCATGACCGCAGCATCCTCTTCCGCGCCAACGCTCGGCATCATCCGGCTCGAACATGCGAAGGACCTTGAACTCCCGGCCTATGAGACGTCTGGCTCGGCGGGCATGGACCTGCGGGCAGCCGTTGCCGAAGATCGCCAGATCGTTCTCCTGCCGGGACGTCGCACGCTGGTGCCGACCGGCCTGATCTTCGAGATTCCGGAAGGCTTCGAGGTGCAGATTCGCCCGCGTTCCGGCCTAGCCTTCAAAAACGGCATCACCTGCCTCAACACGCCCGGCACCATCGATTCCGACTATCGTGGTGAAGTGAAGGTTCTCCTGATCAATCTGGGCGATGACGATTTCCGCATCGAACGAGGCATGCGCATCGCGCAGGCTGTTTTCGCGCCGGTCGTCCAGCCGAAGATCGAAGAGCGCACCGAAGTGACCGACACGGCACGCGGTGCAGGCGGTTTCGGTTCCACCGGCACGGCATAAGCGCACCAATCGCAGACAAAAGCCCGGCTGAGCCGGGCTTTTTATTGCCGTTTTCTCACTGTGTAAGAACGGCGCGTTGACAGAGAACCCCGGTCACCTGAACGTCAGCCTCGCCCAGTTTGACACCGAGCAAGTCGAGAATTCCGAAGAGCAGGTTGTCAATTACCGGGGCAACAGGCGTCAGCAAAACTCCCAACAGCCCCACCACATCTCCTAGCGGCAGTTTTATTATTTTTAGCAGTGTCAAATCGATATCAATGTTCTTGAGAAGCGAGCTTGAAAGCGAAGACACCAAATCGTCCGAATAAGCAGTCTTGATCTTTTTATTCTGAATATCATTGTAGTTGAATGTCAGCGACGTTGTCTTTTCTCCCAGTTTCACTTCAGCTTTTGCGTCAAGGTCGACCAGTCCGATTGGAAGCCCCAAAAGGTATAACTGCACCTTAGCTATACTCGTTTTGCTTACAGAGGGTTTCCGATTCAAATCACTGAAGGAACTGACCTCACCAAGGTAAATGCCGACGATCCCGGGCTTTGCCGCAATCGTGACATTGGCGCCCGTGGGGCCCGATGCACAACTTATATTTCTGAGTTCTCCTTCACCCGAGGCAATATCGATCGCTATCGGCAAATTGACATTAAGGAGTTCCACACCGAGCAAAGGATTGCCTGATTGCCCTCCGACGCGGATACCGAGTTGCAAACGGATCTGCGCTGTGCGTACGAAAGTCCCGGCTGCACCAATTCTGAAAAATGGAGTGCCCACCGGTGCTTCTCCCACCAATACTTTTAGAGTAACGCCAAGCAGTCCTGGAACGTTCAAGCCCGACGCAATATCCACTTGGTGCTTGCCTCCAATCATGACCGCAGCTGAAACCAGCTGTAGAACATTGGCGGTTATGTTGTATCCGGCTCCGGAGCCTAAGGAAGCGTTAGCCAACGATCCGAGCCCCAGCAGCTTTCCGACCGGCAGTTTCGTAGCCAATGCAACAGCATCCTTGCCCAAAATGCCGAGTGCTGCTTTGGCCGTCGGATTGTTCGTCACCACCTCGGCCAGCACGGTCGCCAGCACGCCGACCGAAACATCCGTATTCAACAACTGGTCGTAGGTTCCAGCCGTCAACCCAACTTTGGGAGCAAGCTTGTCCAGAAAGCCGAGGAGATTGATATCGGTCGCAGCCAAGGCATTGTAATCAATAAGCTTCAGATTAAGGGAGGTTCCCAGAAGCCCGCCCAGAAGACCATTCAGCACGCTTTGATCGGTATTCAGGCTCAACAATCGCGAACCGACCGAAAATGCCGCTTCCGCCTTCGTTGCCGCCGTTCCGGTCGCTCCAAGCGCTGGTCGGCTGATGAACGACTGGCCGAAATAGAGATTGCCCGGACGCGCCAGCCGGACGCGAACCGCATCCGGGTTTGCACCGCCCGCCACGAAACGGTCTTCGACCGCACGACCCTTGTCGGGGAAATAGTTGCCCTTCTCCACCCAGACCCGCGTTTTATTGTCGGCTTTCCCGTTGACGATGGACGGGTCGTAGCCGTCTGTCATCAGCACCGGATCGACGCCGTTCGCCTGCAATTGCCGCAGCACCGCTTCATTGGCCTGCGAAAGCGAAGCCGCTCCCGCGACGGCTGCAAGGTCGGCCATGTTCTGCAACTGCCGCCGTTCCAGAAACAGCGAACTCGTGTCCACGCAGAAGGCCGCCACCGCCAGGAACAGCGGCGAGACCAGCGCGGCCATCGTCGCCAGATTGCCGCCCCGCGCACCCAGGAAACGCGATACAAAACCCCGCATGACTTATGCCCCCCAGCCCGTTTCAGATTCCGCCGAGCCTTATTGTCGATGCCCTCGTGATGATCGTGTCCGGAAGCGGCAGGCCCGTCATCAGGTTCCAGATCGGCAGGTTTTCCGCATCATATTGGATCGTCACGGTGAACTGGTTCGGGTCGGACTGAGCATTGTCCACGTTCACCTGCATCTTTTCAGGATCGATCAGCGAATATTTCGCCGCGTTCTTCCGGATATAGCTGGTCGCCAGCGCGAGCCGCTCCGGCGGATCGATGCCCGCCAATGCGGTCCGCGTCGCATCAGCCGCAAGCTGCTGCACGGCGTTCGCCACGCCTAGATAGAGGCCGAACGCAATCATGCCCATCAATATCAGAAGAAAAACCGGCGCCAATATTGCGAACTCGACCGCCGCCGTGCCGCTTTTATTACGATTGAAAAACAATAGTAATGGTATTCTTCGAAACCTGTCCGTTACGAATGAAAACCTTTTCCGCCCCATAATAAGGTAAGCCATTTGCCCTCCCGTCCAAGAGCATCGAAACCTTATTCTCATGCCATTTCCAAGCAACATGCATCATGCATGCGCCGACCATCCGCCTTCGCGGACAGGTCACATTCTGAATTATTCTTTCTACTTTCATATTTTTCTTTCCCGGCGTTATTTAACCGTGAGATAATTTAAGAACACTTAATCTGACTAATAATTTGGCTTAAACCATTCTTTTTGAAAAGAATAACCGGAAGTTGTATATTGACGCCAACTTTTCAGCATTTCACCGCTTGCTGTGGAGACAATTGACAAGGCACGGACAAGCCTCCGGCCATTGTGCCAAAGGCAATTATTGCATGACAAATAATTAAGATGAAATCCTGAGCCGGGAAGCATAGATATCCGGGAGGCAATGTGCCATCGAAGCGCGCCCTGTCCCGCTTTGGTTGCATGGTGCAAAAAATTATGCGGGACATGGTGATGAATCTCCGATGAGCGGCGGTTCAGAAAGTTTGAGGGTTTGACGGTGCTTACATCTTCCGATTCGTCCAAGACCGGGCAGCACAAGGCACCGTCGCCAAAGCGCGCGCCGCGCAAGGCGCGCCGCTGGTGGCTGTGGCTGCCGATTGCGGCAATCGCGGTGGGCGCGGGCTGGTATTTCTACGGCTCGGGGGAAGCTGGCGGCCAGAAGACGAACTATCTTGCCGAAACGGTCACGCGCGGCGATATCGAAAACGCCATTACCGCCGTCGGCACGCTCAGCGCACTGCGCAGCATCAATGTCGGCGCGCAGGTTTCCGGCCAGCTTAAAAGCGTGAAGGTCGAGGTGGGCGATCAGGTCAAGCAGGGCCAGCTCATCGCTGAAATCGACCCCTCGCCCTTCGAGAAGAAGGTGGAAATCGCCAGCGCCCAGCTCGATAATCTTAAGGCGCAACTCCTGAGCAAACAGGCGCAGCTCACGCTGAAAAAGGCCAATGCGGCACGCCAGCGCTCGCTTTTGGCCACGCGCGGCGTCTCGCAGTCCACAGTCGATCAGGCCGATGCCGACCTCGCCATGGCCGATGCTGACGTGAAGGCGCTCGGCGCGCAGATCCGCCAGCAGGAAGCCCAGCTTGCCAGCGACAAGGTCGATCTCGGCTACACCAAGATTTACAGCCCCATGGAAGGCACGGTCGTCGATCAGGCCGCCAAGGAAGGCGAAACGCTGAATGCGGTGCAAAGCGCGCCGACCATCGTCACCGTGGCCGACCTCAAAGTGATGACCGTGGAAGCGCAGGTGTCCGAAGCCGACATCGGCAGGCTGAAGCCCGGAATGCCGGTCTATTTCACCCTGCTCGGCCAGCCGGAAAAGCGCTTTACCGGCACGCTGCGCCAGATCAAGCCGACGCCCGCGACCGAGAACAATGTGGTTCTCTATTATGCGCTGTTCGACGTGCCGAACCCGACCGGCGAGCTGATGATCAATATGAGCACGCAGGTCTATTTCATTCTCGACGAGGCAAAGGATGTGTTGATCGTCCCTTCCTCGGCGCTGAACTACAAGCGTGCCGATCAGAATCAGAAAGCCCAGAACCAGAATGGCAAACCGCAGATTTCGGTGAAGGTCGTAAGCAGCAACGGCGCGGTGACCGAACGCGAGGTTCAGATCGGCGTGCGCAATCGCGTGCAGACAGAGATCATTAGCGGGCTGGAAGAAGGCGACAAGGTTATCGTCACCAGCGCTTCCAGCGGGGCCGAAGCCGCCGCCGGGCAGCGTGGCCGCAGGCCCGGCATGCGCCTGTTCTGATGAGCCGCCTCATGCCCGATAATCCCATGACCGACACGCCGCTCATCAGGCTCACCGATATCCGCAAGACCTATCACAACGGCGATCTTGCCGTTGAGGTGTTGCACGGCATCACGCTCGATATTCAGGCTGGCGAATTCGTTGCGATCATGGGCGCATCCGGCTCCGGCAAGTCGACGCTGATGAACATTCTGGGCTGTCTCGACAGCCCGAGCGGCGGGCAATATCTGCTCGACGGCGAGGATGTATCGACACTGGATGCCGACGCGCTGGCAGCATTGCGGCGCAGAACCTTCGGCTTCGTCTTCCAGAGCTATAACCTGATCTCGACATCGACCGCGCAGGAAAACGTCGAAGTGCCGGCGATCTATGCGGGACTGCCTGCCTCCGAACGCCATGCCCGCGCCGCCGAACTGCTCAACCAGCTGAAGCTCGGCGACCGTCTCGACCATCGCCCCAACCAGCTTTCAGGCGGCCAGCAGCAGCGCGTTTCCATCGCGCGGGCGCTTATGAATGGCGGGCGCATCATCCTTGCCGACGAGCCGACCGGCGCGCTCGACAGTCAGAGCGGTGAAGACGTGATGGAACTGCTGCGCTCCATGCACCAGCAGGGTCACACGGTCATCGTCATCACGCATGCCCGTGAAGTCGCCGAACGCGCCGACCGGCTGATCGAAATCCGCGATGGGCAGATTCTTTCCGACACGGTCAAGCGCGCAATTCCCGATACGCAGGCCCCCTTCCGGCTGCAGGAAAGCCTTGAAGGCAGTTCAGCCCGCATCGCCGATGTTTCGGAAGCGGTGAAGATGGCGATGCGCGCCTTGCGGGCCAATATTTTCCGCACGGTCCTCACCCTGCTCGGCATCATCATCGGCGTCAGTTCCGTGGTGACGATGCTTGCCATCGGCACCGGCGCGCAGAATTCCATTCTCGACCGCATCAATGCCATGGGCACCGATCTCATTCTGGTTCGCCCCTCCATGGCCGGTTTCCGTGGAACAGGCTCGATAGCGACACTGGTTCCCGAAGATGCCACCGCCATTCTGGAACTGCCGAACATCAAGACCGCCGTGCCGGAAGTGACCGGAACGGTGACGCTGCGGCGCGGCAATGTCGATTACCAGTCGCAGGCAAACGGCACTGTTTCCGCCTTTTCCGAAGCCAAGTCGTGGAAGGTGGCGACCGGCGATTTCATCAGCCAGAGCGATATGGATAACTATGCGCCCGTCGCGGTGCTGGGCAAGACGGTCGTCAACACCCTGTTCCCAGATGGCAGCAATCCCATCGGCCAGTATATCCTGATCCAGAAGATACCGTTTCAGGTGATCGGCACCCTGGAGCCGAAGGGCGCGGGCTTTGGCGGTGCGGATCAGGACGATGTGGTGATCGTGCCGCTTTCGACCGGCAATCTGCGGCTGTTCGGCCAGAAATATGTGCGCACCATCACCGTGCAGGTGAAGGATTCAGACCTCATCAACACCACGCAGGAACAGATCCAGGACCTGCTCGACCAGCGCCACAAGAAACCGGATACGATGATAACCAACATGTCGTCCATCCGCGAGGACGCGACGGCAATGGGCAACACGATGACCCTGTTTCTGGGGTCGGTCGCGGCAATCTCGCTTCTGGTTGGCGGCATCGGCGTGATGAACATCATGCTGGTGAGCGTGACCGAACGAACCCGCGAAATCGGCGTGCGGATGGCAACGGGTGCGAGAAGGCGCGATATCCTGCTGCAATTCATCACCGAGGCGCTGACCGTCTCGGCCATTGGCGGTGCCTTCGGCGTCGTGGTCGGGCTGGGCGCGGCAGCCGTCGCGGGCTGGGCCGGGCTTTCGGTCGGCTACAGCGTGGGGCCTGTCCTGCTGGCCTTCGCCTGCGCTTTCGCGACCGGCCTCATCTTCGGCTTCCTGCCCGCGCGCAAGGCTTCCCGCCTGCTCCCGGCTGTGGCACTGTCGTCCGAATAACCAATATCGGAAGGCAGCACAGCGATGATTCCCGTCAAGCGAACCCTGTTCGCTGCCGCAATAATGGCGGCTGCGATTGCTGCCCTGACGCAGCCGGGCCGCGCCGAAAGCTGCAACCGCGCGACCTTCGAGAACTCGGATTCTATCGTCTGCGACGCCGGAGCCGACGGCACCGGCCTGCACCTGTTCTGGAAAAATGCGGATGGCGAGCCTTACCGCAATTTTTCAAATCTGGCCGACACTGCCGCGAGCCAGGGCAAGACATTGGTTTTCGCGCTCAACGCCGGAATGTACCAGCCGGACTTTTCGCCAATGGGCCTCCATATCGAGGATGGCCGCGAACTTCGCCCGGCGAGCAAGGCCGCACCCGCCCGCGGTTCCGGCCCCGTGCCAAACTTCTACAAGAAGCCGAACGGCATCTTCTATCTGAGTGACAAGGGCGCTGGAATACTGCCGACAGACGGTTTCATGAAACAGGGGATGAAGCCGCGTCTGGCAACCCAGTCCGGGCCGATGCTGGTCATCGGCAACAAGGTCAATCCGATTTTCATCGTCGGCTCAACCGACAGGACGCGGCGCAGCGGCGTCGGCATTTGCAAGGGCGGCGTGATCCGCTTCGCGGTCAGCGAGGATGCGGTCAATTTCCACGATTTTGCAAGATTGTTTCGCGACCATCTTCACTGCCCGAACGCCCTGTTTCTGGATGGCGGCGGTGGCGCAGGCATCTACGTCCCGGCGCTGCAGCGCAACGACATATCCTGGCACGGTGGATATGGCCCGATGTTCGGGTTTGTGGAGTGATTGCGAGCAATGGAAAAAGCCGGTCTGATTAGCAGACCGGCCTTTAAAATCGCGCTTGCTTCATGGCCTACTTGAACAGCAACGGCAAGGTGATCGGCATACGCGCCTTGGCAACAGCGGCTGGCGGTGCAGGCACCGGCGAGGCTCGGCGCGCCGCTTCCAGTGCCAGTTGATCCACGTCTGGATTACCTGACGAACCGGCCAGACGGGCGGAAAGCACATTGCCCGATGGGTCAATCACGAAGGTAACCTGAACAAGCCCCTTGGCATTGCGTGATTTCCGCTGCAGGAAACGCACATTGCGCGCCATATGCGACTGCAGTTTCGAGGTCCACTTGGCGGAACTGACACCCGCGGATGCAGAGTTTTCACCTCTACGATTTGCGGCAGCACGAGCGCCATTGTCAGCATCCATCTGCGGCGCAGCGGCCTGACGGGTCTCCGGTGCTTTCTCAGCCTTCTTGGGCTTGGGCTTTTCAGCCTTGGGCGGCTTTGGCTTCTCCGGCTTTGGCTTCTCGACCTTTTTCGGTTCCGGCTTCGGCTCTGGCTTGGGTTCCGGCTTCACTTCCGGCTTTTCAACGGGCATGGGCACCGCGACTTCCGGCTTTTCCGCCTCGACCACGTCCGGAACGACTTCTTCCGGTTCCTGAACGGCTTGCGGTTCCGGCGCGGGTTCGGGCGGGGTCGCCTCTTCCGGCTCGGGCGGCGTTGGTTCTTCCTGCACGGGTTCCGGCTGCTGGGCCGGTTCCGCCAGTTCCTGCGGCGCTTCAGCCGTTTCCGGCTGGGCTTCCTCCGCCACCTGTTCTTCCATCGGCGCTTCCGGTTCAGGTGCCAGTTCCACCACCATGGCGGCAACCTGCGTCCCGTCGGGCTGGTCTTCTTCCTGCGCCATGTGGATGGCATAGGCCCCGGCGGCGTGAACGGTCAGAACAAGAATGCCCGCGCCGAGCCAGCGTCCCGCATCATGCCAGAAGGAATGATGGTGAACGTCGGTCGAAGCCACCTTTATTGGGGGATGCTCGGGCGGGAGTGCATTCATTGCGCAGCTCCCTGCGGTGCCTGCGTGGAAGGTGCCGTTCCAGGTGTCGCAACCGCCGGAGCGGTCCCGGCGTTCGCACCAACGGTTTCAAGCCCCACCAGCGCGATCTTCAGGTAACCCGCCTCACGCAGAAGGTTCATCACCCGCATCAATTCGCCATAGCCGACATTCTTGTCGGCGCGCAGGAAGATGCGCGCTTCCTTGTTCTTCTCCGACAGCACGTCCAGCGCACCGCCGAGGCGCTCGCGGTCCACGACATCGTTGCCGACGCTGACACTGAGGTCTTCCTTCAGCGTCACGTAAAGCGGCTTGTCGGGGCGCGGTGCGGGCGCTGCCGTCGAGGCAGGCAGGTCCACTTTCACGTCAACCGTGGCCAGCGGTGCCGCCACCATGAAAATGATGAGCAGAACCAGCATGACGTCGATGAAGGGCGTCACATTGATCTCGTGGTTCAACTCGAGATCGTCACCGCCGCCTTCGCGAACTTTACCAGCCATGGCGCCTACTCCGCTGCGTGCAGCGTGCCTTCACGCACACCGGCCGTCCTGAAATCGAGGTCGCGGCTGACAAGGCGCTCCACGCCCGCCGAAGCATCGGCGAGCAGCGACCTGTAGCCGGTGATCGAACGGGCGAAAACGTTATAGATGACCACGGCGGGAATAGCCGCGACGAGGCCGATGGCCGTTGCAAGCAGGGCTTCCGCGATACCCGGCGCCACGACCGCGAGGTTGGTGGTCTGCGCCTGGCTGATATTGATGAACGAATTCATGATGCCCCAGACCGTGCCGAACAGACCGACAAACGGCGCAACCGAACCAATGGTCGCAAGAACGCCGGTGCCTTTGGACAGGCGGCGTCCGGCCTTGGCTTCGATGCGCGACAGGCGCGAGGATACGCGTTCCTTGAGGCCTTCGCCGCCAGCGCGGGCAAGCGCCGGACCGGAAAGGCGAACTTCGTCTTCCGCAGCACGGACCAGAACCGCACCGGGCCCCTTTGCTCCGTCAAGCGCACGTACCGCTTCGGCAAGCGTTGCCGAATGCCCGATAACCTTCAATGCCTTATAGGCGCGGCGACGTGCACCGGCCAGTTCAAGCGATTTGGCGACCCAGACCGTCCATGTGGCAAGCGAAGCCAGCGCCAGACCGATCATCACCGCTTTCACGACCCAGTCGGCAGCCATGAACATGCCCCATGGCGACAGGTCGTGTGGGAGGATGAGGCCATTTTCGCTTTCGACCGGCGCGGCGGCAGGAGCTGCCGTCTGCGACTGGATCAGTTCAGGCGATGGCGCAGCAGCGGGAGCAGCAGCAGGCGCCGTATTGGCCGGTGCGGGACTGGAAGGCGCTTCGACGGCAGGGGTCGCCGGTGCGTTCGTCGGGGAGGATGCATCCTGCGGCGCGTTTTGGGCCAATGCAGAAGCCGCGCCCAGCAAGCCGATGCCCATCGCCGCAGCCATGAAGCCTTTTCGCCAGAAACCAGTCATTTTGTTCGCCTTTTGATTGTTCAAATCCGCGCGCACATGACCAAACCCTCATGCAGGCCGTCGCGCCGCCTGTTGGGCCTCTTCTTAACTCCCAATAATATGATGACGCAAGTCATGTTTTCATTTGAAGGGCATTTTCATCATGCAAAATTGGGGGCGGGGAAGATTTTTCGGCTCGCGCCTTTTTGCCAGTTGCACATTGGCGTCAAATCAGACCTGATAGGATGACCGAAGCGCTTCGGGATTGGTTTTAAAAACAAATTCCGGCGCGAGGGGAGGAAATGCAATTCCGCTTCGACCGGAATTTCGGAGGACATGCCAATGATGCTCAAGGATATCCAGACGCTTGAACATGCGGCACGCACTGCCATGGCTGGAAATGACGATCCCTTGCCGGTGCAGCAACGTTCGCTGAAGCCTGCCCATGTCGGACTGGCCGTCATCATGCTGGCAAGCGCGGCTTATCTGCTGCTGGCCTAGGTAGCAATTACAACCTGAAAGGGCGCCGGCCTCATTTTCGCCATTAAAAAGCCGTGCCCTTCACAATTTTGACGCTTCAATAACACGGAATTTGAGCGGAACTGAAACCGTTTCCCCTCGTTTTTTCTCCTGTTGATGGCGAGATTCGCTCTCGCCTTCGGTTTGCCTTAATTACCGACAGGAGTTTTCATGAAACGATTTCTCGCCTCCACGGCTCTTGCCGCGCTGATCGCCCTGCCCGCTTTCGCTCAGGACCGTTCGCCGATTTTCTCCGATGAGAAACAGGAAAAGCCGATCGCCAGCGAGAATGGATATTTCGTTGCATCGCCCGGCCAGCTTCTGGTGTCGGGCTTCATCGGACAGGCGGTCTATAACGGCCCCTCCAATGACGCCGCCAATATCGGCACGGTCAATGACATGATCCTCGGCGCCGATGGCAGCCCGCAGGCGGTGGTGATCGGGGTCGGCGGCTTCCTCGGCGTGGGCGAAAAGAACGTCGCAATCGGCTTCGACCGCCTGTCATGGGTGGTTCGCGAAGACGGCAAGCGCTGGCTGATCGTGGATGCCACCAAGGAACAGCTTGAAAAGGCACCGGCCTTCGACCGCAACACCGCTTTCGCAGCCGATGGCGCGCCGCGCGCCGAACCTCCCGCCGCCGAAAAGACGATCACCACCCAGAAGGCGGACAGGGTCATGCCCGAGGGCATGAAGCCGGTGCCGTCGGAAGGACTGAGCGCCGACAAGCTGATCGGGGCGACTGTTTTCGGCGCGGACGAAACCAAGATCGGGACAGTCGGCGATGTGCTGATGTCCGCCGACGGGCAGACGGAGGCATTCGTCGTGGACGTCGGCGGCTTCCTCGGCATCAATTCCAAGCCGGTGGCCGTATCCATCGCCAATCTCGATGTGGCGAGCGGCAAGGACGACAAGCTCAATGTCTTCACGCAGTTCACCAAGGAACAGCTTGAGGCGCAGCCCGCCTATTCGGACGAAGCCTACAAGAAGGACCCGGAAGGCACGATCCTGCACGGCGAAGCCGAGTAAAGCCTTCGCACTATGCGCGGAAGCATTGCAGGCGATGCTTTCGCGCCTTCCAGCCGCCATTTACCATGCCTTGCAACAACCGCCCGGTCTTGTTGCCGCTGGCGGCTTTGCATGCAACCATTGGGCGGGCAGCACGTTATCCGAACGATCAGACAAAGAATGAACAGGAGAGCCGATATGGCGCGAGCATCCGCGAAAACGAGCAAGATCGAAGAAAAGATCGAGGAAGCGCTGACCGATGCCAGCGCGGAAGACCTTCAGGCACAGGTCGAGCAACTCAAGGAAGACATTGCCGCCATCGCGGCGACACTGGCCAATCTCGGTTCGCAGACGGTCCGCGACGCCAAACGCAGCGCGAAGGAGACCTACAAGAGCGCCTATATCCAGGGCGAGGACGCCATCGATGATCTGCGCAACAAGGCCCAGGATCTCGAAGCCCAGCTGACGGCAACGGTGCGGGAACGCCCGATTGCCTCGCTCGCCACTGCACTCGGCGTCGGCTATCTGCTGGCCCTGCTCTCGCGCCGCTGAGGCGGGTCATGCTGAAAGCTCTCATGCCCCTTTTGACTGCAATGGCAGGCGAGGAACTGAAGTTCGTGGCGGGCCAGACGAAACGCGCCGCGATCTTCGGCGCGGCCATCGCGATCTTCGCGATCATCGCAGTCACCTTCCTCTGTGTCGCCGCTTTCCTGGCGCTTGCGCAGAGCTATGGCGGTCCGCTGGCGGCTCTCATTCTCGCGGCTTTGTCGCTGATCGTGGCGCTTCTCATCCTCGCGGTGATGAAGATTCAGGCTGCGTCAGAGGCCCGAAAGCGCAAGGAGAAAATGGAGGCGGACAAGACGGCCATGATGGCAACGGCCGCAATCGCAACCGTTCCCGCCATCCTCAAGCGGCCCATACTGGCCGCCGCCCTGCCGCTTGCGGGCATTGCGCTCGTCTCGCTGCTTTCCGACAAGAAGAAGCGCCCACCGCGAAGCTGATCCGCCTGATCGGGACACGCTGTCCAAACCTTGAAAACGCCGGCCTCATTGGGCCGGCGTTCGTCGTTCGGAACCCAGGGGCTTCTATTGGCCAGCCGCCTTGTCGGAGCTTTCGAGGAGCGAGGACAGACGAACGATCACTCGCGTTCCAACACCATTATCGGTCTTGCAGTAAACCGGCTTTTCGCCGAACTGCATGCAAAGCTGCTCGATGACGAGCGTCCCGAGACCGTTCTTTTCGCCGAACTTGTGATGATCCAGCCCGACGCCGTCATCTTCCACGACCAGCACGGGAACGGCATCCTCGCCCGGCTTCAGGCTGATGCGGATATGGCCTTCTGTGCGCCCCTTGAATGCATGCTTGATCGCATTGGTGACGAGTTCGCCCAGAATGATGCCGATCGTCGTCACATCGCGGGCTTTCAGGTCAAGCGGCGCCAGATCGGTGGTGAACTCGATCTTCCGGTCCTGCCCGATGGCGTTGCGGATATCATCGATGACGGTGCCGAGAAAATCGTCCACGCGGGCTGATTCCATGTCCTCGCCCAGACGCAGGCGGCGATGCGCCGTCGATACGGTCTGGACGCGGTCGCGGGCGGCGGCTAGCGCGGCGCGCGCATCCTCGCTGCGGGTCTGGCGCATCTGGAGGCCAAGCAGCGATGACACGGTTGCCAGCGAATTGCCGATGCGATGGTTGGTGTCCTGCAGCAGAAGCTCGACCCGCTGGCGCTCGCGCTCGGCGATGCGGCGCTCCTCTTCCAGCTCGGCGGTCCGTTCCTTCACGCGCTGCTCCAGCAACTGCTTTTCGGAGCGCAGCACAGTCTGCCCCTCGAACATAGACCGCGCATAACGCTGCACGCGGCTGAACAGCAAAAGCGCCAGCATGGCGGCGGAAGCCAGCGCCACGATGGAGGTGGCGGTCATCCAGTAGCGCATGCGGTTGATGCGCTTGTTGCGCTCGAGAAGCTGCTGTTCTTCCGCATCGATGAATTGCGTCACCGTGCTGGCAAGCTGGTCCATCAGCACCTTGCCCTCGTCGCCGCGCACTTTCTCCACCGCTGCCGCCACATTGCCGGCCTGCGCAAGACCGACCGTCTCGCGCACATCTTCCTGTTCACGTTCGACCAACGCGCGTATCTGCTTGACCCGCGCATCCTGCAACGGGTTCTGGTCCGTCAGGGCTTCAAGATCGGCGAGCGTCTTGTCGACGCTCAGGATCGTGTTGCGATAGAGATCGAGATAGGTCTCATCGAGCGTCAGAAGATAGCCGCGTCGGCTCATCTCAATATTGCTGGCAAGGCGCGCAACCTTGTCGACCTGCTGGCGCAGGGCATAGTTGCGGGAAATATCGATCACCTGGTGGTTTACGCCCGACGACAGAAACAGCGTCATGATCGCCGACAGAAGCACGAGCCCAAGCGAGACGATAACCGCAACCGGCTTCGACGTCGATTGAAGCAGTTTTTTCCACAAGGCTGATGGCAAGACGCAACCCACAAACAACAATCACTGCGCCGACAAGAAATATCAGCAACCGCTAACCTACAAGTGACTGGAGATAAAAAGCAATCGCTGCGAGCAAAAACCCGCACAGGTCCGGGTTTTCTGCAACAAAAGCTCTCCCCTGTCCGGCGGACAAGGGCATCAAAGATGCATCATGCGAAGCTTCTCAACGTGGCCCGCGATGAATCCGCATCGGGACCGTAATCGCTTTCGCCCTCGATCTTGAGGATTTCCTGCAGGCGCGTGCGGGCACGGCTGACGCGGCTCTTGATGGTTCCGACGGCACAGCCGCATATTTCGGCAGCTTCCTCATAGGCAAAGCCTGATGCGCCGATCAGGATGATCGCTTCGCGCTGGTCATCCGGCAACTGCTCCAGCGCCGCACGGAAATCCTGCAAGTCGAGCGTGCCATATTGGGAAGGATGCACGGCGAGCTGCTCGCTGAACACGCCATCCGTGTCCTGCACCTCGCGGCCGCGCTTGCGCATCTGCGTGTAGAACTCATTGCGCAAAATGGTGAACAGCCAGGCCTTCATATTGGTCCCCATCTCGAAGGACTCCTGCTTGGCCCAGGCTTTCATGATCGTATCCTGTACGAGATCATCCGCCTTGTCATGCTGGCCGATCAGCGACACCGCGAAGGCGCGCAGGCTCGGCAGCGACGACAGGAGTTCTCGCTTGAACTGTGCATTACTCTCAACCGACGGACCGGGTGCTGTGTTCACGCATACTCTCCTGTTCAGCCTGATCGAGTTTTTCGAGAAGATCGAGGAAGCGATCCGGGATCGTCTCGTCCTGTATCGAGGTGTACAGTGCCTTTAGTTTCAATCCGACTTCACAATTTGGTCCTAATATATCCTTCTGAACGCGGCGGGTCGACCGAACCCCGGCTCCGTTCATAAGAAGGTTTTCTTTTTCTGCCATATCTTGATCATTCCGGGCTGATTGCCCTACCCTATTAATCTAAGCCCCTGCTTGTCCGGGAAATGCGCGGGTTTCTAAAAAGTTCCCGATTATATTTCCAACTTGCGGAACTTTTTTCAAAACGCCCCGTTTAGGGTAACATAATGCTGCGCTCAAAGCATAGGCGGGAGAGGGTCAAACCTGTTCGCCAATGTGCATTCAATGAACGAAAGCGGCAGTTGAGGAGTTCCATTACCATGACGTTATCGACGCGTATCGCGCCGCACCTTCCCTATCTTCGTCGTTTTTCCCGCGCTCTTACCGGCTCGCAGGCTTCCGGCGATGCCTATGTGGCGGCGGCGCTTGAAGCATTGATCGCCGATGTGAGCATATTCCCGGAGGGTTCCTCCGACCGGATCGGTCTCTATCGCCTTTTCTGCAACCTCTACAAGACGGCCTCCGTCCGCGTGCCGGAACCGGCGTCGGAATTTGCATGGGAACAGCAGGCGGCAAGAAATCTTGCCCATATCGCCCCGCTGCCGCGTC
This sequence comes from Brucella intermedia LMG 3301, assembly GCF_000182645.1. NCBI lineage: Bacteria > Pseudomonadati > Pseudomonadota > Alphaproteobacteria > Hyphomicrobiales > Brucellaceae > Brucella > Brucella intermedia. Next base: position 2,079,908 of record NZ_ACQA01000001.1, read on the forward strand.
AGGCCTTCCTGCTTGTGGCAGTAGAGGGTTTTTCCGACAAAGAAGCCGCCGAAATTCTCGAACTGGACGACGCCGAACTGAGCCGCGTCCTCTCGGTCGCTTCCACCGAAATTTCGCGCCAGGTGGCGACGCGCATCATGATCATCGAGGATGAGCCGCTGATCGCGATGGATATCGAGCAGATGGTGGAAAGCCTCGGCCATGAGGTCGTGGGCATTGCGCGCACCAGGGACGAGGCGCTGGCGCTCTACAGGCAGGAGAAGCCGCGCATGGTGCTGGCCGATATCCAGCTTGCCGATGGCAGCTCGGGCATCGATGCGGTGAATGAAATCCTGCAGAACGATGCGATACCGGTCATCTTCATCACCGCATTCCCGGAACGCCTGTTGACGGGCGAACGCCCGGAACCGACCTTCCTCGTCACCAAGCCGTTCAATCCGGATATGGTGAAAGCACTGATCAGCCAGGCGCTCTTCTTCGAGGAAGCCTCGCAGGTCGCAGCCTAGCGGCAGGGAGCGAAGCGATTGCCTTGATACGAAGTCCCGGAAGGCATGCCTTTCGGGACTTCGGCCCGTTAGCACTTCGCCCATCTGTCAATCACCCCGCCTTACGCCCCGTTATGAGTATTTAGAGTTGTGAGCGCGCTAATTTTCCCCGGACCACGGAACAAATACCGCTTGGATGGCGTTTCTTCTTCACCCAATAAAGAGGAGACCGAAAATGCTTTACTATGCGCTTGTATTTCTCGTGGTGGCACTCGTAGCAGGTGCGCTTGGCTTCGGCGGCATCGCTGGTGCGTCGGCTGGTATAGCGCAGATTCTGTTCTTTGTGTTCCTTGCCTTGCTCGTCATTTCGCTCATCGCGTCGGCGATCCGCAAGGCCTAGACCGCACAAAACCGAAGGCTGTTTTTGACCTCCTGAAAGCCCAGCCTATATTAGACTCCAGTGAAGGTGACCGCCGCATAAGCCATGCGGCGGTTTACCGATTTAAGGATTTGGGCCGGTTCAAGGACCGGAAAATGAAGGCTCGACCGCGACCCGCCAACCGGTCGAAGAAAACGGACGCCATGGCACGCAGATTTCCGATCAGTCTTTCCGGAGTTTTTGACGTGTCGCCAATGGGCGGTCCGGCTATTTGTTTCGTTGCATCCTCCACCGCAAAACCGCTTGGCACTTTTGCTGGAAATGCGCTGAGTGGGCTGCGGGTTGAATGAGGCAGACATGACAGCTGGCACAAAATTCAACCTGCAGGATGCCGAGCCGGACGCAGCGCGTCTGCGGGCCCTGTTGCGGGCAGTGCGCAACAGCAATGTCTGCGTGCTCTATCAAGGCCCCGACCTCGCCTATTCGTGGGGCGAGAACATTCCGCTCTACTGGCAGGAAAAGTGGAAAGTGGGCGGCAACGACTGCGACTTCATCTTCTCCGCAGCCCTGCACAAGCTTGTCGGCGCCAAGCAGGCGGCGCTTGATACGGGCGAAGCGCAGAATGTGGAGATCGCCATCAATGACGGCGACAAGCTGCGCTGGATAGAGTTTCATGTCGATTGTGACCGCGACGACGAGGGCAATATTCAAGGCCTCGTCACCACGGCGATCGAGATCAGCGAACTGAAGCGGCGCGAGCAGGTGCTGAAGACCCTGCTGCGCGAAGTGAGCCACCGCTCCAAGAACCTTCTGGCCATCGTGCAGAGCATCGCCAGCCAGACGGCGCGCTTTACCGACACCATCGATGATTTCCTGCTGAAGTTTCGCGGGCGCATCCAGTCGCTGTCCTATTCGCAGGATCTGGTGACGGATTCGAACTGGCGCGGGGCATTGTTTCGCGATCTCGTGCATTCCCAGGTCGAGAAATATATCGACGTCAGCGACGAGCGCCTGAGCATCGAAGGGGATAACCCCTATCTTTTCCCGGGCGCGGCCCTGCATGTCGGCCTTGCGCTGCACGAACTCGTGGTCAATGCGACCTCTTTCGGCGGTCTTTCCATCCCCTATGGCCGGGTGAAAATTTCGGCGAAGGTCCTTCATCTGACGGGCGGCGTCGACCAGCTGGAATTCCTCTGGGAAGAAACCAATCCGGCGATGCCCGAGGTTTTCGAGCATGACCCGCGGTTCGGCAGCGCCGTGTTGCAACGCATCGTCCCCGCCTCCGTCAATGGTCACGCCGATTATCGCATAGACGGTACCGGGGCGGTCTATTCGCTCACCATCCCGACGGAGCAGTTCGACGCCTGATGCGTAAGGCGTTAGAGCATTTCCAGCAAAAGTGTGAAACGGTTTTGCGTTGGATAATGCGATAAAACAAATAGTTAGAGCGGTTCCGGCGATTCTGTTAGAACAGGAACCGCTTTAGTGGGCGTTCCGGGGCATTCCAGGAAATTCGAGGGCATTTGGGAGATCAAAAAAAGCCGCCATGGTCCGGCCTTGAGCCTGAACCACGGCGACTTGCTCTGAATTTGCGGAACGCCAGCTGCTTAACGTTTGACGGTCAGCGCGGCATTCTCGCCGCTCGCCTCGTGCGGGGAGGTTGAGGCGAACTGTGAAGACCGCGTTGTGGGGGCGGGGTCACGGCCTTCATGGGCGCTAAACGCGGCAAACGAAATTTGGTTCCGTCAGTTTCCGATTTTTTTGCAATAAAGTTCGAGCCGGTGATGGACGATCTCGTAACCGAGCGACCGGGCGATTTCTTCCTGCAGCTTTTCGATCTTGTCGGAGCGGAATTCGACCACCTCGCCGGAATCCATGTCGATGATATGGTCGTGATGCGCGCCGCTTGCCTGCTCAAAACGCGAGGGCCCGCCCGCAAAGGCGTGCCGGTGAATCGCGCCGCGCTCTTCCAGAAGCTTCATCGTTCGATAGACGGTCGACAGCGAAATGCTGCTGTCGATCTCGACCGCCCGGCGGAAAATCTCCAGCGCGTCGGGGTGATCTTCCGTCTCGGTCAATATGTTCAGGATGATCCGGCGCGGCCGCGTGATGCGGACGCCTGCCTGGCGCAGTTCCTGTTCATAATCGGGTTTCTTGTACGATTCACTCATGCGGCAATTATGCACTGTCCGGGCTCCAGTTGCAAATTTTTGCAACTGGCAGCGCAGCGATCTCCCCAGCCCTTGTTGGGATTGCGCATGGGAGCGCATGTCGATCTGGTTGAATCAGATCGGCGCTCCCAATTTCGTCTGTTTGAAGCATGATCTTGTCGATCATCGCTTCACTCCGGCCGGATCATCCTCCAGTGACCGGGCTCAACCTGCGAGCCGGACACTTTGTCGTTCAAATGGTATTGTCCCCTGCCCACCCGCACGAAAAGCGCATCGCCTTCCGGTTGATTGGCGGTACAGTTTTCGGCGAGGAAGGAGAAGTATCTGGAGTAAGGCCAGCCGGGAGCGACGCGACGCACGTCTCTCGGTGTGAAAGGTTCGGCAAGAATGCCCTTCACCCTGACCGCATTATGGATTTGAGGATAAATAGTCGATCCAATTTTCCACATGTTCCGATACTATCACTACCATGCGTAGCATTCATATCCCGTGAACACGGGATGCGCGTTGGAATATGTTACTTGGAGCGCCTATGGATTCAGCCGGATCAGCCCTTCGATCTACGCTTACCCCTCTTCCGCTCCCTGTCTGGCCGATATCCACGCTATCGCAAACGCGAAACGATCCGACGGAAAGAAAATACTGAAGCACTCTAAATAATAGAAAGACGGAGCCGGAGTAGACTGACATCGTCTGCGATTCTCTTGACAACGCCGCAGCAGATCCGCATCAAGAGAAAGATATTACAATCTCAACGATACTACACAACATACCGCCCTTTCTTTCAAACTATCTAAATTAGTATTGTTCAATGCCGAAGGTCAGCGTTGTAATTCCAGCCTTTAATGCGGCAAGCTCCATCGGCAGAGCCCTCAACTCGCTGATGCGTCAATCGCGAGACGATTTCGAAATCATAGTGGTGGACGATAGAAGCACCGACGAGACGATGGAGATCGTCAGTCAACACATTCTCGCGCTTCAAGGTAAATTGCGCGTCTACTCGCAGCCCGACAATTACGGACCCGCCGCGGCTCGCAACATGGGTTGGTCCTTGGCCCGCGCGGATTATGTGGCCTTTCTCGATGCCGATGACGCCTGGCATGAAGACAAGCTGAAGAGGCAAATCGCCATCATGGAAGACGGCGCCGATATTTCCGGCCATCGAACACCCCTGATCCACTCCGAAATCCGGCTCAGCGAGACATTGCTCCGAGCAGTGACGGCGAGAAATCTCCGCCGCTCGGACGTGCTCCTCAAAAATCCGTTCAACACCTCTTCGGTTATTGTCCGTCGCGATCTGCCTCTTCGCTTCTCCGAACAGTTGCGATGCACCGAGGATTATCTGCTTTGGTGCGAGATCGTCATGGGAGGGTATCGGAGTGTGGCGCTCGATCCGCCCTTGGCGTTTGTATTCAAGCCGTTCTATGGACATTCTGGCTTGTCGGCGGATTTGCGCGCCATGCAACAGGGGGAACTAACCGTCTATGATCGATTATATGAGGCGCGACAGCTGTCAAGCGCAGCATGTCTCGGGTTGAAAGCCTGGTCCTGCATCCGATATTGGCGGCGATGCCTGATTAGCCGACTCAGGACACATCAGTGCCATGACCGATAAGTCGCTTCGGGTATATTTCCTCTATGTCGGTTTTGTCTGCCTGATATTTGCTGTTGCATGGCACCGGCCCCTGATGTCGCCTGATAGCTGGGCATTGTATGATCTCAGCCGCTGGCTTTGGCATGGTGAAACAGTGACCGGCATTCGCCAGTACCGTGTAGGCACCGATCTGCCGATCAGCCATCCATTCTTCTTCCCGTTTCTGAGCGGCGGGCTTGACCAACCGTTCGGTACAGGTTTTCGCTCCGGCCTCGTCGTGAATATTGCAGCAATCCTGCTTTTGCCGTGGCTCATCTATCTGGCCATAAAGCCGATTGCAGAAAGCAGGAAGGACGCGGTTTTCATTTCATGGGGAGCGACTGTCGGCCTCTGCCTTAACTGGTTTTTCCTCGAGGAAGTCGTCGCCGGACGCACAATACCCGTTGCTGCCTGCCTTGTGGCGCTGGCACTGCGCTTTTTCTTCCTTGGCGCCCAACAACGCAATCTGGCCTTTGCGATCCAACTGGGATTGGTGCTCGGCGTTCTTGCGCTCACCCGGTTCGATACGCTGTCATTTGGCGTTATACTGGCTGTCGGCACATGGCTGGTCTGGGCACCCGGGAGAAAGCGCTGGATGGCGCTGCTTATCACCACTGTCCTGTTTCTCGTCGGATATACACCTTATCTGGTCTATTCCATCCAGTGTTGCGGCACCGTTCTCGCAACAGAAACCCGAGGCATTGCGATAACAGCACCGCCAACAAGCCCCACGACTTACTGGCCTGTCCCTCCGCCAACCCTTCTGGATGCGCCGGCAATCTGGATGGAGCGGCTGGTCCGGTCCATGCTTGATTCCGGCCGGGCCTTGTTGCTGGCCGTCCTCATTTCCCCTCTCCCGGCACTGCTCGCTTTCACCCCGATTTTTTCAGGCCCGTCGACGAAACACCCGCCGCAGTCGGCCACTGTTGCGATTATTCCGATCCTCGCGCTGGCGTCGATCGCTTTCGGCCCGGTCCTCCTTTCTTTTCCTCAAGGCCGATATTTCGTGCTGCCCGTCGTGTTTATCTGCTCAATCGTGGCTGCAAATTGGGGCGGCTCGCTTTTTGATCACGCGCCATACCGCCATTGGCTGAAATTTGCTGCCATATATGCTGGCATCATTGGAATTGCCGCCTGCGGCTATGGCTGGAGTCGCAGCACGCCGCTCCTTCCCCAATCCCTGATCGACGCGGCAGCCGAATGTGCCACGGGCGGTCGATTATTGGTGAAGGGGCAGCGTGGTCCGGAAACTGCGGCCCGGAGCAGGGCACCCACATTGCTTGAGCCGGACAATTGGAGTTTTCTGGTTGCAGCCGAAAAGGATCAGTTCCTGCATGACTACCGCGCAAGCGCCATTTTTGACCCGAAAAGTGGCATTTGCGAGCGTTTGCCTAATGCGGAGCCCGCCTTCAGAAACTGATATGCAGTCCTGGCAGCCAGCTTTGCCGGTCAAGCAGACAGGAAGTTTGAACGCTGCAAGAGATGCCGGGACATGGCCCGGTGCAGCAGACCTTGAAGCGCTATGGATGATAGCAATGTACCCAGGGCGGCACCGGTCAGCCCAAAGGGGAGAGCAAGTGCTGAAACAAACATCACTTCGATAACCAGCCCGATCCCCAAACTATACAATGCGGTCTTTTCACCGTTGGTCAGGGATAGCGCCAACTGAGGAAACAGGGCGGCAGCGCGGACGACATGGACAAGCAGAAGCGCGGTCAGTGCGAAATGTCCTGCATCATATCCCTCGCCGAAGGCGGTACGAAGCGCATCGCCGCCAATGAAGAGCGAGGCTGCGACCAGTGGCAGTATCAAGGCAAGTGTCACACGCCGCGCCTGTCGTAATATGGCTACAGGGCTTTCGCCCTGGCGATAAGCCTTTGCAATGGCGGGAGCATAAAGCAGCGAAGTCGCCAGCGCCGGGAACCCGCCTATTTCCGAAACCGTCAGCACGGCTCCATAGAGGCCCGCAGCATCAGCGCCCGAAATATAACCAAGTATCAACAGGCCCAGTCGCGAGAGAAGCAACTGCCCCGTCGCAAGCAGTGTGAGCCAGAAAGCGACCGATTGCAGCCTGATCCGCAAGGCTTTGGCTGCGGCCCAGTCGGCGGAAACCCCATATCCCATTTGCCGGGCGAGCAGAGCTGTCACGACCATTGCCACACCGGCTCCGCAACAAACGAGCAACAGCGCAAAGACGGACGAGCCGAGACGCATTCCCAGAAGTGAAAGGATCAGCAGGACGGCAAGCGGCAAGCCATCGCGCAGAAAGCGTTCTGGAGCATGTCCAGCTTGCGGATAGCCCAGCCCCGTTAGAATTCCCGCAAAAAAACGGGTGCTGGCCAGTAATGGAGTGAGGAGACAGATCAACGCCACCAGTTCAGGAGACAGCACCTGCCGGTAGAGGATAAACCAGACCGACCACGTGATTGCCGCCATGGCAAGGGACGCCATGACGATCATTGAATGACCGGCAAGGACAAATGCACCCCTTATCCGAGGAGCATCTTTCCACTCCTGCACATGACGCGAAGCAAGCACATCGTATCCGCATAACGCACCCCAGCAAGTTATCGATGCGATCGACATGGCAAGCATGTAGGAGCCATATTCCGCGAGAGACAGGGAACGGGCCAAGACAAGATTGAGACCAAGCGCAAGCAGGCTTCCGCCAGAGATTTGAGCGACGAGACCCAACTGGCTGATTATGGCGCGCATGAGAAACGGGATTTGGAGCCGGGCGTACAACACAGTTAATTCTTATGGCGTGGAAACTTTGGTCAAGGAGCAGCCCTCTTTGTCAGCAGCTATCATTTTCATGCCTTCGTTATCGAGAAACATCTCCTCCAGCTCTCGATCACCCACGCTTATATTCGACACGGCCACTGACTGGATTTTGATGTCAGCATAGTCCGCCAGCGGTCCGAGCTTTTTCATGTCGAGTTCCACCTGGTCGCCAGCCCGCGCGAAAACGGGGAAGGAGAACGAGCCTACATCCGTCGGCAGGCTGACGGGCGTCGGCGGCAGCAGGGAAGTGTCCACTCCGTCTATTGAAATGAGATAGCGCGTCGAACGGCCGATTACGGGGATATAGGAGACAGAATTCGTCACATTGTAGCTGATGACCACTTCTCTCAGTGTAAAGGCACAGCTGTCCGACGCATCGACGGGCGGAAGCTTGACAGGCAAGGAGGACGAAATCTGCTGCGCTGCCGTTTCCCGGTAGTCGGTCGCATCATCCCTTTTCCAGAGACCGAAATCAGGGTTGGAGTATTGCAATTTATAGTGTTGGAGCACTTGCTTGAACAAAGGCCAATGCCAGTTCTCCAACCATGCCGTGAAAGGACTGACCTTCGTAAAACTGAAGTAGTCTGGAGCGGCAGAGGCGAATGTCCTGTAATAATGTTCGCGATCCTTGCGAGACAGCGCATGGATCGACAGCTCTACCGGCGCCGGATTTCTCTTGTCGTAGAGAATATTGACCATGCTGCCGGGATAGATTTCCCAGATCGTCTTGTCGTGAACATTGCTGGGACGTGGTTGAGGGGAAGCCGCTCGATCATCTGTCGCCGTAACGAGCTCGAGATTCATGCTTCTGTTCCATACCTCTTCCATCGAAATCTGCCCTTGTTTACCGAAAGCGGCAGCGAACGACTGTTCTTGCTTCTCCGTCAAATCTTCCCAACGGGCGATGGTGCGTTCTAGACCATCCACGATCAGGCTATCATGTTGGAGACATGATCGAATTTCCGATATTCCAAACTGTTTTTTCAGTAACCACTCCGCAGCAACACCCGACAAACCATCGAAAAAAACACCATCGTCGGACTCGACCCCTGCCAGGCAGGCCTGCATCGCCAGGGATGTCAGAATATCTATTTCCAGATTATCTCCATTCGCCGCTCCAACAAAGAACGGGCCACCGCCCGAATCCAGGCTTATCAACGCCCCTTGTTTGATACGGGAGGCAGGATGGACAGCCACGCGGAACTTGCGTTCGCGCCCATTCAGGAACACCTCGTTGGAAACGGGATTAACCCTGATCATCAGTCCGCGTGCCGGCGCCGATTTGTTCGCGGTGACGGCGATAATATTCACACGATTGAAAAAATGGGCTTGCAGCCTGTCTCCGCCCAGAAGCACAAAATATCCGCTCGCCAGTTTCATGACGGACTCAATTTTCCGCTTGTCGCCAGAGGCGAAGTTGACAGTATCTCCAATGGTGGGCCTGAAACGCGGCTTCCCTCTGCCAAAACCGCTCACGTAAATACCACGTCCATCGGTGCCTGATATGATACCTCCGTGCAAATTGGTGGCGATGTTCGTAGCTGAGACGATAGTTATCTCTTCACCGGAGCGTTTAGTCCCTTCGAGACTCGTTACCTGCGTCGGAAAGAAGTTGATCGGAAGATTGCCAATCACAACAATTTCCGAGTTGGTGCCCGATGCGATCACAGCTTCAACGCTGTGGCCGCTTCCATCGATCAGCTCAACCCACTGTCCGATCAACGAGGCCGGAAAATCTTCCAATGGCAAAATGCTGATCCTGGTGGAACGCTGAATGCCGAAAATATAATCGTCGTTGGTGACAGGCTTCACCGGTATCAGCTGGCGATTGGGTCCTGACCGGGCCAGCCAGTCAGCTCCAGGTTTTTCGATGGCCCAGTGGAAACCGCTATCCGCTTCGCCAAACGTCCGCGACAGCTCCCCTAAATAGAATGCATAGGCGCTGCTATTGCTTTTGGTGCCAACGACGTCTCGAATGTCATTGAACTTCGACATATGAACGCCGGAGGCCCTGTTGAGACTATAGGAATCCGCTTCCTTATAATTATACGCCGTGCGCATTTGTCCCCACCACGTCAAAGCCGTCACGATAGAAAGGACAGTGAGCAGAACGCTGCATGCGAGGGATGTAGCCCGACCCGGCAATGATGAAAGTTTTTTGATCACTGGGAGGGCTCCGAGGTCGCGACTTTTTCAGTGTGCGGCGAGCCGGTCACCTTGCCGGCGATCGCTGTCGCCGACAAGACAAGGGCCATGATGCACGTCCGCAGAAATAAAGGCGCCTGATGTTGGCCGATATAGCCAAAGTTAGCGACCCAGGACAGCAGGCCCCCTGCAAACAGGACGAGAACAACCAGGAAGGCTGGAAGCGTCAGCACCTTTCTGAACAAAAGGCCGAAGCACAAAAGCAGCGCAACAATGCCTGCAATTGTTCCTGCCTGGCTTGGAACAGCGGCTGTCACTCTCAAGGTAAAAAACTCGGTCCAACTGGCGAAGAAACTGTTCGGAAATACGCCATAAACCCAAACCTGATTATCCGAGATATCTTTGAGAGCGGCAATCGTTTCGAGCGATCCGAACAGGACGAGCAAGGCAGCAACAAAACATAGGCTGAAGCTGACCAGAACAGTTGCAGTAAAGCCTATGCGCTGCAGAATCCTCCACCTGCGCCCTCCCAGAAAGAAAACCGCCCCAGCAGCTGCGGCAACAGCGTAAAAACCTTGCTCCGCCCCTAAAAGAGGCATCGCCGCGCCTACCGCGCCGACTATTATCAATCGCTGCAACGTAGCGGGAAAGGATATCTCCCCGGTTGAAGTGCGTAACGCGACCTTTGCCACCGCGATGGCCATGAATATATGCGGCGACATTCGCACGCCCATGGGGGCGCCAATGAAAAGCGGGGAAAGAAGAGCACCCAGCACTGGAAAATAGACCACGCTCAATGCGAATAGCATTAATGCAATTAGCGAACCCTGCCGCTCCATGAAGAGACGACAAAGGTAATACATTGGTATAAACAGGAATATAAAATTGATTAAATATGTCGAAGCCATGGATGATGCTACATCCCCACCCAGAAATATGGAGGCTATTTTATAAAAAGGAAATATAATATAAGGTATTCCATTTCCGTGAAAGTAATAAAAATCACGACCCGGAAATTCACCTTGATCCAATTTCCGCAAGGGAAATAAGGTTTGGAAAATGCCATCGCCCGGCGGATAGTTGAAATACATAATTGTACGGGCTTGGATCAGCACAATTGCGATAACTGAAGCTAAACCGAAGACAATGCAAAATAACAGCGATATTTTTTTTAGCTTATTATCAAGTTCGTACAAGTCGAATTTAGGTATTCTCATCGCCCCGCCCCTTGGAAAAAATAGATTTGTTGGACGCAATCAACACTTACCTGATCGTCAATCCCCCAAATGCATTCATGGATATAAGTATCTACAAATGCAGGGCGTCTATCACTCTGCGATTTGAACGCTTATCATCGAATCTTTGTTTCGCGATTTTTCGACTATTCTTTCCCATTTCTTTGATCAGATCTGGTCGTTCGGCCAGCTTGCGCATAGCCGCAGCGAGAGCCGCCGGGTCCCGAGGGGGCACCAGAAGCCCGTTTTTCCCCTCCTCTACAGTATCCCGGCATCCCGGAACCGTGGAGGTAATGATGGGCATTTCCATTGCCATCGCTTCCTGGATACTGCGCGGAACCCCTTCTCGATAGAATGAGGGGAGGACAAAGATACTGCTCTCTTCAAGCCATGGCTTGGGTTCCACATGGCCGGGCCATTCGAGAACGCCGTCCTCCACCCAGCCCTGAAGCTCAGACCTCCGCACCGCCCCCGGATGCAGGTCCAGATCGCCCAGCAAGATGAAACGGGCATCCATGTTTTCCCGCCGAAGCTGCTGTGCAGCAGCTACAAAATCATACACTCCCTTGTCGCGGATCATTCGCGCCATCATGACGAATGCTGGTGTTGCGGGCTTTGGCCTTTGCCGGGTCCAGTAATCAAGGTCGACACCGATGCCCCCGAGCAATATGGCCTGTCCGGGCCGAAGCAGGTCGAGACCTTCAAAATCCTTCACATCGGCTTCGTTGAGGAAAAACACATTGTCTGCAGCAGCGAGCGCCTGTCTGTAGAGCGCCACGGATACGCCGCGCGCTACCTTGCGTCTCAGTTCCTCCATAATCGTGCCGCCTGCTCCAAAGGCCCACCCCAACCCCTCGATCATGGCAAAACGTTTGGGAACCCCGGCCTTCTTTGCGGCCAGGGTGCCAAGGATGGCGGGCTTGGGTGTGTAACCCAGAGTGATGTCGGGCCGGATTTCAGCAATCCGGGCTGATATTTCGCGGTATGCGAAGAGGTCCCGGAAGGGGTCCATGCCCGTTCTGGAAAGCGTGAGATCGATCGGTGTAGCGCCCAGTTCCCTCACCGCTGACCGCGTTGCATCCGTGTAACCCGGCGCCAGCGCAAAACACGCGACACCGCGCTCCGACAAATCCTTCAACAGGCTTCCCCGAAAGTTGACGACGGAGAAAGCCTGATTCCCGATCAGGACAAGACGCTTAGCCATGGAAAGCACCTGCGGCTGTGCGTTTTCCATAGTGCTTTTCCAGAATCTGGACAGAGTTCCTGATTGCCTGCTTCCAGTTATCGGTTTGGCGCATTTCCACGCTTATCCAGCCGCTATAAGCACTGCCGAGCAATGTGGCGCCGAGTTGTGCGTGATCCACGCCAGAACTGCCAATCGGTACGAGATTTGGTTCGCTGACATGAAAATGCCGCGCCGCTGACAGCACGGCTCCATCCACCATGTGAGATTCATCATTGGCGAAATAAGTGCCTGAATCGAACTGCAGGCCGAAGCCACGCATGCCGACCGCTCCAACAAGCGCCAGCGCATCGAGGGTGTGTGTAATGAAACGACAATTATAGATTTCCGGATTGGCTTCGAAGCATAAAGCCGAATTGCGCGCGGCAAAAAGGGGCGCAACGGCGCGAAAGAAGCGTTGCGCGTCGTTCATGGCATCGGAGAGCGTCATGTCGCCGGGATTGCGCAGTGCAGGAGCGCCAAAAACACAGGCTCCAGCGCCAAGCCACCCGGCAATATCTGCAACACGGTTCAAACGCTCATAAAGCGCTTCTTCCTCACTTTGCGTACCGAACAGCCGCGCCTCGGACGCTGGGAACAAGATGGCCTGCATCGCCGGTATGGCCAGCCCGCATTGTTGAAGCTGTTTGCGATAGAGACGCACTGTTTCTTCGCTGACATCGGAAAGAGCGCCAAAAATTCTGAATGGAGCGATCTCGATACCATCGAGCCCGAGTTCGGCGACAAGGGCAATCGCTTCTTCCTCGGCAGTTTCCGGCCAGGCAATATTGGAAATTGAATAGCGAAGCCGCGCTTTAGTTGCCCCCATTTTGCCTCTCCCGCGCGACGAATTTGGCAATATCGTCCATTACGCTGCTGGCCGGTGCGATATAGCGACCCGTCTGACCAAAAACCCCGGCATGTCGCGTACAAAGCCGGTAGGATACAGGCGCGTCAGAAGGCTTACCGACGAAAGCATCGGGAAACAGCTTATCGAGAATTGCGCGTGTGGGGACCGGCTCGGGAAAAAGATTGACCAGCTTGAGACCGGCGTGGCCGGCAGTCTCGATGTCATTCCAAAGACGATCAAGGCTATACCATTGGAAACTGCTTGCCGGATCGATTTTGTCGGTCTGGTTGTCGTGAAGCAGATCGAAGATCACATTCTTCTTCAGACCGGGTCCGAAGAGAGCAGGAAGACGAACTATCATAGTATCGGAAAAATGCGCGGTGGCCCATTTTTCAACTTCAAGCCTGTGCTTTCCGTAAGGCTGTGCTTCCGGATCGAAAGGATCTTTGCTTTCGTCATGTAGCTTGGACGGGTTCGAATAAACGTCAATCGTCGAAATCAGAATAAAGCGATCGGCAGTCACCTTCGACAGCGGGTCGATCAGTGCAGCGATTTGCTCCCGATCCCGGTCGGGTTCTTTATTGGCTTTCCACTTAACCGCCGGAACGCCAGCGCAGACCAGCAGGTCGTAATGCTTGCCGACAATGTTTCCAATATTGGAAGAATTGTAGAGGTCGTCGAAACTGCGGGCGCGAAGCAAGTTTGAACCGACAAACCCAGTATATCCGATCAATGCCGATGCCATGTTTTTTTCCAGAGTCTTCAAGCACTCGCCCTGCCGGAGCGATGCATGATTTGCCGAACAAGCAGATAATTTACGAGAAAGGATGCCGTGACTGCGGTGCCAAGCTGGAACAAGATCAACTTGTCGCCGAGTAAAAAGGATAAACTGGTCAAGACCAGCGCGCGCGTGACTAGAGCAGTCAGCGCCGTTATCAGCGTTTGTACCAGCCGCCTGATCGAAAAGCGGCCACCGCCGCCGAAGGTCCAATGCTCATGGACGAAATACACGAGAGCCGCAGCGGTAAATAACGAAACAGCGCTGGCGGCCAGAACGCCCATCCCCCAAAATTGAACAAGCACGTAGGACAGCGCTATATCGAAGATCACGCCGCCCAGGCTTGCGGCGAAAAAGCGCTGGAATTCCAGAATGCGCTTGCGATCAAACCTCATCATTCCACCAACTCGAGCAAATCATAGATGTTGTCGATCTTGCTGCCGAGAACAGACCACAGGCCGGGCATGTCGTCGTGATGCTGCAAGAGTATCGGGCGGCCGTCATCGTGTTCGTTTTTGATGAGAACGGTCTTCACGTCGTAAAGCGATTGGATCCACCGAACATCGCCAATTGCCGGCATATAGCGCCGCGCATCGTTCACCATATGTTTCCAACGTGTCCCCGTTTCCATTTGCCCTGCCATGTCGTAGGCGCTGAAGGGTGCGATATCGTCGGTCCAGTTATGGTGCGGGGTATAGCGAACATGCGTGAGCGAATAGGCTTTTCGGGCCGGATAGGGCATGGACGAAAAATAATCCCCGTCCATCACGGTCACGCCAAATGGCCGCAGCGCCGGAGGCGGTTCGACCAAGGCAATCTCGACCAGTTCATGTTTGAGCGGTAGCGGTCTCAGACCGCTGGCCATCAGAAGCGCATTCAACTGGGCGTAACCGACGTTGAATACGCGTGCCGCCTGCGCCCTTTTCCCGCTCGCGAATTCAACCGTCAGCTGGTCCCCTTGCGCACGGACCGTATTCGCGGGGCAGTGGAAAGCGATTGTAACGCCGGTTTTTTCAAGACGCCGGAAAACGCTGCTTCGCAGAATCGTATAGTCAAACGCATCCTCGCCACAGACGAATACATCTTCGATCAGACCGGCATCGAACATCGCGCGCTGCGATGGTGTTGCTTCCTGAATTGGCGCGTGCATGGCCTTATACATGCCATAGAAACGTTGCGCATTAACCTTGGTGCCATGCCTTGCGATGGCGTAGAGCATCTGGAAATCCGAGACCAGCGCCTCGCTGTAATCCTCGATAAAGCGTGGCCTGTTATGGAGCGACCGCAATGCGGTTACGAGGCTGCGTGGATAATGAAAACCGGTGTGCACGCGCGCCTGGTTTACCGCCGAGGCGCGGGACATGGCTTCACCTGCCCGCTCGCTCAGAAGAACTCGATAACCGAGTTCCGACAGATGGGCCGCAAGGACACAGCCATAGAATCCCGCCCCCACAATAATCACATCATAATTGCCATCCATGGCATCGGCACAAACTATATTCATGGATTGTAGCGGCCCGCCAAAGTGCAGAAGATAATCTTCATGAGACCGATGTTGCCGGCCATATTGATCTTGGTCGGGATCGGGCCATGATCTGGATAGGCGCGGGTCGTCGGAATTTCTTCAGTCTTCAGGCCAAGTTGCGAGGCGCGAACCGTGAGATATGCCAGAAGCTCATAGGTCATGAAGACGTCACGCAGCGGCTGGACGCGCGGGTGCAGCAGATAGCGACGGCTATAAGCACGAAAACCCTGCGTGGTGTCCGTATAACGACGACGAGCCGCAAGGCTGAGTATCGGGGCGTGGAGGAACTTGATCGCCAGTTCGCGCGAACGCGGCGTATTGATAGCCTTGCCACCCGAAATGAACCGCGAAGCTTGCGCGTAATCGACACCGCGGTCCAAAGCATCGATGAACAGTGGGATGGACTCAACGGAGTCCTTGCCATTGCCGTCGATGGTAATGATGCCCTCATATCCGCGATCAAGCGCGTAAGCATAAGCCATCCGAAGCTGTGCCGACAGCTTGCCGCCCCCCGTCTTGGTCAAAAGCACCGACACGCCATTGGCGCGCAACATGGCATGCTTCAGGGAACCATCTTTGGAGCCGCCGTCTGCAATGATGATGTCAGCGGCTTGCGCCTGGCCAAGGCGATGCATATCGACAAGCTGCCTGCTAATGCGTTCACCCTCGTTGATCACGGGAATTACGATGCAATAGCGGGCCGTCTTCGGCGCAAACTCCATGACCTCATAGGCTGGGACGTCTGTGTCCGGAACGGATGAAGCTGATCCGACGGCTGCTTTGGTCAAGGCCGCAACTCCTTCGGCATATTTTGATGAACGGCATCGACCGAAAGTGTCGCGTCTTCGACATTGAGAAGATTGGAGCGCCGGAACAGATCGCCGATCAAACGATCCCCGACCACGCGCGGCGTGTTCCGGGCCTGCTGGAGTTCGAGCGCCCGCGAAATGCCGAGGCACATCACTGCGGCGGCAGCGAACTGTATGCACGCCCAGGCACTGATCATGGCAATTGTCGAGCTCCAGCCCTCCATGACGTTCCACCCGATTGCCCAAAGCAAGACCGGATACGTCATGGTGAAAAGCGCGCCCAGGGACAGCAGCGCACAGCAGGCAGTGGCAAGACGCAGGAGACGAACCGACGACACTGAGATAAGATGCAAGACCAATTCAAGCCGCGAGACCAGATGCCTTACCGAACCGCGGACCCGCGGCAATTCAACCGTAACGGTCTTCTGATTGCGGATATGGCCTGCGACCGTAAAACGGATCAAATGCGACTGAAACGGTATCTTTAGCAGATCGCTCACGATCTGGCGTCCCAGCGCGAGTGTACGATAATAACGTATGTCTACTTCGAAACCGGTGAGGACGCGCATGGCTGAAGCGACGGCCCTCGCAAAAAATGAGCTGCCTTTGCGCTTAAGGCGCACGAACTGAGCACCCGCCCGAATGGGTGCGAGCAATACTTCAAGATCGATAAATGGCAGTTCGTCGGACGAGGATATGATAATCGTATCCCCAATCGCTTCCTGATAACCATGGATAGCCAGATCATCGAAGTCATTGTCGCCATCGATCTGCAGAAGCCGCAACTGTGCTACTTCTCGCCCCAATACTTGTAGGGCGTCATCTGCATAGCGATCAGAATCATTAGCGATAATTAAGACTTCGTAGAAGGCATATCGCTCCGAAATAAAGCGGGCAGCATTAAAAATTGGCTTTTCCGCTCCAAGGAGATTTGGCGAAGCCACAATAATCAAACTAACTAAAACACCAGTATCTAATACGCTGGACCCGTCATAACCACTTGAACGATTCCCCATCATATCTTCCTAAAAGATAAAATTCCGCCGAATACGCTCTACGAATGCTATAAATACTACCTATTTATTTATAACTAACCTGAACCGGCTTCATCAGCAAGGAATAAACGAGGTGGGTCAGCCTTGCGATGAGGAAAGGCCACTTAAAGGGAGTGCAGCGCCTTCCCGGCCAAATCGAAAGACCGGTGACAGGCACTGCGCCTGCCCGGGCTTTGATGAAGCTCTTCAATACAATGACAGGACGGACAGGCCGCGTTCCCCCGATTCATGTCCGCGCGAAAAGGGGTGCGCTCAATATCGCGTTCGGGATTAGCGTGCGCGGGATAACGTGCAAAATCACCGACCAGCATGCCCTCCAAAGGAGAGTTGCTGTGGAATAGCGATTGATTGAATTTGCTGGTACGCCCAAGGGGAATCGAACCCCTGTTTGCGCCGTGAGAGGGCGCCGTCCTGACCGCTAGACGATGGGCGCCTGAGCCATATTGCTGATATAAGCGCCAAAAGGAAAAAGCGCAATCCTCGCAGGCAGAAAGAAACAGGGCGGCAATCATGCCGCCCTGATCAGTTTGTCCTGGAGCATTTCCAGCAAAAGTGCGGTGCGGATTTGCGCAGGATAATGCTTTAAAACAAATAGACAGAGCGGTTCCACGATTCCGTATTAAACGGAACTGCTCTATTCGACATTGCCGAGCTTGATGCGGCCGATGATGCGGGACTCGCGATAATCATAGATGATGAGTTCCGTGCCGCCGTCCGGCAGCAGCGTTTCCAGAGAAAGTTCGTTACCCGAAAGGCTTTGCGAAAGAAGGCGGGTACCGGGCGTCAGGTTGATCTGCGATTCGATCAGCTTCGGCGGCTCCGGCTTTGCGGGCGCAGGCGCGACCTGTCCGGGAATATCGGAACGGGCTTCGTCAACCGGGGTTTCCGGCGCACGATTGATCTTGTAGACAACGGCGACAAGCACCGCCATAAGACCGATCAGCATGACACCGATGGAGACGGCCAGAAGCCGGATCATTTTGCGGCGCACACGTTCCATGGCTGGATCAAGCGCGGGCTCGCCCTGTTCATCCGGGTAATAGCCCTGCTGATAGTCCTGATAACCCGAATCCTGATGATTCTGGTATCTTGGATAGTGTGGATCCTGCATTCAACGACTCCGGTTCGAACTGCGCCGTGTTACGGCGTGTGGCGCGTGATAGAGCATTTTGCAGCCAAATGGAAACATTTGACGTCGCATAAATGCGGTAAAATCAAGAGACAGAGCAGTTCTGACGATTTCGTTAAGACAGAGCCGCTCTCAACAAGGAAGACACGAGTGAAAGAGCTTACGACCGACTCCGATGCCACAGGCAAGCGTCTCGACCAGTGGCTGGCCGCAGCATTGGGGCCGGACCTCTCGCGCAGCCGCGTGCAGTCCCTCATTGCCGAAGGCCATGTGACCATCGACGGCGTGCCCGCCCGTGAAACCAAGCAGAAGCTGCGCGAAGGCATGACAATCGCCGTCGTGCTGCCTGAACCGGAGCCAGCCGAACCGATTGCCGAGAACATCCCGCTCGATATTCTCTACGAGGACGATGATCTCATCGTGATCAACAAACCCGCCGGGCTTGTCGTTCACCCCGGCAACGGCAACTGGACGGGAACACTGGTCAATGCCCTTATATATCATTGTGGCGATAGCTTGTCGGGCATCGGCGGAATCCGCCGCCCCGGCATCGTCCATCGCCTCGACAAGGATACGAGCGGCGTCATGGTCGTTGCCAAGAACGATCTTTCGCACCGGCATCTGAGCGAACAATTTGCCGACCATGGCCGCACCGGCGATCTGGAGCGCGCTTATCTCGCCCTCGTCTGGGGCATGACCGAACGGCCGCAGGGCTACATCGACGCCCATCTCGGGCGCTCGCACCGCGACCGCACCAAGCAGGCCGTGGTCAATGAAGAGCGCGATGATGCCCGCCACGCCATCACCCATTATGCCACGGTCGAAAAATTCGGCCCCCGCGAAGACGCGACCGCGCTCGCCTCGCTCGTCGAATGCCGCCTTGAGACCGGCCGCACCCACCAGATCCGCGTGCACATGGCCCATATCGGCCATCCGCTTGTCGGCGACATGGATTATGGCAGCGCCTACAAGACCAAGGCCAACAAGCTGCCGGAACCGCTGAAGGAGGCCGTGCGCGGTTTCCACCGGCAGGCCTTGCATGCCTTTCTTCTGGCTTTCACCCATCCATCCAGCGGGGAACTGATGCGTTTTGAAGCGCCGGTGCCGGAAGATATGAAGCACCTTCTGGAAAATTTCCGGAAGCATTCTATATAATACTGGCAACCGTCACGGTTGGCCGGAAGGATGGACAACTGATAGGTCTGAAGGCTGACCAACACCGGGATCGGGGGCGCGGTTGTGGTGAAACCGCTCTCTCAACACCAAAGCATTTCCAGCAATAGCGCGAAGCGGTTTCGTGCCGGATAATGCTTGAGAACAAAGAGATGGAGCATTTCCGGTGACAGGGAAAATGCTCCGCCACCTTACATTTCATACGGTTGCGAAACCTTTGCCCCCTGACCAACGTTCACATTGTAGTGACAGTTTGTTTCATGAGTTAAAGGATCGTGTTTTTGCCAAAATCATGCCTATATATGGAGGCTCGCGAGAGGGAAGTGCAGGAGGCAGCCCCCGCGACAGGTTCGCCAGACGGGAACCTGAAATCATAAAGGAGGGTGCTCTATGGCCCAGATGAATCTCCCAAGCATCACGTCAGGTGACGGCGGTCTTACCCGTTATCTGGAAGAAATCCGACGTTTTCCCATGCTTGAGCCGCAGGAAGAATATATGCTGGCCAAGCGCTATCACGAACATACCGATCCCAAGGCCGCCCACAAGCTGGTGACGAGCCATCTGCGTCTCGTGGCCAAGATCGCCATGGGCTATCGCGGCTATGGCCTGCCGATCGGTGAAGTCATCTCGGAAGGCAATGTCGGTCTCATGCAGGCCGTCAAGCGTTTCGAGCCTGAACGCGGTTTCCGTCTTGCCACCTATGCCATGTGGTGGATCAAGGCTTCGATCCAGGAATATATCCTGCGCTCGTGGAGCCTTGTGAAGATGGGCACGACCGCCAATCAGAAGCGCCTGTTCTTCAATCTGCGCAAGATGAAGAGCAAGATTCAGGCGCTCGACGACGGCGACCTCAACCCCGATCAGGTCAAGCAGATCGCGACCAAGCTCAATGTGAGCGAAGACGAAGTGGTGTCCATGAACCGCCGCCTGTCCGGTGACGCCTCGCTGAATGCGCCGCTGCGCGCTTCGGAAGGTGAATCGGGCGAATGGCAGGACTGGCTGGTCGATGACAGCAGCAGCCAGGAGCAGATCCTGATCGAACAGGACGAGCTGGACAACCGCCGCTCCATGCTGGAACAGGCGATGGATACGCTGAACGACCGCGAACGCCGCATTTTCGAGGCCCGCCGCCTCTCCGACGACCCGATGACGCTGGAAGATCTTTCCAGCGAGTTCAGCATCAGCCGCGAGCGCGTGCGCCAGATCGAAGTGCGTGCCTTTGAAAAGGTTCAGGCCGCGGTCAAGGCCGCAGCTTTCAAGCAGCAGAAAGCGCTGAACCATGTCGAGGAAGCGCACGCCTAAAGCGCGTTTCAGATATGCTCTGCTGATCCTTTTACTGCCGCAGAATGGGAAAACATTTTGCGGCAGAACTATTTGAATACTACCGGCCCGCCTCGCCTTTCGTGAGTTCAAACCCCTCATCCATCCAGCCTGTCAGCCCGCCCGCCATGATCTTGACGGGACGGTCGAGGTTGGCGAGCCGCAAGGCGCCCCGTGCCGCGCCATTGCAATGCGGCCCGGCGCAGTAGGTGACGAAAACCGTATCCTGCGGCCACTCCGCCATCTTTGACGCGATGATCTTCCCGTGCGGCAGATTGATCGCGCCCGGTATGTGACCTTCCGCAAAAAGCGCTGGGCTGCGCACGTCCAGAAGCACGAAATCGGCGCCTTTCGACAAGGCGTCGTGCACGTCCGAACAATCGGTTTCGAAGGTGAATTCTGCCGCGAAATGTTCGCGGGCCACCCCGCTCGGTGCTGGTGGAATAGCCGTCACGGCTGATCTTTCCCCGGTCTTGGCTGCACTGTCCATGGACGATCTCCTGTTTTCTTCAGGAAGATTTCGCCTATTTGCCAATGCGCTTGCAATTGGCGAGATTGACAATATACGTAAAGATAATGACAAACCGCACACCAGACCTGCAAGGCCCGCTCGTCGTAGCACTGCTCTATGACCGGCTTTGCACTTTTGAATTCGGCATCGTCGCCGAAATTTTTGGCCTGCCCCGGCCGGAAATGGGACGGGGCTGGTATCGCTTTGCCAGCTGCCCGATCGAAGAGGGTCCGTTGCGCGCGCACGGCGGTTTGCTCATCACGCCCGATGGCAGTTCCGACCTGATCGACGAAGCCGACATCATCATCGTTCCGGGCTGGAAAGGTGCGGACATTCCGGTGCCGGAAGCGGTCAGCGAAAGGCTGCGCCGCGCGCACCGGCGCGGGGCACGCCTTGCCTCCATCTGTTCGGGCGCGTTCGTGCTGGCCGCGACGGGTCTGCTCGACGGCGGCACCGCCACCACGCACTGGCGCCATGCCGAGGCACTGCGCAAAAGGCACCCCGAAATCGATGTCGATGATGCATCGCTCTACCGCGAACATGATCGCATATTCACCTCGGCTGGAAGCGCGGCGGGAATGGACCTCCTGATCGAAATCGTGCGGCAGGATTTTGGGGCGCTCGCCGCGAATTCCGTTGCCCGACGGCTGGTCATGCCCGCCCATCGCACCGGCGGGCAGGCACAGTTCCTCGAACGGCCGGTGACGAGGCGCGAGGGCACGGCAATCAGCCCGGTTCTGGACAGGATGCGCGCCAGTCTGGCGGCGGAATGGACAATCGAGCGCATGGCGGCGGAATGCCGGATGAGCCCGCGCACATTCCTGCGGCGCTTTGCCGAGGCGACCGGCGCCACCCCCGGCGACTGGCTCACCATGGAGCGCGTCGCAGCGGCAAAGGAACTGCTCTCGCAAGGAGAGGCAAGCATCGATGATATCGCCGCTTCGGTCGGTTTTGGAAGCGCCCACACGCTCCGCCATCATTTCCGCCAGAAGATCGGCATCAGCCCGGCGGAGTATCGCAGGCGCTTCCTCGTCGAAACCGTCATCCAACCGATATAAAACCGTCAAACAACTGTAATGGATTGGCTTTAGGGACGAGGGCGTGTTTCACCCCAGCTTCAAGGTCATCCCATGAAAAAGCTCCTGCTCGCCGCAGCTATCGCGCTTACCGCTGCCACCGCCGCATCTGCTTCCGAATATGTCTCCTTCCTCGACTATCCGCAGAAGGAACAGGACGGGAAGGAGTTCTTCACGGCTATCGAAATCCCGCAGGGCAGCTTCACCAAATACGAAATCGACGACAAGACCGGCCATATCGTCGTCGACCGCTATCAGTCCATGCCTGTGGTTTATCCGGCCAATTACGGCTCGATCACCAGCACCCTTGCCGGTGATGGCGACCCGCTCGACGCCCTGATCTACACGCGTGAGCCGATTGTTCCGGGCGCAATCATCAAGGTTCGTCCCATCGGCGTTTTGAAGATGATCGACGGCGGCGACCAGGACGACAAGATCGTTGCCGTGCCGACCACGGACATCGATCCGACCTATGACAACATCAAGGAAATCACCGATCTGCCTAAGATCGAACAGCAGCGTCTCGAAGCCTTCTTCCGCGTCTACAAGCAGCTGCCGGAAGGCCGCAAGGTCGTGGAACTCGCAGGCTTCGACAGCGCGGAAGCCGCGCAGAACGAAGTCGCCAAGGCAATCAAGGCCTTTGCCGAAAAGAAGTAATCCTGTTCGTCAGCAAACAAAAAGGCCGCTCGAAGCGGCCTTTTTTCGTTTTGCGGGAAGATTAATTCGCACCCAGCACGTCGTTGAACGCCTTCTCGCCCGGCACGCCTTTTTCAAGGCTGATAAGGGCGCGGCGGCCATTGCGGTAGGAGATCGGAATATCGATCCATTGCAGGCGGCGCATCAGCGATAGATTGGTATCCTGCGCGGTGCGGGCGTCGTTCAGCCATACGATGAAGAAATTATCGCCGATCTTCGACGGCACGGCGATCAGCGGATTGCCCGCCGCCTGTTCCGTGTCTTTGAAGGTGACGCGCTGTACATTATCCACCACGCCTCCAGAGAAGCCCTCGGGCACCGTGAATACCATTTCGATCAGATGGCTTGCTGGAATCGACTGGTCCGTATTCTTGCGAATGGTCATCTTCAGCTCGACCTTGCTGGTCGGCATCGTGACGGTTGCGCGCACGGCGGGCTGCGCAGGCTGGCCGTCTTCCGGGCTTTCCTCGATCACCGACCAGACCACATTGCCGCGCTCGACCGAATCCGACCCCGCACCGCCGCGCTCTTCATAAAGAAGCGCCTGCTGGCCGACGGCGACGGTCTGGTTCTGTCCGGGCTGCGCGCCCGCTGGCGAGTTCGTCTCGGCAGGTGCAGGGGTGGAAGCGGCGGTGGAGGTGCCCTCCCCGATCCCGTTCGCGCCACCGGCAGGCCCGCTATCGGTTTCGCTGCCGTCCGGCATCAACCGCTGCGTCAGCTTCTGCTCGCCCGCAGGCTGTTGCGGTTGTTCCGGCGTCTGTTCGCCGCCCGTCGTCGCCGCATTGCTGTCGGCTGGCGGCGTCGTGTCTTGAGGCTGCGTCTGGCTGTCGGAACCGGTCGCAGGCGCGTCGCTGCGGCCAAGGCTCGACGCGAGTTCCTGAATCTTGTCCTTGTTGTTCCAGACAACGTAGCCAGCGGTTCCGAGAGCCAGAACTGCGATCAACGCGACAACCGGCCCCTTATAGGAGCGCTTCTCCTTCTTGGACGTGCGCTCGATATATTCGCTGCGGCGGGCCTGCGCCTTTTCCTTGGCGCGGTCCAGCTTCCAGTCGTCGTTGCGCTCGGCCACGAAAGCCGGTTCGTCGTCATCCTCGCCGGAAACGCGGCCGCGGCGCTCATCGTGCGGGGCGGCGGAAAATGCAGGCTCGTCGTCATGGGACGGCGCACGATCCACAGCAGCGCGATTCGCCTCCTGCAGAAAATCATCCAGCGCATCCTCGACCGGCGGCTCCGGCGGGGTGGCGGGCGGCGCATAAAAGGCTTCAACCTCGGCAATGGCGTCTTCGAGAATATTACGCTGGCGGACAGCCACGGCCTGCGAGGCGTTTGCCGTGACAAGCTTCTGCTCGATCGTCGCACGCGCTTTCGCATAAACGCGCTGGCGCAATTCAGGAGACTTATCCGCCTGCGCATCGATCGTCTTTTTCAGTACCGCTACAAAATCCGCCATTCCGTCTTACCCGGTTTCCGCCCGTCCAGATGAACAATAAGCACAGGATGCAATAAATGTCCCAATAATCACAATAATCAAGGGAAAGCAAAGTCTCCGGCTACGATTTAGCGAAGACTTTCAAAACGATGCGGTGAAATAGTGGCAAAATTCACCCTGTTGCGAAGCTTTATGCAGCCGATTGCGTTCTTTGTACAACGGCCGAAACGAAATCGGAGCAGCTTCCGAAAAAGCCGCTCCGAAGATATCGCTCATTGACTGCAAACAATCAGTCGTGGAACGGATCGGTGACGAGGATGGTATCCTCGCGTTCCGGGCTGGTGGAAAGCATGGCCACCGGCGCGCCGATCAGTTCTTCGATGTGGCGGACATATTTGACCGCCTGCGCCGGAAGATCGTTCCACGAACGCGCACCTGCGGTCGTTTCCGACCAGCCCGGCAGCGTTTCATAGATCGGCTTGACGCGAGCCTGCGCGCCCATGGAGGACGGCAGATAGTCGATGCGCTTGCCATCGAGTTCATAGGCGACGCAGATCTTGATTTCATCCAGGCCGTCGAGAACATCGAGCTTGGTCAGCGCGATGCCGGTAATGCCGGAGGTGCGGACCGTCTGGCGCACGATCACGGCGTCGAACCAGCCACAGCGGCGCTTGCGGCCTGTCACCACGCCGAATTCATGGCCCTTGGTGCCGAGGAATTCGCCGATCTCGTCATTGAGTTCGGTCGGGAACGGGCCTTCGCCGACGCGGGTCGTATAGGCCTTGGTGATGCCGAGCACATAGCCGATGGCCGTCGGACCGAGGCCCGAACCGGCGGCAGCCTGACCGGCAACCGTGTTGGAGGACGTCACGAAAGGATAGGTGCCGTGGTCATTGTCGAGCAGCGCGCCCTGCGCGCCTTCGAACAGGATGCGGTCGCCCGCCTTGCGGCGTTCGTCGAGAACGCGCCAGACCTGATCGATATAGGGCAGGATCTGGTCGGCAACCGAGGTCAGCTCGGTCAGAATGGTTTCGACCGCGATTTCCTCAAGGCCCATGCCGCGACGCAGCAGATTGTGGTGGGCGAGCAGACGTTCGACCTTCGGCTCAAGCGTTTCCGGCTCGGCCAGATCGATGACGCGGATGGCGCGACGGCCAACCTTGTCTTCATAAGCCGGGCCAATGCCGCGCTTGGTCGTGCCAATCTTGAGGCCCGAATTGGAGCCTTCGCGCATGGCATCGAGATCGCGGTGGATGGAGAGGATGAGCGGGGCATTTTCGGCAATGCGCAGCACGTCCGGATTGATGTCGATGCCCTGCGCTCGCAGTTTCTCGACTTCGGAAACGAAATGATGCGGATCGACAACGACGCCGTTGCCGATGACGCTCAGCTTGCCGCGTACAAGGCCGGATGGCAGCAGCGAAAGCTTGTAGCTGACGCCGTCGATGACCAGCGTATGACCTGCATTATGACCACCCTGGTAGCGCACGATGACATCGGCGCGTTCGGACAGCCAGTCAACGATCTTACCCTTGCCCTCGTCGCCCCATTGCGACCCGACGACAACCACATTTGCCATTGAAGAAACTCCTTGGCTTCTATTTGAAAATCCAAGGATCGAAGCGGCCCGGTCATCGCCAGCTGAGGCTACAGGGTGCTGATCCCTCGTCTCTATACAGATTGAAACGGGATTGCGCGACTCTTTCGTGCAA
The DNA here is from genome assembly GCF_000182645.1 of Brucella intermedia LMG 3301. Lineage (NCBI taxonomy): Bacteria > Pseudomonadati > Pseudomonadota > Alphaproteobacteria > Hyphomicrobiales > Brucellaceae > Brucella > Brucella intermedia. The sequence continues at coordinate 2,106,025 of NZ_ACQA01000001.1, forward strand.
GAAATTCCCGATTTTTGAACGCCACCAGAAGCGATGGGCGCTTGGGTCGCTTGAGATTCCGTTTATGGCGTGGCGAAAATGGTGCGATTTGAGAACCGGCGCGCAGCGTACTTAAAAAAGTACGTGAGCACCGGAAGCGAAAAATCACGCCATTTGCAGACCGCCAGAATCGGAATATCTGCGACCTAGCCGGCGCGGACCATATAAAGGGCATCCTCCGAATAGCTTTTCAGCTTTTCCTCGAGCGCCGGGAGATCGCGCACCACAAAGCCCTTCTTTTCCCAGAAGCCCTGCGAGCCGTTGACGGCGACGAGCGACATGGTGACGAAACCATCACGCTCGGCCTGCAACGCCATCAGCTCGACGACGCGGGTGGCGCCGCCGCCGGAGCGGGCTTCGGGCAGAAGTGCAATATCGTGGATGTAATAGGTATTGGTGTCTTCCGGCAGCGCGCCCAGAACGGCGTTGAGGGCCGGAACCGTATCGAGCTTCCACGGGTGACTGACGCCGTAACCCAGAATCTCGTTCTCGCGGGCCAGCACGAAGCAGCCTGCCGGATAGAGTTTGAAGCGGTCCCGGAAGACCGCCTCATCTTCGAAGAAATCGAGATGGACAACATTGGCGACGGCGGTCACGCTCGCAATATCATGCTCGTGCATGCGCCGCCATTCCGGCTGTACCATCTCTTCAACCATTTTCTCAAACTTCTCCGACGTTGAACTCAAGCGGTGTTGCCGCCTTGATTGCCTCTTGAGCCGTCAGTTCGTCAAGTGCTGCCTGTGGAATCTGTTCATCCACATAGAGCATGGCAATCGCGTCGCCACCCGGATGATCGCGCCCAAGCGAGAAGTTTGCGATGTTGACATTGTGCTTGCCGCAGATCGTGCCAAGCAGGCCGATCATGCCCGGAACGTCCTTGTTGGTGACGTAAAGCATGTGCGGACCGACCTCGGCGTCGAGATTGATTCCCTTGATCTGGATGAAACGCGGCTTGCCGTCCGAGAAGCAGGTGCCCGCGATCGAACGCTCGCGCAGGGTGGTCTTCACCGTCAGCTTGATATAGCCGTCGAAGATGCCCGACTTGTCGCGCTTGACCTCCGAAACGATGATGCCGCGTTCCTTCACCATGATCGGCGCGGAAACCATGTTGACGTCGGCAACCTGCGGACGGATGAGACCTGCGAGGGCCGCGCTCAGGAGCGCGCGCGTGTTCATCGTGGCGGTGGAACCGTCGAACAGCACTTCCACTTCCTGGATCGGCTCGTCCGTCACCTGACCGACGAAGGCGCCAAGCACATCGGCAAGCTTTACGAACGGCTTGAGGCGCGGTGCTTCTTCCGCGGTGATCGATGGCATGTTGATGGCGTTGGAAACGGCACCCTTCACGAGATAGTCCGACATCTGTTCGGCCACCTGAAGCGCGACATTTTCCTGCGCTTCCGCCGTCGACGCGCCAAGATGCGGCGTGCAGACGACATTCGGCAGCGAGAACAGCTCGTTCTCCGTAGCCGGTTCCGTTTCGTAGACGTCGATACCGGCGCCTGCGACATGGCCGGATTTCAGTGCTGCCACCAAGTCCTTTTCCACGATCAGCCCGCCGCGCGCGCAATTGACGATGCGCACGCCCGGCTTGGTCTTGGCGAGGTTTTCCGCGTTGATGATATTTCGGGTCTTGTCGGTCAGCGGCGTGTGCAGCGTGATGAAATCGGCGCGGGCGAGCAGTTCGTCCAGCTCGACCTTTTCAACTCCCAGTTCCTGCGCACGGGCTTCGGACAGGAACGGATCGAAAGCCACCACATGCATTTTCAGGCCGATGGCGCGGGTCGCGACAATCGAACCGATATTGCCGCAGCCGACGACGCCGAGCGTCTTGCCGGTGATTTCGACCCCCATGAAGCGGTTCTTTTCCCACCTGCCGGCGCGGGTAGATGTGTCTGCCTCCGGCAATTGCCGGGCGACAGCGAACATCAGCGCGATGGCGTGTTCGGCAGTGGTGATCGAATTGCCGAAAGGCGTGTTCATGACGATGATACCGCGGCGCGAAGCCGCCGGAATATCGACATTGTCGACGCCGATACCGGCGCGACCGACGACCTTGAGCTTTTTGGCGGCGGCAATCAGCTTTTCCGTGACCTTGGTGGCCGAGCGGATCGCCAGACCGTCATAATCGCCGATGACTTCGAGAAGCTTTTCCTTGTCCTTGCCGAGATCGGGCAGATAGTCGACTTCCACGCCGCGATCCTTGAAAATCTGGACGGCAGTGGGCGAAAGCTTATCGGATACGAGAACGCGAGGTGCCATTGAGGCCTCCTTCAAACATTTTCAAACCATGCATTTCCTGTGATGACGCAGACCGTTCTGCTTCAGGAAATGCGCTGTAATGGGGGAATGCGGACCGTGGCCGCCCCAACGCGGACCACGGTGTCATGCATGGATCTGCTCAAGCCGCAGCTTTAAGCGCAGCCTTCTGCGTTGCAAAAGCCCAATCCAGCCAATGCGTCAGCGCTTCCAGATCGGAAGCTTCCACCGTCGCACCGGCCCAGATGCGCAGGCCCGAAGGCGCGTCGCGATAAGCGCCGATGTCATAGGCGACGCCTTCCTTGTCGAGCGCAGTGACGATGCCCTTGGCGAAAGCAGCCTGCTCGTCGGCAGACAAGGCGGTTACTTCCGGATCGACGATCGTCAGGCAAACGGAGGTGTTGGAGCGCGTTTCCGGCTTCACGGCCAGATTGGCGATCCACGGCGTCCTCTCGACGAAATCGTTCAGGACGGCGAAATTGGCGTCGGCCCGCGCAACCAGCGCATCGAGGCCGCCGAGCGACTTCGCCCATTTCAGCGCATCGAGATAGTCTTCCACGCAGAGCATGGACGGCGTGTTGATGGTTTCGCCGACGAAAATGCCTTCGATCAGCTTGCCGCCCTTGGTCATGCGGAAAATCTTCGGCATCGGCCATGCGGGCTTGTAGCTTTCCAGACGTTCCACCGCACGCGGGGAAAGGATCAGGATGCCGTGTGCGCCCTCGCCGCCCAGCACCTTCTGCCAAGAGAAGGTGACGACATCGAGCTTGGGGAAATCGAGACGCTGCGCGAAAGCGGCAGAGGTCGCGTCGCAGAAGGTCAGGCCCTTGCGGTCTGCCGGAATGAAATCGGCGTTCGGGACGCGCGCGCCCGACGTGGTGCCGTTCCAGGTGAAGACCACATCGCGGTCGAAATCGACTTTGGAAAAATCGACAATCTCACCGTAGGGCGCTTCGAAGGTGCGAACGTCTTCGAGCTTGAGCTGCTTCACCACATCCGTGACCCAGCCTGCGCCGAAGCTTTCCCAGGCGACCATATCGACGCCGCGCGCGCCCAGCATGGACCACAGCGCCATTTCGACAGCGCCGGTGTCGGAAGCGGGCACGATGCCGATACGGTAATCGGCAGGCACCTGCAGCACTTCGCGGGTAAGGTCGATGGCCTCTTTGAGCTTGGTCTTGCCGATTTTCGCGCGGTGCGAACGGCCAAGTGCCGCATCGACCAGCGCATTCAGCGACCAGCCGGGACGTTTTGCACAGGGACCGGATGAAAAATTAGGATTAGCCGGGCGAACTGCCGGCTTCGCAATCGTCGTCATGTTGTTTCTATCCTCTCAGATAGCACGCGTCTCGTTGGGGAGACGTGGCCCACTTACCGGGATAGCCGAAAGCGCGTTTTTCCTCAATACGGCTTTCGTGGAATATTTTCATCAAACCCGCCCGAATTGCTTCGGGCGGGTAGAATTTCCTTATCGCGTGACCGTTTGCGTCTCCGTCGGCTCGTCTTCCATGCGCGCATAGTAGCTTGCAATCAGCGCGCCGGAGATATTGTGCCAGACACTGAAGACAGCGCTCGGCACTGCCGCCAGCGGCGAGAAATGCGCATTGGCGAGCGCGGCGCCAAGCCCGCTGTTCTGCATGCCGACCTCGATGCTGATCGCCTTGCGCTTGGCAAGCGACAGCCCTGCGAAACGCGCCGCGAAATAGCCAAGCAGCAGACCGAAGCCGTTGTGCAGGAACACGACCGCGAAGATCAGCAGGCCGGATTGCGCGATGGCGGCTTTGTTGACCGCGACCACGGCGGCCACGATGAGCACGATACCGATGACCGACACCAGCGGCAGCATGGGGATGGCCGCCTTGACCAGGCCGGGAACCAGTTTCTGCAACACGAAGCCGAGCGCCAGCGGCACGAGGATCACCTTCACGATGCTGATGAACATGCTCATCGCATCGACCGGCAGATACTGGCTGGCGAAGAACCAGACCAGAAATGGCGTCACGAGCGGCGCAAGCAGCGTGGTGACGCTGGTGCAGGCAACGCTCAGCGCCACGTCACCCTTGGACAGATAGGTCATGACGTTGCTGGCCGTGCCGCCGGGGCAGCAGCCGACCAGAATAACGCCCGCAGCCACTTCCGGCGACATGGGGATGATGCGCGTCAGAAGCACGGCCAGAAGCGGCATGATGATGAACTGCGCCAGCACACCGATGGCGACGTCAAAAGGCCGTCTGGCGACCTCGGCAAAATCCTTGCCGGAAATCGTCAGGCCCATGCCGAACATGATGATGCCCAGCAGAACCACGATCCACGGCGCAAATACGCTGAATGTCGACGGCAGGACGAAGCCGAGAACAGCGAAAATAATGACCCAGACGGCGAAAGTCCGGCCTACGAAATCTGAAAATGCTGCGATTGCTTTCATAACCCTCCCCCCTTTCAGGAAATGCGTTCGACGCATTCGTTCACCTGTAAGGATTTGGGCCGTATATGAAAACCAAAAATTCGCCAAACCTGAAACAATGAACTGCAAGGCGGGCCCAAAGGGCCCGCTGCAATTATAGCAGGGCGTTAAATTGCTAACGCAAAATGCTCAATGGCCGCACGGGCCTGACCAAGTCTCGATGAGACCTGGGTATTACCAGGTCGTGAAGCGCACACCGGCGCGCAGTTGGTGGGACTGAATGTCCTTGTCGCTCAGGGTGATGCCTGCCGCGCTTGCAATATCCGCCCCCTCGATAACCCCATAGCGATAGCCGACATCGAGCTTGATATTGGAGGCCACATCGATGCCCACGCCAGCCATCAGCGCCCAGGCGAGCCGATAATCATCATCCGCCTTGTATGCGCCATAGACCGTATCGATGGAATAACGCACATTGGCAAAGCCGAGACCGGCGCCCAGATAAGGCGTGAAACCGTAGTAATTGCCGAGATCGACATAGGCATTGGCCATCATATCCCAGCTGCGAACATCGACGTCCAGATCATCGAAGCTCTGCTTGGAATAACCGAACGTCACGTCGCCGCGCAGATTATCCGTGAACTGATAGCCGACGCCCACGGACGGCACGACATTCTTGTCCAGATCGTAGCCTTGCGACGCGCTCCAGAAAGCTGTCTCCGTCTGGACCTTGACCTTGGAGGAGATGTTGTAGCCGATATCGCCGCGCAGATACCAGCCGGACCCAACCTCGACTGGCTGCTGCGCCGGAGCGCCCGGCTCATAGCTGATCATATCGAGATCGGCGGCAAAGGACTGCGATACGATGCATAATCCGGCCAGCAGCGCAGCCGGCGAACAGAAGGCACGCCATTGCATGGACATGATGAAATCCCCGCTTATGAATGTATCATCATGTATGAACGGACATGGTTAAGATCGCATGAATATAGGGATCTGTTTACCGTGTTTCTAAAGCATCTGCCGCAAGGGCGCGCGTCTGTCCAGAACCTGTTGAAACGCGCTCTAAACGAAAAGGGCCCGGATAACCGGGCCCTGATTGCTTTGCTGTATCTTCGGCTTACTTGTAAACCGGGCCGTCCACGATAGTGGAGACCTGCTGCGGCGCATAGGCCGGAGCCGCACCGCCGAACATGTAGCGCAGGCCGACGCGCACATCGTGCACATTCATGCCCTTGTCGTAGCCGTCACCGATCCACTGGTTGCCCTCGAACATCTTGCCGCCATTGATATGGCGATAGCGATAGCCCGCATCGAGCTTGAGATTATGCGTGAGGTCGACCGATGCGCCAGCCATGAGCGCATAGGTAAAGCGCCAGTTGGCAGCGCCTTCCTGCGTGCCGCCATAACGAACATCGTCGAGATCGCCCCACTTTACGCGGGTGCCGCCGATACCGGCGCCGACATAAGGCGTGAAGCCGGCGAAATTGCCGAGATCGACATAGGCATTCGCCAGAATGGAAAGTGCGGAGAAACGGCCGCGCTCGTCGGAAGCGCAGTTGATATCGCCGTTACAGGCCGAACCATAGGTATGGCCGTCGAACTTGGCGCGGGTCATGTAGTCGACCGTAAGGTCGGTGCGGAAATAATCCGTCACCTGATAGCCGACGCCGCCGCCCACAAGGAATGAGCCCTTCAGGTCGCCGTAGAGCGTGTTGCTGCCGAAGGTCGGCGAGCCGCTGCCGCAAGTGTCGCAATTATCAATGGTTGCGTAATCCGCATCCTTGAACTTGGCCTTGGAGTAGCCAATGTCGCCGCGCAGATACCAGCCGCCAACGGCAGGCGGAGCGACAACGACTTCAGGGACTTCCGGCACAGGTTCGATGATATCGGCCGCCAGCGCGACAGATACCATGGCCGTGAGGGCAACCGATGCCGCCACACCGGCAAAAAGAGTTTTCGTAAGACTTTTCATATGTCTGCCCCATCGGAGAATCACGCCGCCGGAAGCGACGGTACGGATGTTTGTGGGGAAGACTATTCGGCAAAAGTTAAATCCGACTTAACCTTGTTTTTTTACCAAGCTCATTAAGAATCACTAATATACCGGCAGTGATCCAGCTGTCGGTTCTCACTCTTCGGGACGCGCCAAACAAAAAGCGCGGGACAGAACCCGCGCTTTGCTGAAATTGCTCATGGAGTGATCAGGCGGCAGCACTGCCCTCGGATGAGATCACGTCGATAATGTCGTTGACGACCTTTTCCACCAGACCGCGGTCGTCGCCTTCCGCCATGACGCGGATGAGCGGTTCGGTGCCGGACGGGCGGATAACCAGACGGCCCTGACCGCCAAGGCGCTCGGTTGCCTCAATGATTGCGCTTTTCACGCGCTTGTTCTCCAGCGGCTTGCCGCCAGCGGTGCGAACATTCTTGAGAAGCTGCGGCACCGGATCGAACTTGCGGCAGACTTCACTGATCGGCCTGCCCTGCTCCTGCGCGACGGCAAGAATCTGCAAGGCCGAGATCAAGCCGTCACCCGTCGTCGCGAAATCGGACAGGACGATATGGCCGGACTGCTCGCCGCCGACATTAAAACCGTGCTCGCGCATATGCTCGACCACATAGCGGTCGCCCACCTTGGTGCGGGCCAGCGTCAGATGACGGTCGGGCAAGGAAGCGCTCGAGGCCAAGATTGGACATGACGGTCGCCACGATGCCGCCGCCTTCAAGCCGGTCGCTCGCCGCCCAGCTTTCGGCGATGACGGCCATCAACTGGTCGCCGTCGATGACCGTGCCGTTTTCATCGACCAGCAGCACACGGTCGGCATCGCCATCGAGCGCAATGCCGACATCGGCGCGCACTTCATGAACCTTTTTCATCAGGCCGATCGGATGCGTCGAACCGCAATCCTCATTGATGTTGATGCCGTTCGGCTCGTTGTTGATGGTGATGACTTCCGCGCCCAGTTCCCACAGCGCAGCCGGGGCAACCTTGTAGCCCGCGCCATTGGCGCAGTCGACCACGACGCGCAGACCGTTCAGGTCGATATTGCGCGGCAGCGTGCGCTTGGCGAATTCGATATAACGATAAATGTCACCATCGACGCGCTTGGCGCGACCGACATCGCCGTGGCTGGCGAGATATGGAGAGAGATCGCCATCGATCATCGCCTCGATCTTCAATTCGATCTCGTCGGAAAGCTTGTATCCGTCTGGGCCGAAAAGCTTGATGCCGTTGTCGTAGAACGGGTTGTGCGATGCCGAGATCATCACGCCGATATCGGCGCGCAGCGAGCGGCAAAGCATCGCAACGGCAGGCGTCGGGATCGGGCCAAGCAGGAAAACATCCATGCCTGCGGCAGTGAAACCGGCCACCAGCGCGTTTTCCAGCATGTAGCCGGAACGGCGCGTATCCTTGCCGATCACGACGCGCGAAGCTTGTCCCTTGCGACGGAAGATGTGACCCACCGCCATGCCGACTTTCATGGCGACTTCCGGGGTCATCGGAAAGCTGTTGGCCTGTCCGCGAATGCCATCGGTTCCAAAATATTTGCGTGCCATCTGTTTCGCCTTGCGCTGAGCCATGAATTGCTCTCTGTCTTCAAATATATGCCGCCCAAAATGATCGGCGAGCAATGGCTGCCGGTTGGCCGGGCAGCAGATTTTCGCTGTTCTTAACGCGAAAACCTTCACAAATGCAATTTCGTCTTTGGCGGCAAGTTCGTCCTTCCCCCGTCCAAAGTCGTAAGCTGGTGCAGTATGATGCGCCGAAATCCTTAACGAGCCTTTGCGACAAGCCCCATAAAGCCGGATAACAGAAAGCCGGGACTAGCCCGGCTTCCTGCATTTCTTTTCGAGCAGCTTATTGCGGCTGCGGCTCCATACCCGGTTCGCTGCCTGGCTCACTGCCCTTGCGCTTGCGCGGGCTGCCAGCCTTCGGAACGCCTGAACCGCGCGACGGCGTATCGCTGCCCTGATCGCGCGACGGCTTGTTGCCCGCGATCAGTTCCTTGATCTCGTCGCCGGAGAGCGTTTCATATTCGAGCAGGCCTTCGGCAAGCGCGATCCAGTCCTTCTTCTTCTTGGTCAGGATGCGGGTCGCTTCGGCATAGGCCTCATCAATCAGGCGACGCACTTCGGCATCGATGATCTGCGCGGTTTCTTCCGAAATGTTCTGCGTGCGGGAAACCGAATGGCCGAGGAAGACTTCTTCCTGATTGTCGCCATAAGCCACGCGGCCGAGTTTGTCCGAATAGCCCCATTGCGTAACCATCGAACGGGCGAGCTTGGTGGCCTGCTGGATATCGGAGGAAGCACCGGAGGTGATGTTTTCCTTGCCGAATTTCAGCTCTTCGGCCACGCGACCGCCCATCATGATGGCAAGGCGCGACACCATCCAGGTATAAGTGGCCGAGTAACGGTCGCCTTCCGGAAGCTGCATCACCATGCCAAGCGCACGGCCGCGCGGAATGATGGTTGCCTTGTGAACAGGGTCTGCCTTCGGCACGTTGAGCGCAACGATGGCATGGCCTGCCTCGTGATAGGCCGTATTGGCTTTTTCTTCCTGCGTCATGGCGGAACGGCGTTCCGCACCCATCATGATCTTGTCCTTGGCGTCCTCGAATTCCTGCATGGTCACGAGGCGCTTGTTGCGGCGCGCGGCCATGAGGGCGGCTTCGTTGACGAGGTTGGCGAGATCGGCACCGGAGAAGCCCGGCGTGCCGCGTGCGACAACCTTGAGATCGACATTGGGTGCGAGCGGCACGTTGCGCACATGCACTTTGAGAATCTGTTCACGACCGACGATATCCGGGTTCGGCACCACGACCTGACGGTCGAAACGGCCCGGGCGCAGCAGTGCGGGATCGAGAACGTCGGGACGGTTGGTTGCCGCGATCAGGATGATCGATTCGTTGGCTTCAAAACCGTCCATCTCGACCAGAAGCTGGTTGAGCGTCTGTTCGCGTTCGTCATTGCCGCCGCCGAGACCGGCGCCGCGATGACGGCCGACTGCGTCGATTTCGTCAATGAAGATGATGCAGGGCGCATTCTTCTTGGCCTGCTCGAACATGTCGCGGACGCGGCTCGCACCGACGCCGACGAACATTTCAACAAAGTCCGAACCGGAAATCGTGAAGAATGGCACATTGGCTTCGCCCGCGACCGAGCGCGCCAGAAGCGTCTTACCGGTGCCGGGAGGGCCAACGAGCAGAACGCCACGCGGAATCTTGCCGCCCAGACGTTGGAATTTCTGCGGATCACGCAGGAATTCGACGATTTCCTCAAGGTCCTGCTTGGCTTCGTCTACGCCGGCGACGTCCTGGAAGGTCACGCGGCCGTGCGCTTCGGTGAGAAGCTTGGCCTTGGACTTGCCGAAGCCCATCGCGCCCCGCGAGCCGCCCTGCATCTGGCGCATGAAGAAAATCCACACGCCGAGGATCAGGATCATCGGCAGCCACGACAGGAGAATGCCGATCAGCGAGCTGGAACCGTCGGTTTCCGGGCGTGCGGTGATCGCGACACCCTTGTCTTCAAGGCGCGAAACGAGACCCGTATCGCCCGGCGAATAGGTCTGGAAGGTCGAACCGTTGTCAGCAAAAGTACCGGTGATCCGCTGGCCGGTGATCGTCACCGATTTCACGCGACCGTTGGATACGTCGTCTATAAATTGCGAATAGGAAACTTCACGGGAATTGGAGCGCTGACCTGGGCTTTGGAACAGGTTGAACAGCGCGATCAAAAGAAGAGCAATGATCGCCCAGAGGGCGAAGTTGCGATAGTTCGGATTCATATCGGGTCCAATCGATACCACGGCCATTCCGCGGGCACGGAACGATGTTTCGGTCTAACATAGGATCGAAGGATGGCCTTGCCAAGGCGCGTTTGACCCCGCATCCTCGATTCTTCGCACTCTGGTTTATAAAAAGAGCATTTCCAACCAAAGTGCGAAGCGTCTACGCGGGGAAATCAGTTCACTGGACTGGTTTCTCATCCCGCTTCGATTCGGCGCAGACGCGCCCGATGCGGGCTTCCACAGCCATTGCAAGATCGAAATCATGTCCCGGCAACACGTGATCGAAGATCGCAAAATGCCGTTCGACATGAATGTCTTTCGGAAAATCCCCTTCCCGCCGGAAAGGCAGGGCATAAAGCCTGCCATCCCTGTAAAGGGCTGGCGAAACTAGCAGGGCCTCACGTTTGCGGGATTCGATCTCGATGTTCTGCGCCTTCAGGAAATCGGCGAGTTCCTGCCGTCCCGGTGCAGCGAGCTCGAAATCAATTGAGCCTTCATTCGAGAAACGGAAGCGTCCGTCCCAGACGATTGGCTTGCCCGGCTCCAGATGGAGCTTGGGGAGATTGCGCTTTTCGCGAAGAAACCGATGCGGCGAGCCGTCCGCGCCGCGCTCGATAAGCGCGCCGAACACAGTCAGGCGATGATTGTCATCCTCTCCCGAAAGAACCCGTTCGATGCGTGAGCGCTCGCTGTCGCCCGGCAGGAAACGGCGTCCGCCCGCAATCGCCGCCAGCAATCCGGCGAACAGTCGCCTGGCGTTGTCGGGAAGCGCGGCGTAAAGCTGCGGATCGACCAGCAAGGCTCCGTTCGCATCGATGCGCAGGCTCGCCGGGTCGGCGAGTGCGGCAATCAGGACGGCATTGTCCCGCTCGCGCGCGGCTCCGGCCTCGGCAATCTGGTCGAGCACCGCCTGTCTGTCCGCCTTCGCCGCGACGCCCAGACGAACCCGTGGGCGTTCATAGTCCGTATTGGCATTGCTGGGATCATCGATCCAGCCGATGCCCCTGCCCCGCAACTCTTCACGCAAGACCTGCCGGGAAATGGAAAGCAGCGGGCGGTCGAGTTCTACCGATCCCACCCGCCCGAAGCCGCCCAGTAACGAGCGCGATGACATGGCGGCAAGCCCCCGCGCTTCGGCATGGGCGCTGCGCTCCCTGCGCATCAGAAAGGTTTCGATCTGGTCGTCCTGCGTATGGCCGGTGACGATGAAGGCAGCGCCTGCCTCCTGCGCCGCCTGCGACAACAGGCGATAACGCGCCGTGCGCGCAGCCGCGGCAAGTCCGCTCGTCGGTTTCGCCTCATCCCAGGTGAGAATACGGTGCTCGATCCCGTAGTGGCTGCAAAGCCGACCGACATTTTCGGCCTCGTCTCTGGATTCTGCGCGCAATTGATGGTCCACCGTCGCGGCGATCAGCCGGGGCGGGTCCTTGAGCATGGCCATGTAATCCCGAAGGAGAAAAAGCAGGCCGAGAGAATCGCTGCCGCCTGACACGGCGGCAATCACGGCCCTGGCCTGCTCAAATCCGAATGGCTCGAATAATTTGAAAATATTGCTTGGGCTAAGCCCCACGAATTAACTCCGCCATTAGCATTTCCAGCAAAAGCGTGAAACGGTTTTGCGTTAAATAATGCGACAAAACAAAAAGTTAGATCGGTTCGACGGCTGTGTTCTAACGGGAACCGCTCTAGCACTTTGCGCGCGTGCGCTCATCGGCAACGCGCTTCAATATGGCAGGCGCCGCCTTGGGGTAACGTTCCGGTATCTGCGCGAAGGTCGCGCAGGCAACATCGCGATTATCCATTTTTTCCAGCGTCATGCCGAGCTTGAACATGTTTTCCGGCGCGCGCTTCGAATCGGGATAATCGCGCTGCGTATCGATGAACACCGTGGCGGCTTCAGAATAACGGCCCTGACCGTAAAGCGATTCTCCAAGCCAGAAGCGTGCTTCAGCCGTGCTGGGATCAGCCGGATAGCGCTTCACATGCTCGCGGAAGCCGGTTTCAGCTGCCTTGTAGTCGCCCGACATCAGATATTGATAGGATGCCTGATAGAGCGAACTGGGATTATCGTCGGTCGGAAGCGATGCAACCGCATCGCCTGCTGCCGTTCCGCCTGCGGCGGTTCCCGGTGCTGCGCCCGGCTGCACCGTGCGCGGCGTGGCGTCGAGTGTTTCGCCGATTACATTGCCACTGGCGTCGAAGCGGATGGAGCCCAGCGTTTGCGGCGGCTCGCCACGTGCCGGTCCGCCCTGTGCGGGCGCATTCGAACCAATAGCCATGGAATCGGCGCCAGACGACTGGCTGGCCGCAGCCTGCGTGGAAGCGTCATATCCGCCATTCTGCGGGGCGCTTCCGGAAACCCCGCCATCGAGGTTTCCGTTGCTGCCCTGATCGGAACCGGCAGCGGCCAGCGACGTGTCGCCCCCAGCCTGCTGAATTTCCGTATCGGCGCGTTTCCCGGTTTCCAGAAACTGGAAGCGGGTTTCGTTTGCTTCCTGCATCTTCTGCATCTGATCCTGCATTTCGAGGATCTGGAAGTTCATGGCTTCCGCCCGCGCGCTCAACGCATCGGCAATCGCGGCCGCGTTGCCGACGCCCTGTGCGCAGAGATCGGCGCCCGGCGATGCTGCGGCGGGCGCAGGCTGAGCCGCGCTGCTCGAAGCAGGCGAGGTTACGCCATTCTTCTTTTCCAGTTCTTCAAACCGGAATTCATTGTCTTCCTGCGTCTTTTGCAGCTGATTGTCGGTGAACGAAATCTGGGCGTCCACATCCTCGACCTTGCCGGTCAGGTTGCGCACCAGTTCCTGCTGCAAGCCGGGGCTCTGATAGCCGCCCTGCCCGCTACCGCCACCATTGTCCCGCATCGCTTCGTCGAGAATGGCCGTCGACCCGATGCTGACGCGATGCTGTGAACCCCCGCGCCCCTTTTCCAATGCCTGGAAACGCGCTTCATTGTCGCGCTGGATTTTCAGCATCTTGTCGCGAAGCTGCAAGATGCGCGCATAGGACTGGGCATTTTGATGTGCCAGATTGCAGACCTGCTGCGAAAACTGATCTCCGCCGGGAGCACCTGCCTGCGCGAGCCGAATTTCCCCTTGCGAAGAAACAGATGCCGCCAGAGCCGGAGCACTCGCCAAAAGCGGCAGCATGGCAATTGCCAGCGTCACTTTCCTCATTGGTTTCCTCATTCCCTTTGCCCCTGCAAATTCACCCATCCAATTCACGCGAACCGGATGATCGAGTGCCGCGCCTGAACAGACGCTGAATGCGTTTGCCGCACGATCAGCTCCGCTTTTAGAGCATTTCCAGCAAAAGTGCGAAGCGGTTTTGCGCCGCAAAATGCGAAAAGCGAAGGTTTCCTGGCGCTCACTATGACAGGGGTGACTTCGGCCAAAGTTTGTCGAAACGCCCAAACAATCGGCCCAAAACGAAAAAAGCGGCCCGAAAGCCGCTTTTCCGTAACACTATCTGATATTGGCAGATCAGCTGCCCGCACCGTTGAGAACGGTAACGGCGCGGCGGTTCTGCGACCAGCACGAGTCGGCATCGCAAACTGCGACCGGACGTTCATTGCCGTAGGAGATGGTGCGCATACGGTTGGTCGGCACGCCGCGCGAAGCGAGGAAGTCGCGGGTGGCGGCTGCACGGCGCTGGCCGAGAGCGAGGTTGTATTCACGCGTACCGCGTTCGTCGGCATGGCCTTCGATCGTGATCGAGTACTGCGGATAACGCTGCAGCCACTGGGCCTGCTTGGAAAGCGTCTGCTGTGCATCGGCGCGGATCAGCGAAGAATCGAGATCGAAGAAGATGCGATCGCCGACATTGACCGTGAAGTCCTGTGCGGAACCTGGCGTTGCGGCGCCTGCACCGAGACCCAGATCACCGGCATTGTTCGGAAGGTTCTTCTTGGACGCACAGCCGGCAACGGCGAGCGACATGAAAAGGGCGATAGCGATCGGGCTACGTGCAATCGACTGGATACGGCGCATGGGCCGGAGCTCCTTAAGATTTGATGTTCCTGCGTAACCATCCAATAATCATATTGAGGTTAAGACAGGCTCAAGAAGTATGGTTAATATTTTCTTGCTGCCTCAGCCCTTGGGGGCAAAATACGGCAGAAACACGGCTTTCCGGCAAGGATTGTGGCGCATTGCCATGAAAAAGGCGCGAAACACCAGTTTCGCGCCTTCACTTTCCATAACCGGAGCATTTCCAGTTCAACTGGATCGTCTAAACTGCTCTATTCGAGCAGCGGCGACCATGCCGGATCGGACGCGAAGTTCGGCGTCTGGATCTGGCGCTCGTTACGGCCGGTCAGGTCGATGGTGAACAGCTTCGGACCACCTGCCCCTGCCGCCTTGCGGAAGAACATCAGCACGCGACCGTTCGGAGCCCAGGTCGGACCTTCATTGTGGAAGCCGGAGGTCAGGAGGCGTTCGCCGGAACCGTCGGTCTTCATCACGCCGATGGAGAACTGGCCCTGCGACTGCTTGGTGAAGGCGATGAGATCGCCGCGCGGAGACCAGACCGGCGTGGAATAGCTGCCGTCGCCCATCGAGATGCGGCGCGGGTTGGAGCCGTCTGCACCCATCACATAGAGCTGCGGGCGGCCGCCGCGGTCCGAGGTGAACACGATCTGCGAGCCGTCCGGCGAATAGGAGGCGCCGGTGTCGATGGCCTGGCTGTTGGTCAGGCGCGTGGTCGAACGGTTGCGCAGGTCCATCGTGTAGATATTGGCGCTGCCATCGTCCTGGAGCAGGCTCATCACGACCTTCTGGCCATCGGGCGAGAAACGCGGAGCAATGGTCATGCCGGGGAAGTTGCCGACGAGCTCGCGCTGGCCGGTTTCCAGCTGCAGCAGATACACCTTCGGCGTACCGCCTTCATACGACATATAGGTGACTTCCTGACGGTTCGGCGAGAAACGCGGCGTCAGGGAAATGGCGCGGCCGTCCGAAATATAACGCACATTGGCGCCGTCCTGATCCATGATGGCCAGACGCTTCACGCGCTTCTGTGCCGGACCGGATTCGTCGACGAAAACGACGCGCGTATCGAAATAGCCCTTTTCACCGGTCAGGCGCTCATAGATCGCATCGGCGATGATGTGGGCGACGCGGCGCCAGTTGTCCGGCGTGGTGAAGAATTGCTGGCCGATCATCTGCTGGCCGCCGAACGTATCCCACAGGCGGAACTCGGCCTTGAGACGGCCATCCGGCTGCTTGGTGATGCGGCCCGTGACGAGCGCCTGCGCGTTGATGACCTTCCAGTCCTCGAAACGCGGAGCCGCGTCCGGGTTGGAAATCTTCTCGATGAAGGCACCCTTGTCGATGGGAGCGAACAGGCCCGACCGTTCCAGGTCAGCCGCTATGACCGAGGTGATATTCGGTCCGAGCTGGTCGGCCGAAAGGAAATCGGTGATGGCGATCGGCAGCGGCTCGATCACACCCTTGTTGATGTTGATTTCCACGACGGCGCGCGCCGGCATGGTGCAGACAAGGCTTGCGGCAATCATACACGCGAAAGCCGAAAAGACCGTCCGGATCTTTGTATTGATGATGCCGATTTTCATGTCTTCTGGGACCTCTTTGTCCTTGCAGTGGTTGGCGACCGGAAACCCGGTCAGAACATTTCGCTCGGGTCGAAATTGACGATCACTTCCGACCATGAATCATATTTGTCGACTGGCAGATTGTACGGTGCGCAGCGTGCGACAGCGCGCTTGGCGCTCTCGGCTGCTGCTCGGCCCACACCATCGCCGCCGCCGCCCGATGTCACCTCCGGAACGCCCTGAATGGAGCCGTCCTGGTTCAGCTTCATCTTGACGGTTACGATCAGCCCCGGCGCGTCCGCCACACCGGCGGGAACGTTCCAGCACTTCGAAATCGCACCGCGCAGCGCATCCATTTCGCTCTGGCTGAGCTTGGAGCCGCCGGTATTCTTCTTGCCGCCCAGCGATGCCTGATCGGTGGACCGCTTGGCGCCGCCGCCTGCCGCCTTCTGCTTGTTGAGAAGGGCCGCAACCTCGTCTGCAATCGCGTCGTTCTTGGACTGCGACGACTGGGACGCGCTCTGCGTCGGCTTCTTTTCCTCGGTGGGCTTACGATCCGGCGTCTTGGCGGTCTGCGCCTGCGGCGGCTTCGGCTTGGCTTCGGGAGCGGGGACCTTGTCCGGCAGCTTCGGCGTCTGGGCGTCGGGCGATTCAGCCTGCTTGTCGATGGCTTCCGCCACCGGATCGGGCTTCACTTCCTGTTTTTCCACCGGCTTGGTCTGCACTTCCGTCGCGGGAACCGGCGTCGGCTTGGGCTCGGGCTTCGGTTCCGGTTTAGGCTCCGGCTTCGGTTCGGGCTTTTTCACCGGCTCCGGCTGCGCCTTCGGCTCTTCCGCTGCCTCGATCGGCTTGGCCTTCGGGTCAGGCTTCGGTGGTGTCTTGGTATCGATATCCTGATCGCCGAAATTCTCGGCGTTGGGAACTGTCTGCGGTTTGGTTGTCGGCACGGGAGCCGACTTTTCCTTCATGGGCGCAGTCTTTTCGCCCTGCTGGATCTGCGTCAGCGATTCAATCGGTACGATATCGACCGGGAACGATTCCGAATCCTGCACGTCGAAAGCCTTCGGCGAGGAAAACGAAACCACTGCCAGCGCGACCGCAACGGCATGCAAGGCAACAGAAGATGTCAGGCCAGCCTTCATGATGGCGTCAGCTATCCTGCTCCTGGAGGGTCACAAGGCCGATATTCTTGAAACCGGCGGCGGAAATGCGGGCCATGACCTTCATGACGGTGCCGTAATCGGCAGCCTTGTCACCGCGCACGAAAATGCGCTCCTCATAGCCCGTCTTGGCGATGGCCTGGAGTTTCGGCACTACTTCTTCGATCGGGATTTCGGTTTCCTGAAGGTAGATCTTGCCCTCGCTGTTGACCGAAACGGTGATCGGCTGCGTGTCGGCATTCATGGCCTTGGCCTGCGTATCGGGCAGGTCGATCGGCACGCCGACCGTCAGAAGAGGCGCGGAAACCATGAAGATGATGAGAAGGACGAGCATCACGTCGACGAACGGCGTCACGTTGATTTCGCTCATCAATGCCTTCTTGCGACCGCGCCTGCGGCGTCCGCCCGACTGCATTCCCTGATTTCCGACCGACATGCCCATTGCAAGATTCCCGAAGGCTGAAACTACACTCGATGCTTGATGCCGCTTAATTACGCGGCGTCAGCTTCTCATCAATTTGGCGCGACAGTATGGCGGAAAACTCGTCCGCAAAACCTTCCAGCCGCCCGCCGATCTTGCCGGCATCCGCAGACAGCTTGTTGTATGCGATAACGGCAGGAATAGCGGCGAGAAGGCCGATGGCCGTTGCAAGAAGCGCTTCGGCGATACCCGGCGCAACGACGGCAAGGCTGGTGTTCTTGGAGGCTGCGATTGCCTGGAACGAGGTCATGATGCCGACAACCGTGCCGAACAGGCCGATGAAGGGAGCTGCAGAGCCGATGGTTGCCAGAAAGCCCAGTCGCGATTCCAGCTTTTCGCCTTCACGCGCCAGCGCCACGTCCATGGCCTTGTCGATACGCATCTGGAGACCGATAGGGGAACGGGCGCCCTTTTCAAATGATTTCTTCCACTCGCGCATTGCCGCCATGAAGATGGATGCCATGCCGGTGGTGCGGCGTTCGCCGAGATTGCGATAAAGTTCTTCCAGCGACTGGCCGGACCAGAAGGTCTGCTCGAAGCGATCAATCGCGCGCCGCGCCCGTCCGTAAGCAATCGTCTTGTCCACGATGATAGCCCAGGTCCAGATCGAAGCGAACAGAAGGCCAAGCATAACCAGCTTGACGACCCAGTTCGCCTGCATGAACAGGCCCCAGAGGGTAACATCGGCGGCGGGGGCCGCTAACGCAACATTTTCCATCGATCTACCGTCCTCGAATCCAAACGCCCGGCCACATGACCGGGCGGTATCGCAAATCCGTTACCCAGCGTCTGAAAACAGACACTCCAACCTTGCGCAGCTTTTCAACGTGAAGCCGTACCTGCCCGACGAGCGGCCGACACTTCGCACCGCAACCGCCATTCCGGATTTCAACTTTAAATCCATCAGGCGCTTGTTACGGTTAATTTTGGTGAAAGGAAGGCGCTGCGCTGCGAGCCAGCCTCTCTACCGATTCCGTCAGGGTGATTAATGGAATATTATGGTTAAAGATGCGTTAGCATTTGCCTAAATAGAACGCACCCCAAAAAAGTGGAAACGATTTCGGGCGGAATAATCCGCAGCTCAGCCCTTGCGGCTGCTGGTGAAGGCCTCTCGCCATTCATCGGGAATGCGGCGCGGATGGCCTTCCTTGGTAATCATTACGGCCTCTACCTTCGCTTCCGAAAGCAGCCGCTCTCCACAGGTGATCTTCTGCGCCATGATGACCCGTGCCCCGCGAATTTCGCTGACGCGGGTTTCGATCAGGATGAGGTCGTCCATCTTCGCCGGCGATTTGTAGTCGATCTCCATGCGGCGGACGACCCACACCATTTCTTCGCCAAGCGCGCCTTCCGCCAGTTCGATATGGTGAACGTCCTGCAAGCGCAAAAAGTCCGTGCGCCCGCGTTCGTAGAATTCCAGATAGCGGCCGTGATAGACGAAGCCGGAAAAATCCGTATCGGCATAATAGATGCGTGCATAGAGCAGATGCGCGCCGTCCTTCAGTTCGCCCGATACGGCAGCCTGCGCCAATTGTTCCTGTCGTTCCGTCATTCGTCTTCCATGAAGAGGCCGTATTGCGACTGCTGGATGATTTCAGCGGGCGCAGGCAATCCGAGATGCTGCCATGCAACGGCGGTCAGGACCCGGCCGCGCGGCGTGCGTTGCAGGAAACCCTGCTGAATCAGATAGGGTTCGATAATGTCTTCAATCGCGTCACGCGGCTCGGACAGACCGGCAGCGATGGTTTCGATCCCCACCGGCCCGCCACCGAAATTGCGCGCGATAATATTGAGATAGCGCCGGTCGAGCTGGTCCAGTCCGCGATTGTCCACCTCAAGGCGCGACAATGCCTCGTCAGCTATCTTGCGATCGATGACATCGGCGCCCGCCACCAGCGCAAAATCGCGAACGCGGCGCAACAGCCGCCCGGCGATGCGCGGGGTGCCGCGCGAACGCCGCGCCACTTCCAGCGCACCATCCGGAGAAATACCCATCTGCATGATGCGCGCGCCACGGCGCACAATATATTCCAGTTCCTCGACCGTATAGAAGTTGAGCCTCACCGGAATGCCGAAGCGATCGCGCAATGGCGTGGTCAAAAGGCCGAGACGGGTCGTTGCCGCGACGAGCGTAAACTTGGCAAGATCGATCTTCACCGAACGGGCGGCAGGGCCTTCACCAATGATGAGATCGAGCTGAAAATCCTCCATGGCGGGATAGAGGATTTCTTCCACTGCAGGGCTCAGGCGATGAATTTCATCGATGAAAAGAACGTCGCGCTCTTCGAGATTGGTCAAAAGTGCTGCGAGATCGCCCGCCTTGGCAATGACCGGGCCGGAGGTGGAGCGGAAATTGACGCCGAGTTCCTTGGCCATGATCTGCGCCAATGTCGTCTTGCCGAGACCCGGAGGGCCAACGAACAGCACATGGTCGAGCGCCTCACCCCGCACCTTGGCGGCCTCGATGAAAACTTTCAGATTGGCGCGCGCCGCCGCCTGGCCGACGAAATCGTCGAGCATTTGCGGGCGCAGCGTATTGTCTTCATCTGCGCGGCTGTCGGGATTGATGAGAGGGTTGCGGTCGCTCATGCCTTCCTCCTCGCATGAACATATCGCTCAGGCAAGCTGCGCAGAGCCTGAATCAAAAAGCGGCAGGCCGTGGCGAAAATGGCGATTTTCGAGTACCGGAGCGGAGTGTACTTCATGTACATGAGCACCGGAAAGCAGGAAAGCGCCGTTTGCAGACCGGCATGGCGACTTTTGGAACAGGCTCTCACCGCGACAATTCCTTCAAACCCAGCCTGATAAGCTTTGCCGAATCGGCATTCTCTCCCGCCTCTTTCAGTGCGGCTGCAACGGCATTGGCTGCCTGATCCCGGGAATAACCGAGATTGGAAAGCGCCGACACCGCATCGGCCACCGGTGCAGGCGCGGCACCCGCGCCAAGTTCCTGCTTGAGCCCGATCGTGCCGCTCGCATCGCCGGCAAAGGCAGGCGCCTTGTTCTTCAGTTCAGTCACGATGCGCTCTGCAACCTTCTTGCCGACGCCCGGCGCGCGCGACACCATCGCGATATCGCGCAATGCGATCGCATTGGCGAGTTCGGACGGCGACAGCGTGCCAAGCACCGCAAGCGCCACCTTGGCGCCGACGCCCTGCACATTCTGCAACAGGCGGAACCATTCGCGCTCAAGCTGATTGGCAAATCCGTAAAGGCGGATCATGTCCTCGCGGACATAGGTTTCGATGAACAGCACCGCCGCCTCGCCCGCGCCACCGAGATTGCCCAGTGTCCGCGCCGAGCAGAACGCGGCATAGCCGACCCCATGCACATCGATGACCGCATGATCCTCGGCGATTTCATCGATCACGCCTTTAAGCTTGCCGATCATTCTGGTCTCACCCCGCTAACAGCGCCTGCATCCGGCGAGCGCTTACAATGCTCTGACGATGGTGCGCATGGCAAATGGCAATGGCAAGCGCATCGGCAGCATCGCTCGTATCGAACGATGCACGCGGCATCAGCACTTTCACCATCATGTGAATCTGCTGCTTTTCACCGTGACCGACGCCGATGACCGCCTTCTTCACGGCATTCGGCGCATATTCCGCAACAGGCAGGCCAGCTTGTGCCGGAGCCAGCAAGGCAATGCCCCGCGCCTGACCAAGCTTCAATGTCGCCGTTGCGTCCTTGTTAACGAAAGTATGTTCGACCGCCGCCTCGTGCGGCATGAATTCATGCAGGACCTTGGAAAGCCCTTCATGGAGCTGGCAGAGGCGCGATGCGAGATCCATCTCGGCATTCGAGGTCACGGTCCCCGAGCCGATGAAATGCAGTGAATTGCCAAGCGATTCGACAATGCCCCAGCCGGTGCGGCGCAGGCCCGGATCGATACCAATGATGCGAATCGTTTCTTTCATAAGCGAACCCTATCCTCAGACGGATTCACTTGACAGCAGAAAAGTGAACAAAAGAGAAACATGCGCCCCGAAGGGCGCGGATGCTCAATGGTTATTCAATGTCAGGAAGCACCGAAAGCAGTTTTCAGCAACACGATCTGTTCGGAAACCGGATTGCCGCGCGGGATGCCCTGCAGCGAAACCACTTCACCGTAGACCTCGCGGTCCATCCGGCGCACGCGGGCCTGAAGGCGCATCGAGCGTTCAACCAGTTCCACGAAGGCGGCGGGCAGTTCGGACCAGCCCTGTGCGGCTTCACCCGCGGACGGAGTGTCGAGGCGCACCTTGGCCTTTTCGGCGGAAA
The DNA here is from genome assembly GCF_000182645.1 of Brucella intermedia LMG 3301. NCBI lineage: Bacteria > Pseudomonadati > Pseudomonadota > Alphaproteobacteria > Hyphomicrobiales > Brucellaceae > Brucella > Brucella intermedia. The sequence continues at coordinate 2,127,976 of NZ_ACQA01000001.1, forward strand.
CCTGCTGGCGGGACATTTCTCCGCTGCGCGCGGCGCGCTGGAGCAGCAGCCAGGACGCAATCTGCATCAGGCGCGTGGTCAGCCGCATCGATTCGGCGGCATAGAGCGTCGCGGCCACGCGCGACAGATTGCGCGCATCCTCACGGCCTTCGCCATCAAGGTAGCTTGCGGCTTCCTCGACCATATCCATGCCTTGCGTATAGATCGGCTTGAACGAATCCGAGAAGACCATGCGCTCCGCGAGGCTGATCATATTGCTCGGCATCTGACCCTGTTCGCTAATCACTGCTCTGCCACCTTGCATAACCGCCGGCATCGGCGGCCCATTCCGTTGCCGTAGCCCTCCGGTGGGATTTGCCGGACGGATACGAATGAAACCATTGAACCGCTGTTCGACCATGGGGGAGGCTGAGACGGAACAGCTGTGCTAAACAAGTCCACGACAAACTGCACTTTCATGCACCGTCGCGCAAGTTTATGTTTAACGTTCGGTTAACATTTTCAGGGGCTTTTAAAGAAAGTCCGCAAATAGAACGGATCGGCAGTTGATTTCGTTCCACGTGGCGGCGCGTGGAAAGCCGACATTTCCGGGATGTGCAGCAAAAAGCGCATAAAAAAAGAGCCGCAAGGGCGGCTCTCAGGAGTTTAACAGGGAGGCGTCAAACAGAGTGGCTAAACCACTCGGTAAGAATCCAGCCGAACTGGATGTAAACTATTTAACATTCTTAAGATTAATGAATGGTTAATTTCCGCTCCGCTCTGTGGATAATCTCAAACGATTCCGCGCCTCCACCGAAAGAAAAGCCGCCCGGAGCGGCGGCTTATCCGTGGTCAATATCGCTGCATCGCAGGCTTGCCGCTTGTGGCGAGCTGCATCTTGACGGGTTCGGCAGCGGGAACGCCGGGCTTGACCGAAGCGGCTGCGCCCTTCTTGCTCCAGCCGATGGTCGGCAGCCATTCCAGATAATAGGCCAATGCGAATTGCATCACGATTCCGGTTGCGATCAGCAGCGTGTCATATGGCAGGCCGCCGGGGTTCACCAGCTTCATCACCTGTGCCACCATCGCCAGCAGCGTACCAGCAATGAAGACCGGCAGCGAATGCTTGCCGAGAATGGCGAGCGGGTTGTCGGGCGCAGTGCGGGCGATGTGGTTCAGCGTCGGGACCACGGCAATAAGATAGGCAATAGCCAGCACGTGCAGCAGGCGCGGACCCGACAGGAACGTCTTGTCGAAGCCGGTGATGACCATCGGCATTCCCATCGATGCATCGATACCCCAGAGCGGGATGCGCACCCACGCCAACGCCAGCACCAGATAGCCGACGGCAAGGCCGATCAGCAGCGGATGCTTCGGCAGTTCGCCTCCGCGGGCGCACATGCATCACGCCTGCGATACCGATTGCGAACAGGAACTGCCAGGACAGCGGATTGAGAAACCAGACGCCCTCGGTCGGATAATTGACCGGTGCCACGTGATAGAGGCCCGAGAGGAACCAGACCGTGCCGGAAACGCCGAGCATCAGCGGCAGGCTGATGCGCGCCAACAGAAGCAGGACCGGGGTCAGGACCAGCATCACGGCATACATGGACAGGATATTGTTATAGCCGAGCTGGTGGCCCATCGTGACGATGCCGAACAGCGCTTCGACCGGATGCTTGACCAGCGGAGCGATGTTGATCTGCGTCAGGAGTTCCGATCGCTTGAGGAAAAGGGCAGCGGCCGCGAAGATGGCGATGGTCGCCATGGTCGTCATGATATGCGCGGTATAAAGTACACCGGCGCGGCGCCACATCTTGAGCGACAGAAGCAGGCGATTGCCGGGAGCGAACTTCGATCCATAGGCAAGCGCGACGGCCATGCCGGAAATCAGCACGAAGGCTTCGGCCGAATCGGAAAATCCTAGATTTCTGTGTGTAAGATTCTCGTAGATCGTGCCGGGTACATGGTTGATGAAGATCGTTAGCAGCGCGAGTGCACGGAACACGTCAATGCGCGTATCGCGCATTTTCGCATTGGTTGCGTGCATCGCTTCTCCAGCGGTCGCAATATTCATTTACCAGCCTGCCTATCCTTGAAGGAAAGCACCCGCACTTGGGATTGCGAGGACTTTCCAATCTTCTTCGTGTCATTCCGGATGGGTGGCCGGAACGGTTTCACACGTTCTGCCGGGGCGTTCAGTGCCCGGTCTTGGTGTGGGTTATATATCCGTAAATTCGTGCAGAACCGGGTTGGTTCCGATCAACTTTCGTTCCAGTGGATAACATTATGCCAGTCCGGACTGGCCTGACCGGGAACGTGTTTCGCCAATGAATACTTGCCGAAGCGCGGTTGCGTCGCATAAATGCGATAAAACAAATAGATAGAGAGCCGCTTCCGTTTCCGGTAAACAGAACGCCTCTATTGCCCGAATTCCATCACGTTTTTCCCGTTAGGCTTCGTTCATGAACACGCCCGCTCACCAGACTGAAACCGACCGCTGCCGCATCGTGCTGGTTGCGCCCCCGCTTGCCGACGGCGCGGCGCTCGCAAAACTGTTGACGGCTGCGCTTTCGGGCGGTGACGTTGCAAGCGTCATTCTCGACCCCGGCGATCTCGACGAGGCCACTTTTCAGGCCGCCGCCGAAAAGGCGATCCCGGTCATTCAGGAAAAGGGCGCTGCCGCGCTCATCCTCAATGATACGCGCATTGCAGGTCGCGTCGGGGCCGACGGCATCCATATCGAAGGCAAGGCTGCCGATCTGGCCGAGGCGATAGAAAAGCACACGCCGAAGATGATTGTCGGCACCGGCAATCTGCGCGACCGCCATGGTGCGATGGAAATCGGCGAATTGCAGCCCGACTATGTGTTCTTCGGAAAAATCGGTGCGGACAACAAGCCGGACGCTCATCCGCGCAACCTGGCGCTCGCCGAATGGTGGGCACAGATGGTGGAGATCCCCTGCATTGCGCAGGCCGGAAGCGCGCTGGAAAGCATTATCCCGGCCGCGGAAACCGGCGCGGATTTCGTGGCGCTCGGACGTGCAGTCTTCGACGCCGAAGACCCGGCGCAGGCTGTTGCGGAAGCCAACCGGCTGCTCGACGAAAAAGCGCCGCGCTTTGAAAACTGATACCTCATCAAGGTCTTGCCGATGCCCATGAAGAACAAATTTCTTCTCGCTGCCGTTATGTCTCTCGCGCTGCCGGTGCTGCCTGTTCTGGCAGCCGGCGAGCCGGTGCACGGCCAGAAGAGCGGCAAGCAGGGCAATCATCAGGGCACGAAGGCCGACAAGCCTGCCAAGCCGGTCATGCTGCCGCAACCGGCAACCACGGAACCGATGCCGCATATCGATCCGAGCCGTTTCGGCGACAAGCCGGCGGACGAGGCTTTCGGCGCATTCCAGCGCGGCCTTTATCTGACCGCCTTCAATCTGGCCAAACCACAGGCCGAAAAGGGCGACCCGGCATCGCAGACGCTCATCGCGGAGATTTATGCGCGTGGTCTCGGCATTCCCGCCAACCAGAAACTGGCGGCGGAATGGTACGAGAAGGCGGCCAATAACGGTGTTGTCGAAGCGCAGTTCCGGTACGCGGCTCTTCTGCTTCAGGGCACCTATACCGCGAAAGACCCCGTCAAGGCGGAAGAACTGATGAAGAAGGCTGCCGAGGGCGGCAACGCCATGGCGCAGTTCAACTACGGCCAGATGCTGATGGTGAAGACGCCGGGCAAGCCCGGCCTCGACCTCGCCTTCCCGTGGTTCGAGAAGGCAGCCGAGGCGAAGCTTGCCGATGCGCAATATGCGGTCAGCCAGGTTTACGCCAATGGCACCCCGACCATTCCTCGCGACGACAAGAAGGCGCGCGTCTACCTCCTGCTCGCAGCAGCGCAAGGCTATGACACCGCACAATTCGACCTTGGCCGCTGGCTGATCGAGGGGCGCGGCGGCGACCGCAATTACGAACAGGGTTTCGGCTGGATGCAGCTTGGCGCGCAGCGCGGCATGGTTATGGCGCAGGCATGGCTCGCGCGTCTCTACCGCGATGGCATCGGCACCGAAGGCGATCTGGTGAAGGCCGCCGCCTGGTATATCGTCGCACAGCGGGCCGGTTTCCGCGCGCCGGACCTCAACGACATGATGGACGGACTGGCTGACGATCAGATCAAGCAAGCCATAGAAACCGCCAATAACCTGCGCGTCCGCTGATTTTTGAGCGGTTTTTTCAAACGGGACCGGCCCTCTTTTCGTGGTCAGGCTTGCACAAAGCGTCGTTTTATGGTCTTGGGAACGCGATTATCGCGGCTCGAATATGAGATGCTCAGGCAATCCCCGAAATAAAGCCGGGCCGCACATAGTTTCACATTTTCATTCCGGATCAAGCTCATGAAGATCAATGGTAACGAAATCCGCCCCGGCAATGTCATCGAACATGCTGGCGGCCTGTGGGTTGCAGTCAAGACCAATGCCGTCAAGCCCGGCAAGGGCGGCGCCTACAATCAGGTCGAACTGAAGAACCTCATCAACGGCACCAAGCTCAACGAACGTTTCCGCGCCGCCGAAACCGTCGAGCGCGTTCGTCTGGAACAGAAGGATTTCTCGTTCCTCTACGAACAGGGCGAAGCGCTGATCTTCATGGACACGGAATCCTACGAGCAGCTCGAACTGGCCAAGGATTTCGTCGGCGACCGCTCCGCCTTCCTGCAGGACGGCATGATGGTCACTGTCGAACTTTACGAAGAAAAGCCGATCGGCATCCGCCTGCCGGATCAGGTCACGCTCGCCATCACCGAAGCCGATCCGGTCGTCAAGGGCCAGACCGCCGCTTCGTCCTACAAGCCGGCGGTGCTTGAAAACGGTATCCGCATCCTCGTTCCGCCATTCATCGAATCGGGCGAACGCGTAATCGTCGACACCAACGAACTGACCTACGTCAGCCGCGCCTGATCCGTCTCTGACTATGGCGGCGTCCCGCCGTGGCGCCGCATGTCGCATCCTTGCGACCGTTCTTTCTCAGATCGCTCAATTCCCTGACCGTCCGCCGTATATGTTCGCGGCTGGATGTTCGCCCTCCCTTTTTAACGAAATGCATGATCCTCTTTAAACTCCACGCTTAGGGATCGTGCTTACAAGGACAATGAAATGGCCCGCTCAGCCCTTCTCAACGTTATGGTACAGGCCGCTATGAAGGCCGGCCGCAGCCTCGCTCGCGATTTTGGCGAAGTCCAGAATCTTCAGGTTTCTCTCAAGGGCCCCGGCGACTATGTCAGCCAGGCAGACCGCCGCGCCGAAAAGATCGTCTACACGGAATTGAGCCGCGCCCGCCCGGATTACGGCTTCCTGATGGAAGAATCCGGCGAGATTGAATCCAAGGACGGACAGCACCGCTGGCTGGTCGATCCGCTCGACGGCACCACGAACTTCCTGCACGGCATTCCGGTTTTTGCTGTTTCCATCGCCCTTGAGCGTCAGGGACAGATCGTCGCCGGCGTCATCTACAATCCGGCCATGGACGAGCTTTACACCGCAGAACGCGGTGGCGGCGCATTCCTCAACGACCGCCGCCTGCGCGTCGCATCGCGCAACAAGCTGGTCGATTCCGTCATCGGCACCGGCATCCCGCATCTGGGCCGCGGTCATCACGGCCATTATCTGGTCGAGCTGCGCAATGTCATGGCCGAAACCGCAGGCATCCGCCGCATGGGTGCGGTCGCGCTTGATCTCGCCTATGTCGCGGGCGGCCGCCTGGACGGCTTCTGGGAAGATGGCATGCATCCGTGGGATCTCGGCGCCGGCATCCTGATGGTGCGCGAAGCTGGCGGTTTCGTCTCGGACAAGAATGGCGGACAGGATATGTTCACCAATCACTCGATCGTCGCCGGCAACGAAACCATTCACGGCGCGCTTCTCAAGACGATCAAAAAGCCGATCTGATATTCCCAGCATTATTCGCTTTTTGAATCAGCGCGTCGCATGAAAGCGGCGCGCTGAAGCATTTCTGCCTTCATTTTTTCGTAACCAGACGATTCCGCTTCACGAATTAATGAAGTAGGCTCCTGTGCAAACACGCGACCATGGAGCGCAACGCATGAGCGATTTGAGACTTTCCCGGGAACGTCTGGATGAGGGACGCGATTACGACCCCTACCGCCTTTCGAGCCCGCGCATTGTCATTCTCACCATGGCGATCTTCCTTATTATTGTAGCCTTTCTGGCTGCAATCCTAATGCGGCAGATTCACACGTTCTTCGTCACCAATCCCGGGCTCAACGGGCTTATTCTCGGCGTTCTGCTGGTCGGCATCCTGCTCGCTTTCGGACAGGTGCTCCGGCTTCTGCCGGAAATTCGCTGGGTCAATTCATTCCGCGACGGCGACCGCGAGGGCACCGCGCGCCCGCCCGTGCTGCTGGCGCCGATGCGCGCACTCATCGGGCGTCGCCAGTCGATGGCGCTTTCCACCGCCTCCATGCGCTCGATTCTCGATTCCATCGCGACCCGCCTTGACGAAAGCCGCGATATATCGCGCTATCTGATCGGGCTTCTGGTCTTTCTTGGCCTTCTCGGCACCTTCTGGGGCCTTCTGGAAACCGTCGGCTCCATTGGTCGGACTATCCAGACCCTCGATCCCAATTCGGGCAGTACCGGTGACGTTCTCGATGCATTGAAGGCAGGCCTGCAAGCACCGCTTTCCGGCATGGGCACGGCTTTCTCGTCGTCGCTCTTCGGCCTCTCGGGTTCGCTGATCCTTGGCTTCCTCGACCTGCAAGCGGGCCGCGCACAGAACCGCTTCTATACGGAACTGGAAAACTGGCTTTCCTCCGTCACCGATCTCGGCTCGGACGCGGACCAGCACGGCGGCACGGAAGAAATCCGTAATCTGGCCGACCGGCTGCAGAACATGCATGGCGGCGATGCATCCACGCAGCGCACAACGGCAGCACTTGCCAATCTTGCCGAAGGCATACAGGGCCTCGTCAAGAACATGCGCAGCGAACAGCAGATCATGCGCGACTGGGTGGAAAAGCAGGCCGACGAGCAGAAGGCGATCCGCCAGACGCTCGACCGCCTCACCCGGGCCATCGGAGAGCGTCCGCATGACCGCAAGTCCGACCGCACGGACAAGGCGGAGTAATTCCCATGGCTCTTGCCCGCAACCGCCGCACCCAAAGGCATGTCGATTACTGGCCGGGTTTCGTCGATGCCCTGACGACGCTGCTCTTGGCAATCATGTTCCTGCTGACCGTTTTCGTGCTGGCGCAGTTCCTGCTCAGCCGTGAGGTCAACAACAAGGACAGCGTGCTTGCCCGCCTCAACAGCCAGATTCAGGAACTGACTCAGCTCCTGTCGCTGGAGCGCAGCAATTCGCAGGACATGCAGGACACCATCGCCAATCTGCAAGCCTCGCTGTCCACGGCGGAAACCGAGCGTTCGCGCCTGCAAAGCCTGCTGAACGAAGGAAGTGGCGCAGGTGCCGCCGCTGAAAAGCGCGCCGGGGAACTGTCGGCAAGCCTCGATGCCGAAAAGCAGGTCAGCGCCCGCGCGCTCAGTCAGGTAGAGCTGCTGAACCAGCAGATTTCGGCTCTGCGCCGCCAGATCGCGGCACTTGAAGATGCGCTCAACGCTTCTGAAAGCCGCGACCGCGAATCGAATGCCAAGATCGCCGATCTGGGGCGCCGCCTGAACGTTGCGCTGGCCCAGCGGGTGCAGGAACTGAACCGCTACCGGTCGGACTTCTTCGGGCGTCTGCGTGAGATCCTGTCCGACAAGGAAAATATCCGCATTGTCGGCGACCGTTTCGTCTTCCAGTCGGAAGTGCTGTTCCCGACAGGCTCGTCTGATATCAATCCCGCCGGTCAGGACGAAATGAAAAAGCTCGCCGATGCGGTAAACCAGCTCAATCAGGAAATCCCGGACGACATCAACTGGGTGCTGCGTGTCGACGGCCATACCGATAATGTGCCGCTGGCAGGCACCGGGCGCTTCCGCGACAATTGGGAGCTTTCATCGGCCCGCGCCACCGCTGTAGTCAAATTCCTGATCGCCAATGGAGTCCCGGCCAACCGGCTCGTTGCCGCAGGCTTCGGGGAATATCAGCCGCTCGATGCCTCGGACACCGCCGATGCCCGCGCCAAGAACCGCCGCATCGAGCTGAAACTGACGGAGAGATAAAGGCATAAACGGGGAGAAGGGGTCCCCGTCTATTTGGCGACGAAGACCTCTTGTCACTTTATGTATCTAATGGATTTTTCGAATTTGACGTTTGAAACAGCATCTCATTCAGTCGGGATTCAAACGTCAAATTCAATCCACTAGCCCCGCATTGAATTGCAGTTTGGCGAGGCGGGCATAGATACCGCCCTTCTCGACGAGGGTTTGATGCGTCCCCTCTTCGACGATGCGGCCATGGTCGAGGACGAGGATGCGGTCGGCCTTGAGCACGGTCGCAAGCCGATGAGCGACGACAAGTGTCGTGCGGTCAGCCATCAGGCCGTCCAGAGCCTTTTGCACCAGCATTTCGCTTTCAGCATCGAGCGCCGATGTCGCCTCGTCAAGCAACAGGATGGGCGCGGCACGCAGGATTGCCCGGGCGATGGCGATGCGCTGGCGCTGGCCGCCCGAAAGCGTCACCCCGCGTTCGCCCACTTCCGTGTCATAGCTCTTGTCGAGCGACATGATGAAATCATGCGCGAGGGCGGCTTTTGCCGCTGCCATAATTTCCTCATCGGTTGCGCCCGGCCTGCCGAACGCGATGTTTTCGCGCACGCTAGTGGCGAAAATCGCCACATCCTGCGGCACGGTCGAGATGCGCGCGCGAACGGCCTGCGGGTCGGCATCAGGCAAGGCAACACCGTCGATGAGTATCCTGCCCGACTGGGGATCATAATAGCGCATGACCAGCGCGAAGATCGTGCTCTTGCCCGCGCCCGAGGGCCCGACAATCGCAACCGTCTCGCCGGGCTTCACCGTAAAGCTGACGCCGTTGAGCGACGGCGCATCCGGTCGCGTCGGATAGGAGAAGTGCACGGAATCGAACACGATCTCGCCTCGCGGCGGCGCCGGCATGGCAACGGGCTTCGCAGGCGGGGCAATACCCGGCTGCTCATCGAGAATTTCGACAAGCCGCTCCGTCGCGCCTGCGGCCTGCGCCAGCTCGCCACCCACTTCCGACAAGGCCCCGAAGGAACTGCCTGCAAAAACGGCATAGAGCACGAACTGGCCGAGCGTACCGGCAGACATCGTACCGGCCAGCACGTCACGCGAACCGAACCACAGCACGGCCACGATGCTGGAGAAGATGAGGAAAATGGCAAAAGCAGTCAGAACCGCGCGCGCCTGAATGGAAGAGCGTGCTGCCTGGAAAGACTTTTCCACGGCGCTGCCAAATCGACCCACCACCATTTCCTCGTTGGTGAAGGCCTGCAATGTGCGCATCGCGCCGATCTGTTCGCTGGCATAGGCGTTGGCTTTCGCCAGCATGTCCTGTGTCATGCGCGAGCGGCGGCGCACGGAGCGCCCGAAGGCGATAAGCGGAATGACGATGACCGGAATGGCCGCGATGACCAGCGCCGAAAGTTTCGGGCTCGTGACAACCATCATCGCCAGCGCCCCGACACCCAGAATCATGTTGCGCAGCGCAACAGAGGCCGTCGCGCCGACCACAGACTTGATCTGCACCGTGTCGGATGACAGGCGCGAGACAATTTCTCCCGACTGCGAGCGGTCGAAAAATTCCGGCGAAAGCGCCGTCACATGCGAGAAGACCGCATTGCGCAGATCGGCCACCACCCGCTCACCGAGCGAGATCACGAAGAAGTAGCGCAGGCCCGATGCAAGCGCGAGAATGAGCGCCAGCGCCACGAGCATGCCGAAGTAATTATTGACGAAGATCGCATTCGAACCGGTGAAGCCGTGATCGATCATGCGGCGCAACGCGACCGGCACGGCAAGGGTCGTCACGGCGGCAAGCACCAGCGAGAAGAGCGCACCTGCAACCAGTCCCTTATAGGGCGCGAGGAACGGCGCCACTCTCTTGAGTGGCTTCAGCGAACGGCGTTGGCGGCTTTCTTTTGCGGTCAATTCATGATTCATATCAATTTCAGTATCCCGGTCGGCCATTCTTGTGTTTGCGCCCTTGTTATTGCCGTGCGCCTGATGTATAGGCTCGCCAACCCTTTTGGAAGCCGTTGCCTGCAGGTAATGGGTCTTCATATCTGCCATTGGGCGAAAGTGCCGCAGTTTCGATAGTCAAGGCTGCGCTTTTCACCCCAGACTTTCAGGATTGAGAAGATGAAAGCCAATATCCATCCCGACTACCACACCATCAAGGTCGTGATGACCGATGGCACCGAATACACGACCCGCTCGACCTGGGGCAAGGAAGGCGATACGATGAACCTCGATATCGACCCGACCACCCATCCGGCCTGGACGGGCGGTTCGCAGACCCTGCTCGATCGCGGCGGTCGCGTTACGAAGTTCAAGAACCGTTTCGGCAATCTCGGCATCTGATCCGATATTGCATCTGGTTGAAAAGCCCCGCCTCGGCGGGGTTTTTTATTGCCCTGGTTTTTCGTTTCGCAAGGCACAAAAAATCCCGGACAAGGCCGGGATTTTTCAAAAACAATCTTGAGAACCGGATCAGGCGCTCAGCTTTTCCATCACTTCGTCGCTGACTTCGAAGTTCGTGTAGACGTTCTGCACGTCGTCATCGTCTTCAAGCACGTTGAGAAGCTTGAGAACAGAACGCGCCTTTTCCTCGTCCAGTTCGGTATTGGTCTGCGGCTTCCAGATCGTCTTGATCGATTCGGCCTCACCGAGAGCAGCTTCCAGAGCCTTCGACACTTCGCCGATGTCTTCAAACGCGCAGATGATGACGTGTTCTTCTTCGCCGGACTGCACATCGTCAGCGCCAGCTTCGATGGCTGCTTCCATCACCTTGTCGGCGTCGCCAACAGACGACTTGTAGATGATTTCCCCAACGCGATCGAACATGAAGGAAACCGAACCGGTTTCGCCCAGCGCACCGCCCGACTTCGTGAAGGCTGCACGGACATTGGATGCCGTGCGGTTACGGTTGTCCGTCAGCGCTTCCACGATGACCGATACGCCGCCGGGACCACGGCCTTCGTAGCGCACTTCATCATAGTTCTCGCCGTCATTGCCGGCAGCCTTCTTGATGGCGCGCTCGATATTGTCCTTTGGCATGGACTGCGCCTTGGCGTTCTGGATCGCCAGACGCAGACGCGGGTTCATCGCAGGATCAGGCAGACCCTGCTTGGCAGCGACGGTGATTTCGCGCCCGAGCTTGGAAAACATTTTCGACCGCACCGCATCCTGACGGCCCTTGCGGTGCATGATATTCTTAAACTGTGAATGGCCGGCCATGGCACCCCTGTTCTGTTTAAAATGCTGCGCACGGAAGCGTCACGCATGAAACAGAGATCAAGCAGAGAAGGGCCGCGGTCGGGCCACAGTGCTTTCCGTGCAGAATGGCGGCGTTATAAGGAATTCAGGCCCATTCGTCCAGCAAAAGCGCTACAAACATCGATTCCCTGTCAATAAAGGCAATATCGCTCGACCCGGCGGGCAAAGCCGATTATCTATAAATTCATGATTCAGCCTCCCCACAACACCCCCGGCGAAACCATCGCAGCCCGCATCAGCCGCATCCTTGCCGACCGCATCATTGCGGGCGAGATCGAACCGGGCACCAAACTGCGACAGGATCACATCGCGGAAGAATTCGAAACCAGCCATGTGCCGGTCCGCGAAGCGTTCCGACGATTGGAGGCTCAGGGCCTTGCAGTATCGGAACCGCGACGCGGCGTCCGGGTTGCGTCGTTCGATATTGGTGAGATCAGGGAAGTTGCGGAAATGCGGGCGGCTCTGGAAGTTCTGGCGCTCCGCCACGCGGCACCGCACATCACGCAGGCAACGCTCGACGCCGCCGAACAGGCAACGCTGGAAGGCGACAAGTCGCGCGACGTCAGAAGCTGGGAAGACGCCAACCGCCGCTTTCATCGGCTCATACTCGACCCCTGCAAAATGCCGCGCCTGCTCGCCGCAATCGATGACCTTCACGCCGCCAGCGCGCGGTTCCTTTTCGCCACATGGCGCTCGGAATGGGAAGCCCGCACCGACCATGACCACCGGGCGATATTGCAAGCGCTGCGCCAGAACGATGTCGACAGCGCCGCCACGATACTCGCCAGGCACGTGCAATGGATCGGACACCGCCCGGTCAAGACTGCATCGGGCAAGACGCGCGATTCGTTCGCGATCGTCGGCTGACGCGATCGCACGCGCTTCCTTCCGACTTTAACCTATCTCTATACCCACGCGGATTTCAGGCGGCGGAGCGGGCTTTTTGCGCGCAACTTTCACAGCAAGGGATCGTGCCGTTCGTTCGGCTCTTGCGTTTATCGTCAGGAGCTTTAAAAAGATATAGATCGAATCTCAATTTTATCTATAATTCGAGGTAACCATGTCGACCATCACTCAAACGCGCCCATCCTTCAGCCCGCTTAATCTTGAAGCCCGCTCCCCGGCAATGCGCCTTGCGGCTGTAGCATTTGGCACGCTGGTTCTCGCCGTCTCGTCACAGATCGAAGTTCCGATGATTCCGGTTCCGATCACGCTGCAGACCCTGATCGTTCCGCTGATCGGCGCGCTCTATGGCTGGCGTCTTGGCATAGCCACGGTTCTGGCCTGGCTTGGAGAAGCAATGATGGGCCTTCCGGTTCTCGCAGGCGGCGCCGGTGGTCTTGCGCATTTCGCAGGCCCGACCGCAGGCTATCTCGTTTCCTTCCCGCTCATTGCTGCACTGACCGGTTATCTGGCCGAACGTGGCTGGAACGGCAACCGTGTCGGCCTCGCATTCGTCTCGTTCCTTGCTGCCAACATGATCTGCCTCGCTCTCGGTGCAGTCTGGCTGTCCACCCTCATCGGCGCTGAAAAGGCCGTCGCCTTCGGCGTGACGCCGTTCCTGCTCGGCGCTCTCATCAAGTCGGCTCTCGGCGCAGCGATCCTCAAGGCTGCAGCGCCGAACCGTTGACCATACGTCTGCGTGGCCATCATCTTCTTTGCATGCTGACTTATGTCGGCAAGGGCTACAGCCCGGCTTTCGTGGAAAATTACGATGCGATTGCCGGGCGGTTGAGCCGGGGAGAGGATATTCTTCTGGTCGATGGTCCCGATGACATCTGCGCGCCCCTGCTCTGCGGGGGCGACTGTCATTGTTATGAAGCAAGCGTCAGGAGACGCGACGCACTGGCGCTCAAGACCGTGGGCGAACTTCTGGGAACGGTACTTACCACGCCTTCCCCGTTCACGCTCGATGCGGAGCGGCTGGCAGCAATGCGCTCGAGCTTCGCCGACGGCACGCTGCGCGCGGCCTGCGAGCATTGCGAATGGTCTGATCTGTGCACCCGGATTGCGGGGCCGGAAAATTTCGAGGGCGTGAAAGTCACCGCACCTGTTTCTGCAACCGAAAGCGGTCGCTGAAACGGTTAACTCCAGAACGCCGGTATCGTCTCTTCCAGATGCGCGCCGATGCGCAGGGGAGCGGCCTTTTCTGCAAGCCCTGTGCGGTCCGAAATCTCGATGCCGACGCCGCAGATGGTGGCAGGGCCGTTCGCCGCCTCGAACCGTCCTTTCGGCACTTTGGACAGGAAGCGGTTGAGCGGCTCTTCCTTATCCATGCCGAGCGACGAGTCGTAATCGCCGCACATGCCTGCATCCGACATATAGGCCGTGCCATTGCGCAATATCTGGCAATCGGCTGTCGGCACATGCGTATGTGTGCCGACAACCGCGCTTGCGCGGCCATCGACAAAGTGGCCGAAACACTGTTTTTCGCTGGTCGCTTCGGCGTGGAAGTCGAAGAAGACGGCATCGGCCTGTTCACCAAGCGGACAGGCTTCCAGAATTTTCTCTGCAGCGATGAAAGGATCGTCGAGATCCGGATGCATGAATACCCGGCCCATGATGTTCGAAACCAGAACACGAGCGCCGTTCTTGGCGATATAAAGCCCCTCACCCTTGCCCGCCGTCCCTTTCGGGAAATTGGCCGGGCGCAGGAAGCGATCTTCGCGCCTGGAGAAATCCAGCGCCTCGCGCTGATCCCACACATGGTTGCCGGTCGTCACCACGTCGGCACCGGCACGAATGGTGTCGTGAAAAATCTCTTCGGTAATGCCGAAACCGCCAGCGGCGTTCTCGCCGTTGACGATAACGAAATCCAGCTTCAGATCGGAAATCAGCCCCGGCAGCTTTTCATAAACCGCGGTACGGCCCGACCGGCCCACCATATCACCAAGAAAAAGCAATCTCATGAGATTGCCTTATAAACCTGCGCCAAGCGAACGCAAGCCGGTCAGGGCATTTTGGAGTCAGGCGGCATCGCCTGACATCGCATAAATGCAGGAGCAAAAACTAGAGCGCCGACCCGGTTCCAAGCGAACGCAGGCCGCTTTCAGTCAGTATCTGGTTGAGCGCGATATCGTGCGGCTCATCGGGCACATGTTCGACTTCCTGACAGTCGAAGGCCATGCCGATCAGCAGCGGCTGCAAACCGCGCTCGGTAAAGCGTGCCAGCGCGCGGTCGTAATGCCCCGCACCGTAGCCGAGCCTGTGGCCACGCCGGTCGAAGCCGGCAAGCGGCATCAGCATGATCGCCGGATCGACAACCGGCGCGTCTTCCCCCGGTCCCATCGTGCCGAAACCAGTCTGCACCAGCTCGGTGTCCGGCAGATATTCACGAAAGGCAATCGTTTCCTTGTCCAGAACGACGGGCAGGCAGAGCCGTGCGCCTTTGGCGCGGAAGGCGGACAAAAGGGGACGCGGATCGATTTCGGACCGGATCGGCCAGTAGCCTGCAATCAGGGTGCCTTTGGGAACGTCGATCGCGGCCTCACCCTTTTTGGCAGCCGCCAGAGAAGCCTCGTAATGAAAGCGCGGATCAAGCGCATCGCGGATTGCAAGAATCCTGCGTCTCAGCTCCTGCTTTTCCAGACCGGGGCTACGCTCCGTTGCCGTCATGCCAAGCCACTCCCTGCTGCCGTGTTTCGCCATGCAGTGGAACCGCAATATGACAATCCGTCAAGTGACTCCGCCCGCCCCTTGGGCGATCTTCTCGGAACGGTCGCGGATGACCTTCAAAACGACGCGATGGAAGTCATTCAGGAACAATTTTCCCCACAGGTCGCAATAGAAATCGATCGGCGTTGCGATCTGGTAATGGGTCGTCAGCGTAAGGCGCGTATGGCCGTTCGTCAGTGGTTCGAGACTGTAGTCGCCCTGGGCAAGCTTAAGATAGGTGCTGTCGACCTTGATATGCGCCTCAACCTCGGGCGGTATGGACCCCGGGCCGAAGCGGAAATCCCACGCCAGAAGCCGGTTTTCTTCCCATTGCGTGACAATTTCCTGAAAATTGACGCCATGTGTCCACCGGAGCTGGCGCACCGCCCCGATGCCCTCTCCTTCAAGCCGCGCATCCACCGGCTGCGGCACACCCAATATGCCATGACTGAATGTCCACGACAGTTCGTGGGGGCGCACATCGCGGATTTCGACCGTCTGCCGCCAGACAACTTCCGGCGGGGCTGCGATTTCGACTACCGTCGTGACGAAACTGTCGTGCGGAGCATAGGTCATCTGAAGCTCGGCAGGCAGCACCAGCAGCGGCAGCGCAATGACCAGAGTGGTCGAGTGCCGCGAGCGGAACTGCCGGATGATCCATAGTGTCACCGCCGAACCGAGCGCCGAAAACACCATGAAAAATGGAGCGGCCATGGCCACGCAAATGCCAGCCTCATGGAAAAGCACCATGCTGGTCACGACAAGCCCGCCAATGATGGCCCAGCCCATGCGCACATGACGCCAAAGCCCCTTTTGCGCGCGCGGGTCCGACAGGCAGGAGGCGAGGCTCGCAACAGCCATCGGCAACAGGGCGAGCCCGGCAATGACCGGCATCGCGTCCATGTAATGGCGCGACCAGATCATGACATAAAGCAGAAGCCCGTAAACGAATGCGACGGGTATCGCGATGGCCAGTCTTTCCGATGAATCGGGCGATGCTGTTTCGGGAGATTTCATCAAGATGCGCAAATGGTTGGAGTTTTGCGCCTGTTTACGAACAAATTGTCCGCAAGATCAAGCCTATAGCGAACATGCTACAAGCCGGGAAAAGAAAGCGGCGACCACGACGACCGATGGTAGTGATTGATCCCGGGAACCTACAAAGTAGGTGGGCGCCATATGCGAAAGCCCGCAAGCCTTCACAGGGACAGCTCCCTTAGAGATCAATAAGGCCCCGGGGATGCTGTTACACCTGTCGGGAAGCGCAGTTCGCCAGCGACCAATATAGTATCTGCCGGACAGGAACGCCAGTGGCTTGCGCCAGCCCAACAGGAAATCTTTTCAGAAAAATCTGAACTGCCATGTGGGCAGGACCACGGGTCCTGACCCTAGAGCGGTTCCTGTTCTAACAAAATCGCCTGAACCGCTCTAACTATTTGTTCTATCGCATTATCCAACGCATCGAAGCGGGTTAAGAAATCAGTCCAGTGAACTAATCTCCGCGTAGACGTTTCACACTTTAGCTGCTTCGCGGCGCGATGCGGGATGCCACCTGCTCGATGCGTGATGCCACATCCGTCAGCAGGCCGGTCAGGGCGGCATCGTTGCTGTCGGCGCGTCCGAGCGCTTCATCGCGGGCACGGCGCAGCGTGTCGACTTCGCTCTCCAGACCGTTGATGCGCTTCTGCATCTCGGCCATCTCGTCCATCACCATGATCCCGGCCATGACGGTCAGGCGCAGATCGCCAATCTCCCCGAAGGACGACTTCAGATGGGTCACATACTGGTCGAAACGGTCGGCGAGCCCGGAAAGGTGTTCTTCCTGCCCCTCGTCGCAGGCCATCCGGTAAGCCTTGCCATCAATGGTAACGGTTACGGTCGCTATGGTAGCCTCCTATCGGTCCAGAACGGCGCGGATTGTCTCCATCGCAGTCACGAGGCGGCGTGAAACCTCGCGGTTGGCGGCTTCAAGCCGCTCCGCGCGCGCTTCGGACTGGTCGAGTTCCTGGGCGAGACGGCTGCGATCCGCATTCATGCGCTGCACCTCTTCCTCGGCTTCGGCGAAATCGCCTTCCTTGTCCAGCCGCAGATCGACCGCTTGTTCAAGCGCGTTGAGTGCCTTTTCGAGCCGTTCCAAGACTTGCCTGAGGGTCGTATCGGGTGCCATCCATGTCCTTTCCAATGCCAATCGCAAGCCCAATTCAGGGACATCGAATCGCGCCTGCGGGACGGGCATCTTTGAAAAGATTGTAATAATCGACTGCCCGATAAGCAACAAATGAGGGGCATATACGAGCGTTCATACACCGTTATCGGTGCAAAAACGGCTTTTCAGTGGTTGCATATAAGCTGTCAGCGCTACTCAATCGATTAGTCGCGGACAGTTTATTACCCAAAACTCATCGGTTTATTGACTCCTTATGTGCAGGTGCTATGTGTCCCGGTGCCTTCTGGAGCGTGATCCTAAAACGCATGAAACCGTTTTCGATACGGATCGTACTCAGGCAAAAGGCATCGCCGCAACCCCGTTAACCCCTCCCAAGGAAAGACGGCTGAGACCATGACCAATTCCGACAAACAAAACCAGATGGCCAACGCAATCCGCTTCCTCTCCATGGACGCGGTCGAGAAAGCCAATTCGGGCCATCCCGGCCTGCCGATGGGCGCAGCCGATATAGCGACGACGCTTTACACCCGTTTCCTCTCGCACGACCCGCAGAACCCGCACTGGCCGGATCGCGACCGTTTCGTGCTTTCCGCAGGCCACGGCTCGATGCTGCTTTATTCGCTGCTCTATCTTTCGGGCTACGAAGACATCACCATCGACGAGATCAAGAATTTCCGCCAGCTTGGCTCGCGCACCGCTGGCCATCCGGAATATGGCCACGCCGCCGGTATCGAAACGACGACCGGCCCGCTCGGCCAGGGCATCGCCAATGCCGTCGGCATGGCGCTCTCCGAACGCATCCTCAATGCGCAGTTCGGTGACAGCCTCGTCAACCATTACACCTATGTGATCGCCGGTGACGGCTGCCTCATGGAAGGCATCAGCCAGGAAGCGATCGCGCTTGCCGGTCATCTGAAGCTGAACAAGCTGATCGTGTTCTGGGACGACAACAACATTTCGATCGACGGCCCTGTCACGCTGTCCGACAATACCGACCAGCCTGCCCGTTTCGCCGCTTCCGGCTGGAACACCATGGCTGTCGACGGTCATGACCAGGACGCAATCGCCAAGGCCATTGAACTGGCCAAGGTTTCCGACAAGCCGACGCTCATCGCCTGCAAGACCACCATCGGTTTCGGCGCGCCGAACAAGGCTGGCACCAACAAGGTGCATGGCTCGCCGCTCGGTGCTGAAGAAATTGCCGCCACCCGCAAGGCTCTGGGCTGGAGTGCAGAACCTTTCGTCGTTCCGGCAGAAGTGCTGGACGCATGGCGTGTGGCTGGCCTCAATGCGGCCAAGAAGCGTCAGGAATGGGAAAAGCGCCTTGCTGCGGCCGACGCTGAAACCCGCGCCGAATTCGAGCGCCGGATGCGTGGCGACCTGCCCGCAAACTTCGATGCGACCATCATCGAATACAAGAAGAAGCTTTCCGCCGACAAGCCGAAAGTGGCGACCCGCAAGTCTTCGGAAATGGCTCTTGAAGTCATCAATGGCGTTGTGCCGGAAACCGTGGGCGGCTCTGCCGACCTCACCGGTTCCAACAACACCAAGACGAGCCAGACCAAGGCTGTAACGCCGGAAGATTACGGCCAGCGTTATGTCCATTACGGCATCCGTGAACACGGCATGGCTGCCGCCATGAACGGCATGACGCTGCACGGCGGCCTCATCCCTTACGGCGGCACCTTCCTGACCTTCTCGGACTATTGCCGCCCGGCCATGCGTCTTTCCTCGCTGATGGGCATCCGCACCATCTATGTCATGACCCATGATTCCATCGGTCTTGGCGAGGATGGCCCGACCCACCAGCCGGTCGAGCATCTGGCTGCGCTGCGCGCCATTCCGAACCACAATGTGTTCCGTCCTGCCGACGCGGTGGAAACCGCCGAATGCTGGCAGATCGCCCTGCAATCGAAGAAGACACCTTCGACGCTGGCGCTCACCCGCCAGAACCTGCCGACGGTCCGCACCGAGCATCGCGACGAGAACCTGTCGGCTTACGGCGCCTATGAGCTTGCTGCCGCAAGCAAGGACGCCAGGGTGACGATCTTCGCAACCGGCTCGGAAGTGGAAATCGCGCTCAAGGCCCGCGACCTTCTGGAAGGCAAGGGCATCGCGACCCGCGTCGTTTCGGTTCCCTGCTTCGAGCTTTTCGAGCAGCAGAGCGACGCCTACAAGACGGCAACCATCGGCGACGCGCCGGTGAAGGTAGCCATTGAAGCGGCAATCTCGCTCGGTTGGGAACGCTTCATCGGCGAAAACGGCATCTTCATCGGCATGAAGGGCTTCGGCGCTTCGGGTGAGATCAACGATCTCTACAAGCATTTCGGCATCACGGCAGAACATGCCGCCGAAGCCGCGGAGAAGAAGCTCAACGCCGCATGATTTAAGGAAACGCCGGCGTCACACAAACGTCGGCGTTTCAATGTTTGAACCTACCAGTTCTAATGAGACGCATCGCAAGATGCAGAACCCAATCGGGAGAATAAGAGAAAATGGCAGTTCGCGTCGCAATCAATGGCTTTGGCCGCATCGGTCGTAACATCCTCCGCGCCATCGTCGAATCTGGCCGCACCGATATCCAGGTCGTCGCCATCAACGATCTCGGTCCGGTGGAAACCAACGCGCATCTTCTGCGTTATGACAGCGTTCATGGCCGTTTCCCCAAGGAAGTGAAGGTCGCCGGCGATACCATCGATGTCGGTTATGGCCCGATCAAGGTTCATGCCGTCCGCAACCCGGCTGAACTGCCGTGGAAGGAAGAAGGCGTCGATATCGCTCTGGAATGCACCGGCATCTTCACCTCGCGTGACAAGGCCGCCATGCATCTAGAAGCAGGCGCCAAGCGCGTCATCGTTTCGGCTCCTGCCGATGGTGCCGACCTGACCGTCGTCTACGGCGTCAACCACGACAAGCTGACCAAGGACCATCTGGTCATTTCCAACGCTTCGTGCACCACCAACTGCCTTGCGCCGGTGGCTCAGGTCCTCAACGATGCCATCGGCATCGAAAAGGGCTTCATGACCACGATCCATTCCTATACGGGCGACCAGCCGACGCTGGACACCATGCATAAGGATCTCTACCGCGCCCGCGCAGCCGCTCTTTCCATGATCCCGACCTCGACGGGCGCTGCCAAGGCTGTCGGCCTCGTCCTGCCGGAACTGAAGGGCAAGCTCGATGGCGTTGCCATCCGCGTTCCGACCCCGAACGTCTCGGTCGTGGACCTCACCTTCATCGCCAAGCGCGAAACGACTGTCGACGAAGTCAACAACGCAATCCGTGCAGCCGCCAATGGCCGCCTGAAGGGCATCCTCGGCTACACCGACGAACCGCTCGTCTCGCACGACTTCAACCATGACTCCCATTCCTCGGTCTTCCACACGGACCAGACCAAGGTCATGGAAGGCACCATGGTGCGTATCCTGTCGTGGTACGACAATGAGTGGGGCTTCTCCAGCCGCATGGGCGATACTGCTGTCGCCTTCGGCAGGCTGATCTAAGCGCCGATCATGTTTCGCGCCCTTCTCCCCACCGCTGCGCGCTGGCGTCCGCTGGAAGGAGAAGGGCTCGAACATCTCAATCTCAGCCCTACCGGCCGCACGATCCGTGCCGAAAGCGTGGTGATTGGCGATCGCGGCGGCGCCCCCTACGGCGTACGCTACAGCATCGACTGCAACAGCGCCTGGCATGTCCTTCATTTCCTGATCGAAACCATGTCCGGCCACCGGCTGGAGCTGGCTTCCGATGGCGCCGGTCACTGGAACACGATGGCGGGCGATGCACTGCCTGAATTTGACGGCTGCATCGATATCGATCTGGCGGGAACCCCCTTCACCAACACGCTGCCCATCCGCCGCCTTGGCCTGACGCCGGAAAGCGGCACCGTACAGCTCGACATGCTTTACGTGCCCTTCGACAGCTTCCGCCCGCTGCGCGACCAGCAGCGCTACACCTGTATCGAGGCAGGACGGCGCTATCGCTACGAGGCAGCCGACCGCACCTTCACCGCTGAATTGCCCGTCGACGAGGACGGGCTTGTCACCGACTATCCAACCCTTTTCCGGCGCCTGCCTGTTTGAGCACACTGCTCCATCGGCACCCGAAAGACAGTTCTGGGAGAAAGATCATGAGTTTCCGCACTCTCGACGATGCCGACGTCAAGTCCAAGCGCGTACTGGTCCGCGTTGATCTCAACGTGCCGATGGCGAATGGCGAAGTCACCGACCTGACCCGTATCGAGCGCATCGTTCCGACCATTGCCGAACTTTCCAGGAAAGGCGCAAAGGTTATTCTGCTCGCCCATTTCGGTCGTCCCAAGGGCGTTGCTTCGGATGAAAACTCTTTGAAGCATGTCGTGAAGCCGCTCGCCAAGGTGCTTGGACACGGGGTTCATTTTGCCGAAGACTGCATCGGGGACAAGGCAAAGGCCGCGGTCGATGCGTTGAAGGACGGCGATGTCCTGCTTCTGGAAAATACCCGTTTCCACAAGGGCGAGGAAAAGAACGATCCGGAATTCGTCGCAGCTCTGGCAGCCAATGGCGATCTTTATGTGAATGACGCGTTTTCGGCTGCCCACCGCGCGCATGCCTCGACGGAAGGGCTTGCCCATGTCCTGCCCGCCTGTGCGGGCCGCGGCATGCAGGCTGAGCTTGAAGCGTTGGAAAAGGGCCTTGGCAATCCGGCTCGCCCGGTTGTGGCCATCGTCGGCGGCGCAAAGGTCTCGACCAAGCTCGACCTCCTGTCCAACCTGATCGAGAAGGTCGATGCGCTCGTCATCGGTGGCGGCATGGCAAACACCTTCCTCGCCGCCAAGGGCTATGATGTCGGCAAGTCGCTCTGCGAGCATGAACTTGCTTCCACCGCCCGCGAAATCATGGCCAAGGCCGAAACCACAAAGTGCGCGATCATCCTGCCGGTCGATGCCGTCGTGGGCTGGCACTTTGCAGCCGACACGCCGAACCAGACCTATGGCGTCGATGCCGTGCCAAGCGATGGCATGATTCTCGATGCAGGAGCACTTTCGATCGATCTGATCGCCTCGGCTATCGATGACGCCGCCACGCTCGTCTGGAACGGCCCGCTCGGTGCCTTCGAGCTGCGCCCCTTCGACGCCGCCACGGTCAAGACTGCCAAGCACGTCGCAGCCCGCACCAAGGCAGGCAAGCTGGTTTCGGTTGGCGGCGGCGGCGATACGGTCGCTGCCCTCAATCATGCGGGCGTTGCCGACGACTTCACCTATATCTCGACCGCAGGCGGCGCCTTCCTTGAATGGATGGAAGGCAAGCCCCTCCCAGGGGTCGATGTCTTGAAGAAGTAACGCCCCACATCAGGTTTCAGTAAGCCCGGTTCCGCCGGGCTTACTTTTTTGGTGTCAGCTTCAGCAACCGGCCCGGATTATCGTCTTCGATCAGCCAGATGGCGCCATCCGGCCCCACCGCCACATCGCGGATACGGTTTTCCATTTCAAAGCGCTCCGCTTCGTCCGCCTTGCCGTCCTTGTCGATCACGACACGCACCAGCGACATGACCGAAAGCCCGCCGATGAGCGCCGAACCGCGCCATTCGGGGAACATGTCACCCTCGTAGAAGGCAAGCCCGGCCGGAGCGATAACAGGCGTCCAGTACACCAATGGCGGCTCGAATTCCGGGCGTGTGCTATGGCGCGGGATCGGTCGGCCACTGTAATTGTCGCCGTTCGAGACAAGCGGCCAGCCGTAATTGAGACCGGGCTTGATGAGGTTGAACTCGTCGCCGCCGCGCGGCCCCATCTCATGTTCCCAGAGCTTTCCATCGGGACCGAAGGCCAGCCCGTAAGGGTTACGATGGCCGGTCGACCAGGTCAGTGCCCGCACACCCTCCGCATCGGCATGCGGATTATCCTTCGGAACGGACCCGTCGAGATTCATGCGGAGGATTTTTCCCATCGGCGCTGCATCGTCCTGCGCGGTTGCAGGCAACATGCGATCACCGACGGAGAAGAACAGATGCTTGCCGTCCGGCGCAAATGCGATAATGCCGCCCGGCTGTCCGCCACGCGCCGCCGCATCCTGCTTCCAGATGGTGGTCCTGTTCTTCAGCGCCGCCTTGCCGCCACCTTCATCCAGAACAGCGCGTGCCAGCACCACGCTGCTGCCGCTCTGAGCCGGTTCGTTATAGGAAAAATAGACCGCCTTGCTCTTCTCGAAGTCGGGCGCGGGCGCGATATCAAGCAGACCGTTCTGACCGCCGAATGCGACTTCCGGCACGCCCTCGACGGCAATTTTGTCACCCGTTTGCGTGACAATGAAAATCTTGCCACCCTTCTCCGTCAGAAGCAGCCTGCCATCGGGCAGAAAGGCGATCGCCCATGGCGTGTCGAATTCGGCCACCGGCGTTACCGCAAACGGAGCATTTGCTGCGGCCTGCCTGCCGCCGGCGTTGATACTCTCAGCCGAAGCGTTCGCCACCGGCAGGGCGACCATCGATGCAGCCAGAACAAACGGCAGGCTAAAAAGGACACGTCGCATACTTCCTCCTCAAATCTCATCGACGGAAACAGGCGGGGTTTCCTCACTGGTTTCTTACATGGGGTTCGCAACCCGGATATAAAACCAGTTTCGGCAAAAACATGCGATGCCCGTATGAAAGACCTAAACCGTTTGAAAAATATTTCAAACGTTTCAATGACTTGCGCTCGCCATAGTTTTAACCAACACTCCCTCATCGCCTTGATAGAAGGAGCGTTGCATATGACCGAACGTCTTGAAGATATTGCGATTGCACTGGTAGCGGCAGGAAAAGGCATTCTCGCCGCCGATGAAAGTTCAGGCACCATCAAGAAGCGTTTTGACGCGATCGATCTCGGATCCACCGAAGACACGCGCCGCGACTATCGCGAAATGCTCTTCCGCGCGGACGAAGCGATGAAGAACTATATTTCGGGTGTCATTCTGTATGATGAAACCATAAGGCAGAAGGCCAAGGACGGCACGCCGCTTGTCGAAATCATCCGCAGCGCTGGCGCGGTCCCGGGCATCAAGGTCGATGCGGGTGCAAAACCCCTCGCGGGTTTTGAAGGCGAAACTATCACCGAGGGGCTGGATGGCCTGCGCGAGCGGCTCAATGAATATCATGCGCTTGGCGCACGTTTCGCCAAATGGCGCGCGGTGATCTCGATCTCCGACGGCCTGCCCACATGGGGGGCGGTGAAGCAGAATGCGCAGGCTCTCGCCCGCTACGCCGCCCTCTGTCAGGAAGCAAACATCGTACCGATTGTCGAACCCGAAGTGCTGATGGACGGCAAGCCGGGCAATCACACCATCGACCGTTGTTATGACGTGACGGAATGGGTTCTCAAGACGGTATTTACGGAACTTTACGATGCCCACGTCCGGCTCGAAGGCATGATCCTGAAGCCGAACATGGTCATCGACGGCAAGAATGCCCGCAAGGCCTCCGTGGAAGAAGTGGCGGAGAAAACCGTCCGCTGTTTCCGCAACACCGTTCCGGCAGCAGTGCCCGGCATCGCCTTCCTTTCCGGCGGCCAGACGGGCGAAGAAGCGACAGCCCATCTGTCCGCCATGAATGCAGGCTTCGACATGCCATGGAAAATGACCTTTTCCTATGGCCGGGCCTTGCAGGCGGCGGCACTGGAAGCCTGGGGCGGCAGGGATGAGAATATCGCAGCCGGTCAGCGTGCTTTCGCGCATCGCGCAAAGATGAACGGCCTTGCTGCCACCGGCGGCTGGAAAAAGGAACTGGAAAAGGCGGCCTGAGCCGCCTTTCATCCCTCGTGCAGATGAAAGCCGACCGCCAGCGCCATCACCATAATGGCGATGGCGGCGATTTTCCAGAAATCGCCGCGCCGCTTCAGGCCCGGCAAGCCGAGGGGTTTGATGATGTGCAGGCCCATCAGAAGAACGAGCAGCACGGGCAGGATTTTTGTCACGGATCACCTCTCTGCCTCCTTGTGACGCAGACAGGTGATCGCCGCAAGACGCGCGCAGCAGACACAACCGTTTTACCGGCATGCTTCGCCTTCATCTTAAGTTTCATGGACGAATTACCGTTGGGCGGCATAAACTGTACGCGGAGGTGATGAAAGGCGCATGGAGGAGATGGGCCGCAGGGGGCCGATCTTGCGCTTTCGTCAGCAGACTAATCATGCGCCCGCCCGCTGGCGTTGCGCGTGCTTCTGGGAGGAAGAGCATGACTTCGAAATATGCCGAAACCTATGCCGCATGGCTGGCCGATCCTGAACGCTTCTGGGCTGAAGCGGCGCAGGCAATCGACTGGTTCAAGCCATGGGATCAGGTTTTTGCGGGCGACGAAGGTGTCTATGGCCGCTGGTTCAAGGGTGCTGAGTGCAATACCTGTTATAATGCGCTCGACCGCCATGTCGCCAACGGGCGCGGCCAGCAGGTCGCGCTGATCTATGAAAGCCCTGTGACCGGCAAGGTCCGGAAATTCACCTATCGCGAACTGCTGGAGGAAGTGGAGGCGCTTTCCGCCGTCATGCTCGACAATGGTGTGACGAAAGGCGACCGCGTTCTCATCTATATGCCGATGGTTCCCGAAGCAGCCGTCGCCATGCTGGCTGCGGCCCGCATCGGCGCCGTCCATTCCGTGGTTTTCGGCGGATTTGCCGCCAATGAGCTTGCAACCCGCATCGACGACGCCAAACCGGTGATGATCATCGCCGGGTCCTGCGGCATCGAACCGACGCGCGTGGTGCCATATCAGGCCATGCTGGATAAAGCGATTTCACTCGCGCACCATAAAGTCGATCATTGCATCATCTTGCAGCGCGAACAGCACCGGCACGAGCCGGTCGCAGGCCGCGACATCGACTATCGCGAAGCCGTCGATGCCGCGCGTGGCCGCCATGTCCCCTGCGTAGCCGTCGAGGCAACCGATCCGCTTTATGTGCTCTACACCTCCGGTACGACCGGGGAGCCCAAAGGCGTCGTGCGCGACAATGGCGGGCATATGGTGGCGCTCGCCTGGTCCATGAAGCATGTTTTTGGCGTGGAGCCCGGTCAGGTATGGTGGGCGGCGTCCGATGTGGGCTGGGTCGTCGGCCATTCCTATATCGTCTATGGGCCGCTGATCCATGGCGCGACCAGCATCCTGTTCGAGGGCAAGCCGATCGGCACACCGGATGCGGGCACCTATTGGCGCATCATCGCGGAGCATGGCGTCGAGGTGATGTTCACCGCACCGACAGCACTGCGCGCCATCAAGAAGGACGACGCTGACGGCAATTTCGTGCGCCGCTACGACCTTTCGAAGTTCCGCGCCCTTTATCTTGCTGGTGAACGCGCCGATCCGGACACGATTCACTGGGCCGAAAACCTGCTGGGCTGTCCGGTGATCGACCATTGGTGGCAGACGGAAAGCGGCTGGCCCATGGTCGCCAATCCGCTTGGCCTCGGGCTTCTGGAAACGAGATATGGTTCACCGGCCGTCTGCCTGCCGGGATATGATATCCGCGTGCTGGACGATGAAGGCCATGAACTCGAACGCGGCCAGCTTGGCAATATCCTCATCAAGCTGCCGCTGCCGCCGGGCTGCCTGCCGACGCTCTGGAATGCTGACGAGCGCTTCCGCAAGGCCTATCTGAACGAATTTCCGGGCTACTATAAAACCGCCGATGCGGGTTACATGGACCAGGACGGCTATCTCTACATCATGAGCCGCACCGACGACATCATCAATGTCGCTGGCCATCGCCTGTCGACGGGCGCGATGGAAGAGGTGCTTTCAAGCCATCCCGACGTCGCCGAATGCGCAGTGCTCGGCATTTCCGATCCCCTCAAGGGGCAGGTTCCCTGCGGTTTCCTGGTGTTGAAATCCAACATCGAACGCGATCCCCAGGAGGTCGAAAAGGAATGCGTCAGCATGGTGCGGGACATCATCGGCCCTGTTGCCGCCTTCCGGCTGGCGCTGACCGTCAAACGCCTGCCGAAGACGCGCTCCGGCAAGATTTTGCGTTCCACGATCCAGAAGATCGCTGACGGCGAAGAATGGAAGATGCCAGCCACAATTGACGACCCGGCTATTCTGGACGAAATCAGCACCGTTCTGCGCGAGCGTCACACTGGCTTGGCCTTCGCCTGATCCATTCCCGAACTATTGACCGGCGGTTTCCGCCGGTCCAATCTCCACGCAAACTGGAGATCGACCATGCAATTAGAAGGCAAGGTGGCCATCGTCACCGGCGCTGCCCGCGGTATTGGCTATGCCATAGCAAAACGCTTCCTGTTGGACGGTGCAAGCGTTGTCCTGTCCGACATCGACAATGCCGCAGCCATGCGCGCAGCCAGGGATCTGGAGCAGTTCGGCCCTGTGCATCCCATGGCTGCCGACGTGGGCGACAAGCTCGACATTCACAATCTCCTGACCTTCACCATAACCAATCTCGGCGAGATCGATATTCTCGTCAACAATGCGGGTATCGTGCATCAGGCGGATTTCCTCGATCTCAAGGAAGAAGATTTCGACCGCGTGATGCGGGTCAATCTCAAGGGTGCGTTTCTGTGCGGACAGGCCGTGGCCAAACGCATGGTGGAGCGCGTCGAATCGGGCGGCGATCCGGGCACAATCATCAACATGTCGTCGATCAACGCCATCTTCGGCCTGCCCGAGCAACTCGCCTATTCCGTTTCCAAGGGCGGATTGAACCAACTGACACGCTCCATGGCAGTAGCGCTCGCTCGCTGGGGGATTCGCGTCAATGCGATCGGCCCGGGCTCCATAGAGACCGACATGCTTTCCGCCGTGAACACGGACGCCGATGCCCGCAACGCGATCCTGTCGCGAACGCCGCTCGGTCGTATCGGCCAAGCATCTGAAATTGCTTCGATAGCTTCATTTCTGGCATCGCGGGACGCGAGCTATGTGACAGGCCAGACCATCTATGCCGATGGCGGACGCCTCCCTCTCAGCTATACGGCAGCACCGCGCTACAAGGCGTGACGTTGCGATCCCGTCCCATTGGGACGATAATAAAGGACGGATTTGCTCCTGACAGATAGCTGTCAGGAGGGGTGTGCGATACTGCGTATCCAAGGATGAGGGAGTTTTCACCATGGCACTCGCAATCGCACCATTGATCGCAGTCTTGAAGGAATACAAGCGCAGGCAGGACGAACGCCGCCGGTTTATCCGCACACAGCGCGTCATCGACGGTCTGTCAAAAGACCTGCGCAAGGATCTGGGCTGGCCGGATCGTTATCTGGAACAGCGCAAAACCAGATATTGCAACGGAGAATAAAACGGAATGCGCCGTGCAGACCGCCTTTTCCAGATCGTTCAGCACCTGCGCGGTGGCAGGCTTGTCACCGCGCGCCAGCTGGCCGAACGGCTGGAAGTCTCCGAACGCACCATCTACCGCGACATCTCCGACCTGCAATCGACAGGCGTCCCCATCGATGGCGAAGCAGGCGTCGGCTACATTCTGCGGCAGGGTTTCGAGTTGCCGCCGCTGATGTTCACGCGCGACGAAATCGTGGCGCTTGTCGCGGGGGCGCGCCTCATCCGCGCCTGGGGCGGTGTCTCCATGGCGCGGGGCGCGGAAGAGGCTCTCGTCAAGATCGAAGCCGTGCTGCCCAAGGAAGAGCGCGCCCGCATCACCAGCACGCAGATTCACGCGCCAACGGCGCGCATCAGCATGGACGAGCGCCGCATCATTGACGCGGTGGAACGCGCCGTCGATCAGGGCAATGTCCTCAACATCCGCTATCGTGATCTGGAATCGCGCGAAAGCGAGCGTGATATTCGTCCGCTCGGCCTCTGGTTCTGGGGCAAGGTCTGGACGGTTATTGGCTGGTGCGAATTGCGCAATGCTTTCCGCACATTCCGCACCGACCGCATCGTGGAGGCGAGCGACGCAGGCCGCCTCTTCCGGGCCGAACGCGGCAAGACGCTGGCAGATTTCTACCGTCTCATGGAATTGAGCGAATATAACGCCTTCAAGGACTGAACACTTCGGCCACTCCCAAGCAACCGCCGCTTGAACCGGTTCGGCAGTCTGTTCACAACAGACCTGTCGAACCGGTTCTCTTTTCCATCATGATCCTGACCAACTGCTCGATGACATATTGTACCCCGCGATCTTCCTGACGGCGCTTGTGCCAGGCGATATGCAACGGAAAACCTGCAACGGGAATCGGCGGCGGGAAAGCCGCGAGGGAAGACGTGTCCTCGGGCATACAGCGCGATGGCAGCATGGCGATCATATCGGTATTGGCCAGCAATTCCGGCACCATGTCGAAATTCGGTACAACCACACCCACCCGGCGGCTTAATCCCCGCTCCGCGAGCGTGCGGTCGACCGGACTGCTGTCGTCTCCGCGCCCGGAGACGAGGATATGCGGATATTCAAGCCAGCTCTCCAGCGAGAAGGCGTTTGCTGCCGCATGATCCCGGCGCATTGCAATAATGTAGTTCTCCTCCAGCAGCAGGCGGCGCTGAAGCTCCTTATCAGCATCAGGAAAGACGGAGAGGGCTAGATCGCTTTCTCCTGTCACGAGCGCCACCCGCGCCGCCTCGGCACCATGCCACGGTTGGACAATGATATTGATCCCCGGTGCAGTGTGCGCAAGCGTCTTCAATAGAGGCCCTATGACGAAGATGGCGGGATAGTCCGCCATGCAGACCCGTATCGTCTGCTGCAGCGACACAAGCTGCACTTCGGGCGGATCAACCAGATCGATCACCCCTGCCAGCAAAGTTTTCAGAGGAGCACGCAATGTTTCCGCTTTCGGAGTGCGCCGCATCGTGCCGCGCGTCCTTTCCAAAAGCTGGTCGTTGAACAAGGCGCGGCAGCGCTGCAAAGCATTCGATACAGCAGGCTGAGTCAGGTTAAGCCGGTCGGCGGCCCGGCTCACATGCGCTTCATCGAGAAGGGCATCCAGTACGACGAGAAGATTGAGATCGAGCGAACGTAAATTCATGAAATCAATAATAGTATATATCTATTATAAATTGGAGAAATTTAATTACTGGTGGCATCGTTTCCGTCAGCCCGAAGGAGACAACCATGTCCAAGACGCTGATCTTACTTTTTCATCCCGATCTGGCACGATCCCGCGCCAACGCAACGCTTGCCGCCGCAGCTGCAAAATTGCCCGGCGTGAAGATCGTCGACATGCAGGCCGCTTATCCGCAGGGGATCGATTTCTTGAAGGATAGCGAGCGTGAAGCATCGCGACTTCTGTCGGCTGATCGCATTGTCTTGCAATTTCCGGTCCAATGGTATTCCACACCGCCGCTTCTCAAGGCGTGGCAAGATGCCGTCCTGACTCGCATGTTCTACGTTGCCTATGAGCAGGAGGGCCGCAAGCTCGAAGGGACGCCGCTCCTGATCGCCGCGACAGCAGGAAATGTCCCTGAAGCCTATCGCGAAGGCGGGCGCAACATGTTCCCCATGATTGAGCTCTTCGCCCCATTGCGGGCAACAGCGAACCGTTGCGGGCTCGGCTGGGCAGCGCCGTTTGTGCTGTATGCCGCCGACAAGATATCAACCGAAGCGCTGGAGGATGCGGCAAACCGCTATGTGGACGCCCTCAAAGTCTGGATCGCCGCCACGTCCACTCCCAACAGCGAGGCAGCAGCTTGACCTGACAAAAAAAGCCCGGCAGAACCGGGCTTCTTGCATTTCGGCAAGCGATGTCGCTTCCCGACTATTCTTCCTCGTCTTCGTCGTCTGTATTCGCGCCCTTCAGCGAAGAGAGCTTGGCGAAAACCTTGTCGGCATCGAGCTCGTCTTCCGCGGGCTGCTCGTCACGATAATCGAAATTCTCGGTCGCAGAAGCTGGCAGCAAGGTGCTGTCCGCCTCGGGCGCGGCCGGACGATTGCGCGACGCACGTTCGACTTCGATGTCGAGATCGATCTGCGAGCAGAGGCCGAGGGTAACCGGGTCCATCGCCGTCAGATTTGCCGAGTTCCAGTGCGTGCGGTTGCGAATCTGCTCGATGGTCGACTTGGTCGTGCCGATCAGGCGGGAAATCTGCGCATCCTTCAGTTCAGGATGATTGCGTACCAGCCAGAGAATCGCATTCGGGCGGTCCTGACGCTTGGAAAGCGGCGTATAACGCGGACCCTTGCGCTTGGCTTCGGGAACACGAACCTTCGGTTCGGCAAGCTTCAGGCGATAATAAGGGTCCTTTTCGCCCTTCGCGATTTCTTCACGCGAAATCTGGCCGGTAATGACCGGGTCGAGACCCTTGATACCCTGCGAAGCTTCACCGTCGGCAATAGCCTTCACTTCCAGCGGGTGCAGCTTGCAGAAAGCGGCAATCTGGTCAAACGACAGGGCCGTATTATCGACAAGCCAAACGGCCGTTGCCTTCGGCATAAGAAGCTGGGTGGCCATTAGATATAATCCTTCTGTTCGTCCGCTCCGGTGGCGCGGGACGTGGGCAAAACCACAATTTCCGGGAAATCACGGCCTATATATCGTTTTTTTGTCGCCAGAGCAAGAATGGCTCTCAAGCTAAAGAGCCTGAACCACAAAGCGCCATTTGCCACCACACAGGACGGCTTTGGAACGGCTCTAGGCAATATCGAGTACGATCTTGCCGATATGCCTCCCCTCCTCCATCCGTTCATGCGCGCGCCAGGCATCTTTCAGCGAAAAGATCATATCCATCACTGGCGCGACGCGGCGCTGCGCCAGAAGCGGCCAGACCTTTGCCTCCAGTTCCCGCGCAATGCCAGCCTTGAACTCGACCGGCCGCGGACGAAGCGTGGAGCCCGTATGGGTCAGGCGCTTGGTCATCAACAGCGCGAAATTGGCCGTGGCTTTCGCCCCATTGAGAAAGGCGATCTGCACGATGCGGCCATCTTCGGCCGCAGCCTTGTAATTGCGATCAACGTAGTCACCGCCGACCATATCGAGAATCACATCGGCACCTCTGCCTTTGGTCACGTCCTTGACGACCTCGACAAAATCCTCGTCCCTATAATTGACGGCGCGATCAGCCCCCAGCTTCAGACAGGCGTCGCACTTTTCCTTGGAGCCGGCAGTCGCAATGACGGTCGCGCCGAATGCCTTGGCTAGCTGGATAGCCGTCGTGCCGATCCCCGACGAGCCGCCATGAACCAGAAGCGTCTCGCCTTTCTTCAATCCTCCGCGCTCGATAACATTGTGCCAGACGGTGAAGAAAGTCTCCGGGATCGCAGCCGCTTCGATATAGCCATAGCCGGAAGGCAGGGGCAGAGCATTGCTTTCATGCACGACGGCATACTCGGCATAGCCACCGCCAGCCAGTAATGCGACGACCTGATCGCCGAGCTTGAAACGCTTGACGCCGCTGCCGACGGCTACAATGTCACCGGCAATTTCCAGGCCCGGAATATCGGACGCGCCGGGCGGCGGCGCATATTGTCCCAGCCGCTGCAAGACATCGGGACGGTTGACCCCGGCAGCACGCACCCGCACCAGAATTTCACTTTCCTTCGGCTCCGGCACCGAGCGCTGAACAGGGCGAAGCATATGGGGTCTGCCCGGTTCGGAAATTTCGATAGCGGTCATCTGTGAAGGAAGGTCGGTCATCATGCTTAAGACTCCATTCAGATTTCGTACCCTACGCCGTGGTCAGGTGCCCCATCGGCACCGTCGCACAAATGCCGCATGCGGATGCAAGACACCGCGTTAGGGAAATCGTCATCGATTTTCCCAAATATATATGCGACGATTCAAGGTGTTAAATCTTTTCTGAGCCATCATTGACCACGGAGGACGGCTATGAGCGGTTTCGATGAGGATGTGGCGAAGCCCCGCAGCAGCGTGGCGCTGAGCGAGGAGGAACTGTCGCTGCTTTCGGTCACCGAGATCGACCAGCGCATTGCCCTGCTGCAATCCGAAATAGAGCGATTGAAGGCAGAACGCCTCAAGAAGGGCGACAGCCGCGCGGCGGCGGAAGCATTGTTTCGATAAGGGAAACTCGTCAGCGGAAATGGATGCCGGAGCAAAATCGCCGGAACCATTTCCGGACGAATTGTTTAGGAACAATAGTCACTGATCGCAATGGCCGCTCGACATCGACGGCCCAGCTTCAAGTTGCGGGAATAGAATTTTGCGCATTTACATTCAGGTTCTGGCCCTCCTTTGCGGCACAGCCTTTCTCCTCATCGCCTCAGGTCTTCATGGTCTCCTGCTGCCTCTGCGCGGTGGCGCGGAAGGATTTTCGGTCACATCGCTGGGCATGCTCGGCACCACCTGGGCAGGTGGTTTCGTTGCGGGCTGTCTGTTCGCGCCGCGCCTGGTGCGCCGCGTCGGCCATGTACGGGCATTCGGATGTTTTGCAGCATCGGCTGCGATCATCGCCCTGCTTTCCGGCGTTTTCGTGGATGCAACCATCTGGGTCATCCTGCGCGCTTTCACCGGCTTTTCCATGGCCGGTGCCTTCATGGTCATCGAAAGCTGGCTGAATGAGCGGGCGACCAACGAATCGCGCGGCAAGATTTTCGGCATGTACATGATGGTCAACTATGGGGCCACCATGTCCGGGCAAATGCTGGTGGCTGCGGGCGATGTGCGCTCCGATCACCTGTTCATGATAAGCGGCGTCTTCTTCTGCCTGGCCCTTATCCCGACCGCGATTTCCACGGCTGTAAGCCCCAAGCCGCTGACAGAAGTGCAGCTCGATCTCAAGGCGCTCTATAACAACTCCCCCGCAGCCTTTGTCGGTTGCATCCTGATCGGCATCGCCAATGGCGCCTGGGGTACGCTTGGAGCGGTCTTTGGCGCGAAATCCGGGATCTCGACCACCGAGATCGCCTTGATGGTCAGCGTCACCATCGCAGCCGGTGCCCTGATGCAGATTCCGATCGGTCGCATTTCCGATCTGGTGGACCGGCGTTTCGTACTGGCCAGCGTTGCGGCTCTGGCGGCACTGGTTGGGCTGATCGCCTTTCTCGTCGCGCCTACCAGCGGCTCCGTCATTATCGCGATGACCGGCTGCTACGGCGCGCTCGCCTATGCGCTCTATCCCGTTGCGGTCGCCCACGCGAACGACCATGCAACATCGGAAAGCTTCGTGAAAGTGTCGAGCGGACTTCTGCTGCTTTACGGGTTCGGCACGATGCTTGGGCCGCTTCTGGCGGCCGCGGCGATGGATATTTTCTGGCCTTCAGGCCTCTTTGCCATCACCATGCTCGCGCATATTTCCATCACCGGTTATGCGCTGTTCCGCTCCCGCAGGCGCGCTTCGGTTCCCAAAGAGAACAAGGACCAGTTCATGAGCATGCCATCGGAACGCGGTGCTACGCCGGAAGCGCTGAACCTTGATCCGAGAGCGGAGACGGAAGGTTGACGGCGTTAAAAATCGCCATCGACAAACAGAACCAATCAAATAATTGAACCAATATGTTCGGCGGCTGTGGCACAGCCGCCAATGCAGCAATCCAGCGTCATGACCATGACATGGAAAAGCGCACTGCTGTGGTGCAACATTCCATGTCCGCGACAAGGCAATTCAGGCTCGCGAGAACCTTTCAACAGCCAAAGTCTTTGGTTTGATACGCCTTATCCAACCGCGATCAAAACGCGGCTTCCCTGTCAGTGACGCGTTACCTGGGATCTCAGTTTTTCGATCTGGTCCTTGAGCATAAGCTTCTTGCGCTTGAGAGATGCAACGTGCAGGTCATCCATTGCCGGTGACGCCAGGGCTTCGGAAATTTCCTGCTCCAGAGCGCCGTGCTTCTTTTCGAGCGTGGCAAGATGGGACTCGATAGCCATCATCAGATCTCCTTTGGTTGATTTCCCTGATTTACGGAACGGCGTGGACCTTGTTTGCCCGCCATCCCGCCATTCAACCTGCATGAGCGCCCGGCACATCTCCTGTATTTCCGGGCCAAACACACAGTCCCGGCTGCCAAGGATGCGGTGGTGTTTGTCGCCTTCGACAGCCGCGTCCATGACAGAACCATGACAGTTTGGCATGAGTTTGATGCAAAGTCGATTTTGTCGTGGTAGCATTTTCCTGACGCGAAAAATGTGATAAGGGCTTCGCCGGAAACGGGCTGACGCCGCACCTTTTCATGGGTTGGCGCAGCCCGTAAAACTATTCAACAGAACGGGGCACCGCATGTCCGATCAGGAACAGGCCGAAATCAGATTGGCCGTCGCACGTCTGAAACAGGAACACGCGGACTTCGATGCTGCCATAAACGCCATGATAGCGGTTGGCTGCGACCAATTGCGCGTGCAGCGCATGAAAAAGAAAAAGCTCGCAATCAAGGACAAGCTGCAGGAAATGGAAGATCGGGTGATCCCCGACATCATCGCCTGAATGTCCATGACGATCCATAATTAGAGCCGGGGTTCGCCCGGCTTTATCTTTTCAGCATCATCCACCAACTACATGAAAGAAGCGGAGCAGGAAGATCAATGAGCGTTACTGCCGATGTCGCCATCATCATGGGAAGCCAGTCCGACTGGGAAACCATGCGCCATGCAGCGGACACACTCGAAGCACTCGGCATTTCCTTCGATGCCCGGATCGTTTCCGCGCATCGCACCCCTGATCGTCTCGTTGCCTTTGCCAAAGGCGCCAAGGCAGAAGGTTTCAAGGTCGTCATCGCGGGCGCAGGCGGCGCAGCCCATCTGCCGGGCATGGCGGCAGCCATGACGCCGCTTCCCGTCTTCGGCGTTCCGGTCCAGTCCAAGGCGCTTTCAGGCCAGGACTCGCTTCTCTCCATCGTCCAGATGCCGGCCGGCATCCCTGTCGGTACGCTGGCGATCGGCCGCGCCGGTGCGGTCAATGCCGCACTGCTCGCAGCAGCCGTCCTGGCGCTTTACGATGAGGCGCTCGCAGCCCGTCTTGACGAGTGGCGCGCGGCGCAGACGGAAAGCGTGGCGGAACGTCCTTCAAACGAGGCCTGATATGAACACTTCTGTACTGAAGCCCGGTGCAACCATCGGCATCATCGGCGGCGGGCAGCTCGGCAGGATGCTTGCCATGGCCGCAGCGCGGCTCGGCTTCCAAACCGTGATACTGGAGCCGCAGGCCGATTGCCCGGCAGCACAGGTCGCCAATCGCCAGATCGTCGCGGCCTATGACGATCCGAAGGCGCTTGCGGAACTTGCCGCAGCTTCCGATGTCATTACCTACGAATTCGAGAACGTGCCGGTGAGCGCCGCCGACCGGCTGGCAGAAACCGCTCTGGTCCTGCCGCCGCCCGCAGCGCTTGAAGTCTCGCAGGATCGCTTTGCCGAAAAGCAGTTCCTCAATGAAAGCGATATCGAGACGGCTCCCTGGCGCCTCGTGGACGATGAAGAATCCCTGATCGCGGCCCTGGGAGCGCTTGGCGAGCGCGGCATCCTCAAGACGCGACGTCTGGGCTATGACGGCAAGGGACAGGTCCGCCTGACCTCGCTCGACGAGAGCGAAGCCCACAAGGCGATTCTTGCCATCAATCGCGCCCCGGCGATCCTCGAAGGCTTCGTCGATTTCGAACGCGAAGTCTCGGTGATTGCAGCGCGCGACCGGTCTGGAAACGTCGCAATCTTCGATATTGCCGACAACGTGCACAAGGACGGCATCCTTGCCACCTCGACCGTTCCGGCTGCGATTTCCGAGAACACAGCGGAAGCTGCCCGCAAAGCCGCTACAAAGCTTTTGAATGCGCTTGATTACATCGGCGTGCTGGGGCTCGAATTCTTCGTCCTGAAGGACGGAACGCTGCTGGCAAACGAGTTTGCCCCGCGTGTCCATAATTCCGGCCACTGGACGGAAGCAGCCTGTGCCATTTCGCAGTTCGAACAGCATATCCGCGCCGTTGCCGGATTGCCTCTCGGCAGCACCGAACGCCATTCCGATTGCGTAATGGAAAACCTGATCGGCGACGACGTCGACAAGGTTCCAGCGATTCTCTCCGAAAACGATGCCGTGCTGCACCTTTACGGTAAAAAGGAAGCACGTCCGGGCCGCAAAATGGGCCATGTGACGCGCATCCAGCCTCGCAGGAAATGATGTTCATCGGGAATCCCGTCGATTCCCGATGAATCTTTTGCCGCCTGCCAAGAATTTCAGCTCCTGCACCCTGAATCTGCGGCTCAGGAGTTGACATTTGCCTGAAACCTTGTGTATTTCGGCCAACCCTTCGGGCATCTAACAGTGCCTGTAACCAATTGGCGCCTCGGGCGCCTGTTTTTATGAAGCCCCGCGGCATCTGCACGTCAACGGGCCAACAAGACCGGTGATTGACATGAAGATCAAGAACTCGCTTAAAGCGCTTAAGGCCCGTCATCGGGACTGCCAGCTGGTCCGCCGCAAGGGCCGCGTATACATCATCAATAAGACCGCCCCGCGCTACAAGGCTCGCCAGGGCTAATCTTATTTCTGATTTTGCATTTGACGTTTCGCTGCGCATGATAAAATCTATGCGTATGCGGAACGTTTTTGCTTGTCTGGTTTCTTTTTCTGTGCTCGCATCGCTGGGTGCAACGGTGCTGTCGGCTTATGCCGAAGTCGCGCCCGGCAAGGTGCCGCTTACCGCACCGCTGACGCCCGTTCAGACCGGCCCCGACAGCGAACAGAAACCGACCCCGGAAAAACCTGCGCCGGATGCAGCCCAAACGCCTGAAGAGCGCCTCGACAAGCTCTTTGCTGATCTTCGCCGTACAACCGATGAAGCCAGGGCGCGGCGCATTGCTTCGCAGATCAATACGCTGTGGTCGCAATCGGGCAGCGCAACAGTC
Source organism: Brucella intermedia LMG 3301 (assembly GCF_000182645.1). Classification (NCBI taxonomy): domain Bacteria; kingdom Pseudomonadati; phylum Pseudomonadota; class Alphaproteobacteria; order Hyphomicrobiales; family Brucellaceae; genus Brucella; species Brucella intermedia. The sequence continues at coordinate 2,165,889 of NZ_ACQA01000001.1, forward strand.
GATCTCCTCATGCAATGGGCGAACGCGGCGATGCTGGAGCAGCGCTATCCTTCGGCCATCGACTTCCTGAACGAAGCGATCGCGCTCGACCCGGAATATGCGGAAGCATGGAATCGCCGCGCGACGGTCTATTTCCTTAAAAAAGATTATGCCCATGCCATGTACGACATCAATCGTACGCTGGAACTGGAACCGCGCCATTATGGCGCCCTGACCGGCATGGCGACCATATTGCGCCTGCGCGGCCTCAAGGAACAGGCGCTGAAAGCCTATGAACAGGCCCTGATCGTTTATCCGATGATGCGCGACGCACAGAAGAACTTCAATGATCTGGCTGACGAACTGACCGACACTCGGACTTAGAGCGTCCCTGCCTCCTCCAATTCATCTCTGCTCAAAGAAAAACGCGCTCTCAAAGAGCGCGTTTCTTTGGATGGCGTCTGCCACGACTGGATGAGATTCCGGCTGTGGCGAGCCGAAAATGGTGGAGTTTGAGAACCGGTGCGGAATGTACTTCCACGCATAGTCCCGAAAAGTTGCAGACTTTTCGGATTAGACTTTGCGTCAAAGAACGCACATGAGCACCGGAAGCGCAAAACGACGCCATTTGCAGGCCGTCACGGCCGGAATATCGCCAGTCTAGATGCCCGATTTTCCATCTGGCCCTATATAGGCGATGCGCAGCATGTTGGTCGCGCCCGGGGTTCCGAACGGGACACCGGCGGTGATGATGACGCGGTCGCCTGCCTTGCCGAACTCTTCGTGGAAGACGATTTCGCAAGCATGGTTGACCATGTCTTCAAGGTCGTGCGCATCATCGGTAACAACGCAATGCAGGCCCCAGACGAGCGACAGCTTGCGGGCGGTATCGACAACCGGCGACAGAGCGATAATCGGCGTGCGCGGCCGCTCGCGGGCAGCGCGCAGGCCGGTCGTGCCGGACGCGGTATAGGTGACAATGGCCGAAAGCTTCAGCGTTTCCGCGATCTGGCGTGCAGCGAGCGAGATTGCGTCGGCACCAGTCGGCTCCGGTGCTGCGCGCTGCGCATCGATGATGGTCGAATAGGTCGGTTCCTTTTCCACCTGCTCCGCAATGCGGTTCATGGTGGCGACAGCTTCGACCGGATACTGGCCGGAGGCGGATTCAGCCGAAAGCATGATCGCATCCGCACCTTCAAACACCGCGGTCGCAACGTCGGAAACTTCGGCGCGGGTCGGGACCGGAGCAGTGATCATCGATTCCAACATCTGCGTGGCGACCACGACCGGCTTGCCGGCGCGGCGTGCCTTGCGGGTGATCTGCTTCTGGATGCCCGGAACGCTTTCAAGCGGCATTTCAACACCGAGATCGCCACGCGCAACCATCAATGCGTCAGAAAGCTCGATGATTTCATCAAGACGCGTCACGGCCTGCGGCTTCTCGATCTTCGACATCAGGCCGACCTTGCCGCGCGAAACCTTGCGCACCTCGGCTAGGTCTTCCGGACGCTGGATGAAGGAAAGCGCAACCCAGTCGATTTCTTCCTTCAGAACGGCATCGAGGTCCTTGCGGTCCTTTTCCGTCAGCGCGCCGACGCCCAGCGTCGTATCCGGGAGGCTGACGCCCTTGCGATCCGAAATGCGCGTTCCGGAGATCACCTTGCAGCGGATCGACTTGCCGTCGCTTGCCTCGGCAACGAGGTGTAGCTTGCCATCGTCGATCAGCAGGCGATGACCCGGCTCGACAGCTTCAAGAATTTCCGGGTGCGGAAGATAGACGCGGGTTTCATCGCCGGGCGCTTCGTTATTGTCGAGGGTGAAGGTCTGGCCGGGAACGAGATCGACCTTACCGTCCTTGAACTTGCCGACGCGCAGCTTCGGACCCTGAAGATCGGCCAGAATGCCGATCGGACGGCCCAGTTCCTTTTCCACATTGCGAATGCGCTTGACGAGGGTGCGCATCAGATCATGGTCGGCGTGACTCATGTTGATGCGGAACACATCCGCGCCTGCCTCAAACAGCTTGCGGATGACGGCTTCCTCGCCTGACGCCGGACCTAGCGTGGCGAGAATCTTGACCTTGCGGTTGCGCTTCATTGACTATTCGTTCCTGTAACAGTGGGGTTTTCTGTCGGCGTTTCATCGGTGAGCTGAACCATCCAGCTCGATTGTTCCCCGGTGTCGTATTCCTGGAAGCCGTTGCGCTGGAAACCGCGCGCGAAGCAATCCTGGACGCCAGTAATACGGAATTCTTTTTCGGCCACGCACATGTTGACCTTGCCCTCCCAGCGCCCGCCGCCCTGGGCGTCTTCGGCGTAGAGGTAGTAGTAGCGGGATGAAAGCGGGCCTTCGAGCAGCGTCTTGCAGGCAGCGCCTTCAATATGCCACCAGCCTTCGGTCACCCAGCCGGTCTTGGCGCGGTAGCCGATGGCGACGCCGACCAGGTTCTGGGTTGCGTTACATACGCGGAAATCCGCCCTGGCCTCTATGGATGTCATGCCCAGCGCAGTTATCAGCACACCGGCAAACAAAACTAGAGATCGTGGAAGTCGCATACGCAGAACCCCTTCAGCCCGCTATCGGTTTTATCGAACAATTTATATTGCACAAGGAGATCCATCTCGGGGACATCCCGTTTCGGGTCGCTCTCTTTTCGGCAGTTTCGCCTTTGATGTCAACGCAATCCCATTGATTACAGGTACTCTCGATCGAAGAATGATCGTTGCAATCCCGGCTTTCTCATGACAGACCTGAAACAGCTTCCCGCACAACACAGAAATAATCTCAAAGTTCAGCCTCGGATTCCGCCCTATGCCGCTTCAATCCGGATCAATCGCTTCGACGCAATTCTCACCGGTATACAGTGTCGACGGAGATTTCAGCCTCGGCCTGCTCCTGACCGCCGACCATGCACGGCGCGATGTTCCAGCCGAATATGGCACACTTGGTTTGCAGAAAAGTGAATTCGACCGTCATATCGCCTATGATATCGGCGTCGAGAACTTGACGCGCAGGCTCGCCAGCCGCCTGAACGCGCCGGCGGTCCTCGGTGGTTTTTCGCGCCTCCTGATCGATCCCAATCGCGGGGAGGACGATCCGACGCTGATCATGCAGCTGTCCGACGGGGCGGTCATCTCCGGCAACTATCCGATGTCCGCAGGCGAGCGTGAGGAACGCCTCCAACGCTTCTACCGCCCCTATCACGACGCGGTTGCCCGGGCGAGCGAACACGTGGCGGCCGAAAGCCGGGCTGCGCCATTCATCGTTTCGATCCATTCCTTTACACCGCGCTGGAAGCACAAGGCCCGTCCCTGGCAGATCGGCCTTCTCTGGGACAAGGACGACCGCGCCGTAAAGCCGCTTCTGTCGCTGCTGCGTGAAAACCCTGACCTTACGGTCGGCGATAACGAACCTTATGACGGCGCGCTCAAGAACGACGCCATGTACCGGCATGCGACCGCGAAGGGCTTCGCCCATGTCCTGATCGAAGTGCGGCAGGACCTGATTGCCGATGACAAGGGAGCGGCTGAATGGGCCGACCGGCTTGCCCCCATGATCGCGCATATCAATACACTTCCCGACATCCACACTGTCCGGCATTTCGGCTCGCGCGCTGATCGCATCGGATAACGGACCTGTCAGGAGAGGCTTTGCCCGCTATCCACAGGGCTTGACCCGCCAAATCGGGTCGTGCATCGAAAAAGGCTCTTAATTTTGCCTGCGACTCGCGGGAAAAACGGTCCAGACTTTCGAGAAGCGGTTTCGCGCCATGCGCGACCGCATCATCATTGAATTTGAATTGGAGAACTCCTCGTGAGCGACGACATTACCAGCGAAGCCCAAACGATTGCTGTCGGCCAGTTGCGTGCTTTCATCGAGCGCATCGAGCGGCTTGAAGAAGAAAAAAAGACAATCGGCGACGATATCAAGGAAGTTTACGCGGAATTGAAGGGTTCGGGGTTTGACAGCAAGGTCGTGAGGACCATTATTCGTCTGCGTAAAAAAGAAGACCATGAACGTCAGGAAGAAGAAGCCATGCTGCAGCTCTATATGGATGCACTTGGCATGAGCTGATTTCGGCTCTTCCCGGAGCCTCTCCTCTTCCTGAAATCGAAACCCGACGGATCATTCGCGATCCGTATTCAGTGTCTGAGAAAAAGCGCCATTGCAGCAAGGCATGGCGGTTTTTGAATCGGACGCCCAGAGGAAGGGGACAGGATCTATGGAGTTCAGAAAGCTCGGACGTACCGAACTTAATGTTTCGCCGCTCTGCTTCGGTGGCAATGTATTTGGATGGACGGTCGACGAAGCGACATCGTTCTCGCTTCTCGACCGTTTTGTCGATGCCGGTTTCAATTTCATCGACACAGCCGATGTCTATTCCGCCTGGGCGCCCGGCAATGTGGGCGGCGAATCCGAAACCATTATCGGCAACTGGCTGAAATCCCGCGGCCTGCGCGACAAGGTGGTCATCGCCACCAAGGTCGGTGGCGAATTGGGCCCTGACGAAAAGGGCCTTTCCCCGGCCTATATCCGCAAGGCGGTCGATGCTTCCCTCAAGCGACTGCAGACGGATTACATCGATCTCTATCAATCGCACTGGGATGACCCGGAAACACCGTTCGAAGATGTGCTCGGCACCTATAAGGAGCTGATTGAGGCCGGCAAGGTGCGGGCCATCGGTGCGTCCAATCTTACGCCGGAGCGACTGACCGAGGCGCTGAACGTCGCCCATTCACATGACCTGCCGCGCTACGAAAGCCTGCAACCGCTTTATAATCTTTATGATCGCGGGGATTTCGAAAACGGGCTGGCAAAAATCTGTCGTGACAACGAGATCGGCGTGATTTCCTATTATTCGCTGGCTGCGGGATTCCTGACCGGAAAATACCGTTCCGCTGACGATCTCGGGCAAAGCGCGCGTGGAAAATCAGTCGAAAAATATCTGACGGATCGCGGGTCGCGGATCATTGCGGCACTTGATGACGTGGCCCGCAATCTCGATGTCACGCCTGCTCAGGTTGCGATCGCCTGGCTCATCGCCCAGCCGTCAGTCACAGCCCCCATTGCCAGCGCCACACGCTCGGCCCAGCTGGGCGAACTGATCGCCGCAGCCGAACTGAAACTCAGCGAGGATGAAATCGCCTTGCTGAACGAAGCAAGCCGTTAAACTTCAGAGCATCCATCGAAGGGTAGTCCTACCCTTCGATTTCCTCTCGCAGCATTTCCAGCTCCAGCCATTCTTCCTCCATGGCTGCATTTTCGGAGCGCTTCTTCTCAAGCAAATCGGCGGTCTTGGCGAAAAGCGTCGGGTCCTTGGCATAAAGCTGCGGATCGGCGAGCTTGCCTTCCAGCACGGCGATTTCCTTTGCAAGAGCGTCCATCTTGCCCGGCAGCGTTTCCAGCGCAAATTTCTGCTTGTAGGAAAGCTTGCGCTTTTCCTCACGCTTGGGTTGCGGTGCGTCCTCTTCCGGCTTCTCGTCACTTTTGCCGCCAGACGCCTTGACCGAGCGCCGGTTCAAGGCCTGCTCCTTGCGCTGCGCCATCATGTCCGCATAGCCGCCCGCATATTCGAGCCAGCGCCCGTCACCTTCCGGTGCAATGACCGATGTAACGGTGCGATCCAGAAAATCGCGGTCGTGGCTGACCAGAATGACCGTGCCGGGAAAACCTGCAACCAGCTCCTGCAGCAGATCGAGTGTTTCCATGTCGAGATCGTTGGTCGGCTCATCAAGGATCAGCAGGTTGGCGGGACGCGCCAGAACGCGGGCCAGCATGAGGCGCGCGCGTTCGCCGCCGGACAGCTCGCGAATGGGTGTGCGTGCCTGTTCCGGCTGGAACAGAAAGTCCTTCATATAGGACACAACATGCCGCTGCTCGCCGTTGACAACGAGGCTTTCGCCGCGCCCGTCCGTCAGATAATGGGCCAGCGTCTCGTCCAGATTGAGGCTTTCGCGCTTCTGGTCCAGTTCCGCCATTTCGAGATTGACGCCAAGCCGCAAGGTTCCCGAATCCGGTTCAAGCTTGCCGGTCAGAAGCGACAGAAGCGTCGTCTTTCCCGCACCATTGGGACCAACAAGACCGATGCGGTCGCCGCGCTGCACGCGGATCGAAAAATCCTTGACCAGCACGCGCTCGCCATAGGCCTTGCCCAGCCCCTTGGCTTCGATCACCAGCTTGCCGGATTCCTTCGCGTCGCTTGCGGCCAGAACTGCCGTCCCTTGCGCCTTGCGATGATTGCGAAAATCGGCGCGCATGGAATGCAATTCACCCAGACGGCGCATGTTGCGCTTGCGGCGCGCCGTGACGCCGTAACGCAGCCAGTGTTCCTCACGCGCGATCTGGCGCCCGAGCTTGTGATGATCGCGCTCTTCTTCTTCGAGCACCTTGTCACGCCATTCCTCGAAATGGCCAAAACCCTGCTCCAGACGGCGCGTTATGCCGCGATCGAGCCAGACGGTCGCCCGGCTGACATTTTCCAAAAAGCGCCGGTCATGCGAGATCAGGACTATGGCCGAGCGTATCTGGCGCAACTCGCCTTCCAGCCATTCGATGGTGGTCAGATCCAGATGGTTGGTCGGCTCGTCGAGCAGAAGCACATCGGGCTGCGGCGCGATCACACGCGCAAGGGCAGCACGCCGCGCCTCGCCGCCGGAAAGATGATCCGGCTTCTCTTCGCCGGTTAGCCCCAGATGTTCGAGAAGATAGGTGACGCGATGCGGGTCGTCGGTAGGCCCCAGCCCTGCTTCCACATAGGCGCGCACATTGGCGAAGCCGTCCATGTCCGGCACCTGTGGCAGATAGCGAACAGTTGCACCGGGATGTTTGAAAACCTCGCCCGATGTCGCTTCCACCATACCGGCAGCAATCTTGAGCAGGGTCGATTTACCCGAACCATTACGCCCGACCAGCGCGATGCGGTCGCCCTCGCTCACCGAAAGGCTTGCATCCTCCAGAAGCGGCGTGCCCCCGAAGGTGAGCTTGATCTGGTCGAGGCGAAGGAGTGGTGGTGCCATGGTTCTCTACGATAAACAGGATTGAAAATTCCGCCCTGCTTGTCCGCGACAAAAGCCGTTCTGTCAAATGGAACGGCACCAAAAGACCCGTGAAAAACAAACAGGCCGGGTTTCCCCGGCCTGTCCGCAAAACTTATTTATCCAGCAATTACTGGCAAGGCGCTTCGTACACGCGGCCATACGGATCGCGGTAACGGCAATACTGCACGCCATTGCGGGTCTGGGCTGCACCAAGCAGCGTACCGGCAACCGCACCGATCGCAGCACCCGTGAGTGCACCGCGGCCATTGCCGCCGATTGCGCCACCGGCGAGAGCACCGATTGCCGCGCCACCAACACCGTAGCCGGCCGTGCGCTGTTCATTCGTCGTGCATGCAGCCGTCGAGAACGCGAGCACGCCAGCAACAGCAATCATCGTAAGACGTGACTTCATTGAAACATCTCCTACAAGAGTTGAACTAATCACCGACTTTGCGTCCCCAATTTCGGCGTAAAGCAGATGACACCCGCTTGACCCATTTACAATACGTTTCAATTGTCAGCGTCAAGCTCTTTCGATTGATAAGGTTAGCAGCCTCAGTGCGGTTGATCCTCCATCGCCAGATTGGCGATAAGTATCGCTAGTCCAGAATGCGCAGTAACGCGAAGCGTTCCACGAACGACGTTGGAAACTGTCCAGGAAGAGCCGAACGGCAGTGTAACATTATCTAACGGCCACTCCGCATTTGTGATCGAAAGACCTTCTACAGTGTTGAAATTGATAACACTGAACGGCGTCCCGTCCGGAAAATCATAAACATAATCACCGGGTGGCAGAGGCCAGGCCTCCTCCGACCCGCTGGACAGAAGCACGTCGCGCCCTTTTGCAGCCTGCGCTGTCGCCATGGTCAGGTGCAGGAGCGTGTGGTCGGTACGCTGCCCGCCGAACGCGCCGCAAAGGATCACGCGATCCGCGCCCCGCGCATAAGCCTCCTCGACGGCCAGTTCACCATCCGTCATATCCTTGGCGGACGGAAACGTCTTCTGCGGCACGTGACCATATTGCGCGCGCAGCTCGGCAGAGGTCGAATCGAAATCGCCAAGCCAGAGTTCCGGTTCAAAACCGAGAGCGGCAGCGTGGCGAATCCCGCTATCGGCAGCGAGAATACGCGCACCTGCAATTTGGCGTTTCAGGCGATCGGTCACGACCAGATCGCCGCCAAGAAGAATGACGAATGTGCTCATAAGCCGCTCATAACACGGGTAAATCCGGGCCGGAAGCCTGCATTCGCTGCCGTTGCCATTCCTCGCCTGAAAGATTATTGTCGCAATCGCTCTAACGGGGTGCCATCTGCTTTCGCGGACGGCTGAGAGGTCCAAAGAGCATTTCCAGCAAAAGTGTAAAACGGTTTTGCGCCCGGAAATGCTGAATAAAACGGCCAACCCGCTGAACCTGATCCGGTTTGCACCGGCGGAGGGATTAGATGCTCCATAAACGGCGCTCAATCCTCTTGTATAGAAAGAAAGGAAGTGCCGTGATGCGGCTTTTGTCTTTGCTGGCTTTTTCATTTTCCGCAGCCGTCGCCTTTGCGCCTTCGGCTGAGGCGAAAGACAAGCTCACCGTCTATACTTATGACAGCTTCGTTTCCGAATGGGGTCCGGGGCCGAAGGTCAAGGAAAACTTCGAAAAGGAATGCGATTGCGAAGTCGACTGGATTGCTTCCGCCGACGGCGTTGCCCTGCTCAATCGCCTCAAGCTTGAGGGCAGCAATACCAAAGCCGACATCGTGCTTGGTCTCGATACCAACCTGACGACCGAAGCGCGAGCCACCGGTTTTTTTGCTCCAAGCGGCATCGACCAGAGCAATGTAAACGTTCCGGGCGGCTTCAGGGACGATATCTTCGTTCCCTATGATTATGGCTATTTCGCCGTGGTCTACGATTCCGAAAAGCTGCCCAATCCTCCCAAGAGCCTGAAGGAACTGGTCGAAGGCGATCCTTCCCAGAAGATCGTGCTGCAGGACCCGCGTACCTCGACGCCGGGGCTTGGCATGCTGCTCTGGATGAAATCGGTCTATGGAGACGAAGCGGAAGCGGCCTGGCAGAAACTGCAAAAGCGCATTCTCACCGTCACGCCCGGCTGGTCGGAGGCCTATGGTCTCTTCACCAAGGGCGAGGCCCCGATGGTGCTGTCCTATACGACGTCTCCCGCCTATCACATGATCGCGGAAAAGACGGATCGCTATAAGGCCCTCGCCTATCCAGAGGGCAATTATCTCCAGATCGAACTGGCCGCCCAGACCACCACCGGCGCGAAGAATCCTCTGGCGCAAAAGTTTCTGGCTTTCATGACCGGTCCCGGCTTTCAGGACGCCATCCCCGAAACCAACTGGATGTACCCGGCAGGCAAGACCTCCGCTCGGCTTCCAGCGGCTTTCGATGCGATGCCGAAGCCGGAAAAAACGCTTCTCATTCCGTCGGACGAAGTGGCCAGGAACCGCAAGGCGTGGGTCGATGAATGGCTGGCCGCGACCAGCAAATGACGGCATTTCCGGCACAGCAGCGCTCGAAAGACATATTCGCCGCCAGACCGGTCGCGGGCATGGTGGCGCTTTGCCTTCTGGTGGTGCTTGCCGGTGGCGCGCTTGTGGCGCTTGCATTCGAAGCGGGCCGCGGCGGCTTCGATGCCGCGGCCAATTTCGACGCCTATCTGTGGCGGGTTGCGCGCTTCACGATCCTGCAGGCAATCGCTTCGAGCTTGCTATCCGTGCTGTTTGCTGTGCCCGTCGCCCGTGCACTTTATGCCGAAGCAAGTTTTCCGGGGCGCGGGCTGATCCTGCGCCTGTTTGCCCTGCCGCTTGCTCTGCCAGCCCTTGTCGCCGTGCTGGGCGTCACCAGCATCTATGGCCGCAACGGGTTCATTGCCCATCTGTCAGAAGCTGCGGGTCATCCGTTCCAGCCGGACATCTACGGCATCACCGGTATCCTCATCGCCCATATTTTCTTCAACATGCCGCTCGCAGTCCGTCTCATTCTGGCTGGTTACGAATCGATACCAACCGATTACTGGAAGCTTGCCGCGCAGCTTGGCATGGGCAATCGGGCCCGCTTCCGGCTCATCGAATGGCCGGTGATCCGCCGCAACCTGCCGGGCATGATCGGCCTCATCTTCATGCTCTGCGTGACGAGCTTCACGACCGTGCTGACGCTCGGCGGCGGCCCCCGCGCCACCACGCTGGAAGTTGCGATCTATCAAAGCCTGCATTTCGATTTCGATCCGAGCCGCGCCGTCGCGCTCACCTTCACGCAGCTTGCGCTGACATTGCTCGTGCTTCTGGCCCTCCGCTTCACCGGAAGCCCGTCCGAAGAAGGCTTTACCCATGCGGCAACGCCGCGACGCTACGGTATGGCCCTTCCGGCTGAACGCGCCGTCAACATCATCGTCATCGGGATAGGCTTTCTCTATGTCACGCTGCCGATCACGGGCGTTGTCGTCTCCGGCCTCGCCGCCGATCTGGTGCGGCTCTTGACCGAGAAAACGGTCTGGCGCGCCATCGGCACCAGCCTTGCCCTCGGTTTTTCAGCGGCACTGCTATCGGTCATTCTGTCGCTCGCGCTCGTGTCGGCACGGGAAGCGGTGAAGAAACGTAAACTCGCCAACATCTTCGATACCGGCGCGAGCCTGATCCTCGTCATGCCGCCCATCGTGATCGGCGCGGGCTGGTTCATCCTGCTTCGCCATTTCACCAATCCTTTCGCAATGGCGCCTTTCATGGTCGTCACCGTCAATGCCGCCATGGCCATGCCCTTCGCCGTGCGTCTCCTGCGCCCGGCATGGGACACGGCAGCAAGCCGCCACAACCGTCTTTGTGCACAGTTGGGCATTCATGGCCTCAATCGTTTCCGGCTCATCGACTGGCCTTCGATCCGCAAGCCCCTCGGCATGGCCTTTGCTTTCGCCATGGCGCTTTCCCTTGGCGACCTTGGCACGATTGCCCTGTTCGGCAGCGACGCGCTTTTGACCCTCCCCTATCTTCTCTTGCAGCGCATGGGCAGCTATCGCACATTCGATGCGGCGGGCCTGGCGCTCATTCTCGGCTTGCTGTGCCTCGCACTGATGATGATCGCGGATCGCGCATCCCGAAAGGAAACGCCTTCTCTATGAATGCCCCGATGAACCCGGCTACCGAAATCCGCCTCGATAACGTTCGGTTCAGCTATGGCGAAACCGCCATGCATTTCGATGCGACGATAAAAGGCGGCGTCATTGCCGCGATTGTCGGGCCAAGCGGTTCGGGCAAATCGACGCTTCTCAACCTGATTGCCGGCTTTGAATTTCCGCAATCCGGCCGCATTCTGATCGGTGGCAACGACGTCAGCGAATTCTCACCGGCGGATCGGCCCGTTTCGATGGTGTTTCAGGAAAACAACCTGTTCGCCCATCTAAGCGTCGAGCAGAATGTCGGCCTCGGGCGCTCGCCGAACCTGAAACTCTCCGCAAAGGATCGTGCCGACATCGCGGAATCTCTGTCGCGCGTCGGCCTTGCGGGCAAGGAACAGCGCAAGCCCGAAGCGCTTTCCGGCGGCGAACGGCAGCGCGTGGCGATTGCCCGCGCCCTCATACGCCAGCGCCCTGTTCTGCTCCTTGACGAAGCCTTTGCCTCGCTTGGCCCCGCGCTGCGGCATCAGATGCTGGATCTGGTCAGGGAGCTTCAGCTCGAAACGGGCATGACGGTGCTGATGGTCACCCACACGCCGGAAGATGCAATCTACCTCGACGCAGTGTTGCTTTTTCTCGACACTGGCCGCATTTCCGCGATGGGGCCTGCTGTTGAACTGCTTTCCCCGACTGGACCGGAGGCCCTGCGGCGCTATATCGGCGAAAAGCGGAATTCGGGCTGAACCTCAAATAGAGTTACGGTTGCGGACATATTTTGTTCGCAATCTGCCGGAAGAACCGCTGCAGATTTCTTGTACTGCTTGTATGCGTTCTGGTCTGTGACTAGATTTGGCCACGGATCAAGCAATCTGATTCAGAAGCGAGGATAAAATACTGTTCCGTCAATCGACCCGTTCCCGGGCCTTCCTGTGTCTACCCATCTCCCTGCCAGAATGGACGCAGCAAAATTGGCGGAAACCAGCCATCGGTCTTGGCTTGCTTGCGGTCGCCCTGATTTCCGGTTGCCAGTCGATCAATTCCAGCAAGGATCTGGGACTGCAGCCGTCCGACAATCCCGTGACGGTCGACAATGTGACGCGCAACGATCGGCTCGCGCAGCTCGGCGCCCAGCAGCATCCGCGCATTCTCGCGACCTACGGCGGTGAGTACAAGGACCAGAAGCTTGAGCGCATGGTGGCCAAGATCGTCGGCAAGCTGACGACGGTTACCGACAAGCCGGACCAGACCTATCGCATCACCATTCTCGATAGCCCCAACATCAACGCCTTCGCATTGCCGGGCGGCTATCTCTATGTCACGCGCGGCCTGCTCGCGCTCGCCAACGACTCCTCCGAAGTTGCGGCCGTGATCGCCCATGAAATGGGCCATGTCATCGCCAATCATGGCATTTTGCGCCAGGAGAAGGAGGCGGAGACGGCCATTGCCGGTCGTGTTGCCAGCGAAGTGCTGCATAATGAATCCGCCAGCCGTGAAGAAGAGCTGCGCGGCAAGCTGCGGCTTGCCCAGTTCTCACGTAATCAGGAATTGCAGGCGGATGCCATCGGGATCAAGATGATCGGTGAAGCCGGTTACGATCCGTTCGCTTCGGCCCGTTTCCTGCAGTCGATGGAAGCCTATCAGAGCTTCCGTTCGGTTTCCGGCGCGACCGATGCAAGCCTCGACTTTCTCGCAAGCCACCCGGCAACGCCACAACGCATCCAGCTTGCGCTTGGCCATGCACGTCGCATCGGCGCACCGGGCGTCGGCACGACCGATCGCGATTCCTTCCTCGACGGCATTGATGGTCTTCTTTACGGCGACTCGCCCAGTGAGGGTTATGTCCGCGAACAGACCTTCATCCACCCGAAGCTCGGCGTCACCTTCCGCGCGCCGGATGGTTTCAGCATCGACAATTCGGCCAATGCGGTCATGGCCAGCGGCCCCGGCGAAGTGGCCATCCGTTTCGATGGCGCATCTCTTCCAGCGGGATCGAACCTAGCCGATTATATTCGCTCCGGCTGGGTGACCGGTCTCGACGACAGTTCGATCCAGACCACCACCATCAATGGTTTGCCCGCCGCGACCGCGCGTGCCAGCGCCGACCGTTGGCAATTCGACATTGTGGTCATCGGCGCCAACAACAAGGTCTATCGCTTCCTGACAGCGGCACCGAAAGGCAGCAATGCCCTTCTGCCCGCCTCACAAACTGTCACGCAATCGTTCCGCCTGCTGTCGCCTGCCGAACAGAACTCCATCAAGCCGCTTCGCATCCGCGTCGTAACGGTGAAGCCCGGCGACACGCTGGCCAGTCTGTCGGCCCGCATGCAGGGTACGACACGCAAGCTGGAACTATTCCGCCTTCTCAATGCCATGTCTGCGGGGGCGACGGTCTCGGTCGGCGACCGCGTGAAGCTGATAAGCGAGTAAGACAGAATGACGGAAACACTTGTCCACTCAGTGCTGGCCGGAAAAGTCGCCCCTCTCGGGAGCCGTGGCGTCCCAAGCGGCATCGACAAGCAGCCGGTATCCGGCAAGGTTCGTGTGACATTCGAAGGGCTGGACTGCGACGCGCAGGGTGACCGAAAGGTGCATGGCGGGCCGGAAAAGGCGCTCCACCATTATCCGCATGACCATTACGCCCTCTGGCGCGAAGAAATCGGTGACAATGCGCGTCTCGGCGCAAGGGGCGCCTTTGGCGAGAACATCTCGACCTCCGGTCTCGATGAGCGCAATGTCGCCGTGGGAGACCGGTTTCGCCTTGGCAGTGCGCTTGTGGAAGTATCGCAGGGACGCCAGCCTTGCTGGAAACTGAACGAGCGTTTTGCAACAGCGGATATGGCGGTCCGCGTCCAGAAGACGGGACGGACGGGCTGGTACTATCGCGTTCTGGAAGAAGGTCATGTGGAAGCCGGCGATTCGCTGACGCTTGTCGACCGCCCTTCACCGGAATGGACGCTGCATCGCGTCTGGCATCTGCTTTATGTCGATACGCTGAACTATGACGAACTGGCCTTGATGGCCGGGCTTTCGCACCTCGCCGACAGCTGGAAGCGCTATGCCGTGCGCCGTCTTGAAAATCGCAAGGTCGAGGACTGGTCCTCCAGGCTCGAAGGCAGGACAACCGAACCACAAAACTAAGGAGGAGCCGCCTGGCCCCTCTTCTTGATTTCCCGACCTTCGCAAACTATGCCTGATAGGCCGCCAGTTCGTGCTGGCTCAACAAGGCGATCTTCAGCTTCTCCATCGCACGGCTTTCGATCTGCCGTACACGCTCCTTGGAAATGCCGAGCTTTTCACCCAGAGCCTCCAGCGTCACCCCGTCGTCATCGAGGCGGCGTTCACGGATAATGTGCAGTTCGCGCTCGTTCAGCGTGTCGAGCGCCACATTGAGCCACTGGTTACGGCGCTCCATATCGATGGAGCTTTCGGCGATTTCGTCCTGCAAGGGATGGTCGTCCACCAGAAAATCCATGCGGCGCGACGCGCCCGATTCTTCACTGTTCACAGGTGCCGAAAGCGAACTATCCGGCCCGGACAGCCGGCTGTCCATGATCTCGACGTCGCTCGTCGAAACACCCAGTTGATCGGAAATTTCCCGGTAAATCTCGGCCTTGCTCATGGTATCGTCGGATTGGGCCAATTTCGAACGTAGACGGCGCAGGTTGAAGAACAGCGCCTTCTGTGCCGAACTGGTGCCTCCGCGCACAATGGACCAGTTGCGCAGGATATAATCCTGCATGGAGGCGCGAATCCACCAGGACGCATATGTGGAGAAACGCACTTCCCGCTCGGGGTCGAAGCGGGCTGCAGCTTCCAGAAGGCCGACATAACCCTCCTGGATGAGATCGTTCATTGGCAGCTTGAACTTGCGAAAGCGGCCCGCCATCGAAATAACCAGACGCATATGTGCGGATGTGATGCGGTGAAGGGCTTCCTGATCCTTCAGTTCCCGCCAGCGAATGGCGAGATCGCGTTCCTCTTCGCGCTCCAGATAGGGAGCCGACATCGCGCTGCGGATCATGGATTGGGAAGAGGCTGCTGTCGCCGGGAGACTGCGTGCAACCATAGGCATGCGATTGGCCGGAACTGTGGAAGAACTGCTCATGGATGACTGCTTCATCTGGTTCTCCTGTTCTGAACTCACGCCCGTCGGGCGTTCAGTGGAAGGATATGCCAGTCCCACAAAGACTCATTGGACGAGCTAGCGAATTCGCCCAAAACTCCCCGCCAGGCCCATTCTTTGGCCAACATGATTACGCCGCAAAACAAACCCGTTTACGAACTGGTGTCTGGGAGAACGCACCAGCGGCGATCAGGTTCCCTATCGATCAGGATAATTCTCGGACCAAGCGGGATAATGTCCGGAAAGGTTAAGGAGCGGTTGCAAAGATCGATAGAACTTTAACCAGAACGATATTGCGGGCAGCCTCATGGGGAACGAGGCCGACCCGGCTTTTCTTGACTGAGGCAAATAAAAAGCCCGGCTAAAGCCGGGCCTTTTAAAAAAGAAGGGAAGTGAAGCTTATGCGGCTTCAACTTCATCGTCGTCAAGATCGGCCTCGGCATCGGCCTTGCCGCGCTTCGGTCCCTTGGCGAGATTGGCTTCGATAAGACGAACAGCTTCGGTTTCCGAAAGCTTGTTCACGGCAGCAATTTCGCGCGCCATGCGATCGAGGGCAGCTTCGTAAAGCTGGCGTTCCGAATAGGACTGTTCCGGCTGGTTTTCAGCACGGAAAAGATCGCGAACGACTTCCGAGATTGAGATCAGATCGCCGGAATTGATCTTTGCATCATATTCCTGCGCGCGGCGCGACCACATGGTGCGCTTCACACGTGCGCGGCCCTGAACGACCTTCAATGCACGTTCAACATAATCGGTCTCCGACAGCTTGCGCATGCCGATGGAGGCGGCCTTGGCGACCGGCACCTTCAGGCGCATCTTGTCTTTTTCGAAATCGATCACGAAGAGTTCGAGCTTGTGACCTGCCACTTCCTGCTCTTCGATCGTTACGATCTGGCCGACGCCATGAGCCGGATATACGATGGCCTCACCGGCCTTGAAACCGCCACGCGCTACTGGAGACTTTTTCTGCTGGGATGACATACGCTTCATTACTCCCTGTTGTGCCCGGCGCGACCCGCCGGTTGACACATGATGGTCGACCGCGCTCCGGAGAAATGAAGCACGGACGTTGCTTGTCGGTTTGCAACTGAAAACGTGTCTGACGGCAAATCTAACCGACCGGGTGTACGGTGAGGGGGACGACGCCAGATCGCAATCATCTTCCCCGGTGCCATTCAGCCCGGTACTAAAGATCAGCCCTTTCAGAGATTAACGCATAGCGCCACGACTTGACGTCCAGTCACCGAAATTATTGTGACAACCTAACACAATTTCGCGCAAGAATCAACAAATTGCCGGATATGCCGTATCCGGCAACGCAACACACCTAAAAGATGGGCGTTTTCCCGTGATTTCATTCGTCTTTTGCCGGTGCATCGCAGAAAATGCAAGTGATAAATCCTGCTTTTCCGTAATGCCGGTTACCCTGTCAGTCTTAACAGGATAACCTATGGTGTTCCAGAAGTGCGAAGTCTTCGGAAACAACGGGATACTTATATAATACCGTCATGCTTGCAGCAGCCTGAAAGCCGGGACTGCAATACCATGCCGGTATTAGTCACCGCTGCCCGGCTCGGCAGAGAAATACTTCTCCAGCTTGCCAGCCACGCCATCCATCTCCTTGGCTTCGGGAAGGGCGTCCTTCTTCGCGGTAATATTGGGCCATTTTGCCGCATATTCCGTATTCAGTTCCAGCCACTTGTCGAGGCCCGGCTCGGTGTCGGGGCTGATCGCCTCGGCAGGGCATTCCGGTTCACATACGCCGCAGTCGATGCACTCATCAGGATTGATGACGAGCATGTTTTCGCCTTCGTAGAAGCAATCGACCGGGCAGACCTCGACGCAGTCCGTATATTTGCAGCGAATGCAATTATCGGTCACGACATACGTCATCGTCGAACTCCTGTTGCCGCCCGAATTACTGAACAGGCAGCTTATCTATCCTAAAGCTTTGCGCCGATACTCCGACAAGCCGACAATCGGCCAGCGACCGGCCAGCGACCGGCCAGCAACCGGCTTGAGGCTTTGGAATATCTCGCCACGAAGTCACTGTGCACGGAAATGGTTGCGGGTATCAGCCCATGCCCTTTTATGACAATGCGTGAGGTAACGATTTTATCCCGTCATGACAAGGGTGCAAACGCCGCAATGTCACGAAGTCACTCACGTCTGAAACAGCATTTCGTTTGAGAGCTTTTGCTTGGAAAAGGCTTTCGCCAGAACGGTTCGGTGAGCAATTTCCATCACCGCCGCAAGAGGCCTGCGGCAACGCGTCCATGTCAGTTTCCGCGCAAACGATCCGTTTCGCGCCGCTCCTTCTTGGTCGGCCTTCCCGCGCCGCTCTCGCGCTGCGGCGTTGCGGCCTCCGGCACGACCGCCGAAGCTGGCGCCGACGGCGGCGAAAGATCTTCATAGAGAAGCTGGGCTTCCGGCGCCGGGCCGCGACGCTCTCCGGGAGCCAGTATCTTGTAGACGAGGATGCGCCGGTCCAGCGTAATGGTCAGTACGTCGCCAACCTTCACCTGATGGGCAGCCTGCTCGATCTTGTCGCGATTGACCCGGACCTTGCCGCCGACGGCGAGTTTCGCCGCCAGCGATCTTGATTTGACCACGCGCGCGAAGAACAGCCACTTGTCGATTCGCTGTCTTGCGCCCGCTTCTGCCGTCATCTCACTTCTTCATCTGCTCTTTCAGAGCCAGAAGCTTGGCGAAAGGCGAGTCGGGGTCGATGCGTGCAGGACGCTCCTGCTCCACGCGCTTTCCAGCCGGATGACCGTGATCGCGCTTCTGCTGACGCTGATTGCCGCCGCGGAAGTCACCCTTGTTGGAACCTTCGCGCTTGCCCTCGCCGTCATGACGCTTTGGCTTATCGAAGCGCTTGCCGCCGCGATCGTTGCGAGCCTGCTGCTCTGCGCCGTCGGACTTGCGTGCCTCGCCACCCTGGTCGCGGTTCTGATGACCGCGATTCTGGTTGCCGCGATTTTGGCGCTGACGGTTCTGGTCCTGGTTACGGTTACGACCCTCGAAGCGACCCTGACGCCAGAGAAGGACAGGCTTTGGCTCTTCAGCCGCAGCTTCTGCCGTTTCAGCGGCGGGGGCCGATTCTTCCGCCGCAGGAGCCGCTTCGTCCGCCTTCGCTTCGACCTCTTCCTCGGCAACCACGACCGGTGCTGGCACGGGTTCAGCCGCCGGGACAGCAGGCTTTTCGGCTTCCGCGACCGGAGAAACGCCAGCTTCCTTGGCGGCGGCTTCAGCTGCAAAAGCGTCAAGCTCGGCAAGCTTCGCCGTCACGGCAGCAGCTTCCATCGCCTCGTGGCGATAACCAAGGCTGCGCAGAATTTCTTCCATGTCCTCGGTTGTCGCACCCAGAATGGACATCATGGCAGGCGTGACGATGAAGCGTCCGCCGTCATAAGCGCCATCCGGACGCGCACCGGAACCCGGACGCCAGGCAAGCGCCGGGCGAATGAGATCGGCAAGGCGTTCCAGAATATCGATGCGCACGGCACGACGGCCCAGCACGCGATAGCCTGCCAGACGATAGAACTGATGGTCAAAAGCCGGATCGACCACGACCGAGGTGCGGCCAGCGGCCAGCACATTCACGACATCGCCGTAACCGGCGCGTTCGCGGCCATCATTCTTAAGCGCCCACAGCAGCGTGATGAGGCCAGCCGGGGCTGGCTTCAGCAGCATGGGCATGAAGACGTGATAGGCGCCGAAACGCACACCGAGACGGCGAAGCGCCGCGCGCGAATCCTGATCGAGACCGCGCACTTCCTCCGCCACATCGCGGCGTGGAAGAATGCCCAGGTTCTCGACGATCTGGAATGCGAGGCCGCGTGTCATGCCGGTCAGGGCATCGGCGGCGGCCAGATCGGTAAGCGGCTTCAGAACGGTTTCGATATGATGCGCGACGAAACGGTCGATGCGCGCGGCAACCTTGTCACGCGCTGCTCCCGTAAGCTGTTCGTCGGCGAGGATCACCGCACGCGGCTTCAGCAGGTCATCGCCCGCAACCAGCGTTGCGACCGTTGCGCCAACCCAGCGCATGACGCCATCCGAGCCCAGCGCGAAATCGCCGTTCGGCGCAGCAGCAAAGCGCTCCGCGCGACGTTCGAACTCGGCGGCCAGCGCCTTTTGTGCAGCCGACTTCACCGCCTTGGCGTCAGGCCCCTCGGCCTGAACGTCAGCGGTAAAACGGAATCCTTCCAGTTGCCCGACATTGTGGCCTTCGACAATCACGTCTCCGGCAGGGCTGATTTCTGCTTCAAGCATGGCATTCTCTCTCAGGCGCCTCATAAGCACGCTTGTCCTGCGGTCTACAAAGCGTTTCGTCAACCTTTCATGCAGCGCGTCGGACAATCTGTCCTCAATTTCGCGCGTCTTTTCCTGCCAGTGTGTCGGATCGGCAAGCCATCCCGGCCTGTGCGACACGAAAGTCCAGGTGCGGATTTGCGCCACGCGATGCGACAGGGTGTCGATTTCCCCCTCTGTGCTGTCGGCGCGGCGCACCTGTTCGCTCATATAATCTTCATCGACGCTCCCTCGGCGGACAAGATCCTGGTAGATGGTTGCAATGATATCGGCATGCTGCGCCGGCGCGATCTTGCGATAGTCGGGCAGCGCGCAGGCGTCCCATAAAAGCTCGATCCGCGCCGGTGTCGTCGCAAGCCGCACAATCTCTTCGTCTTTCGACAAATTTTCAAGCGCTTGTTGATCGACCGCGGGCAAAGCCTTGGCGAGCCCCTCGACGGGCGCGGGTGTTTCCAGAGAATATCGCAGGGAATCGAGCGACGAAAAGTCGAAACGCGCCGTGCGCCATTGCAGGACTTTCACCGGATCGAAATTATGCGCCTCCACCCGTTCGACCAGTTCCTCGTCGAAAGGATGCACCTGCCCCGTCACACCGAATGTGCCGTCACGCAGATGCCGGCCCGCGCGTCCTGCGATCTGACCCACTTCGGCCGGGGTCAGGTCGCGGAACTGATAGCCATCGAACTTGCGGTTCTGCGCGAAGGCGACATGATCCACATCCAGGTTGAGCCCCATGCCGATGGCATCGGTCGCCACCAGGAAATCCACGTCGCCGGACTGGTAAAGCTCCACCTGCGCATTGCGCGTGCGCGGGCTGAGCGCGCCCATGACCACTGCCGCCCCGCCGCGCTGACGGCGGATCAGTTCGGCAATCGCGTAAACCTCGTCGGCGGAAAAGGCGACGATGGCGGAACGGTTCGGCAGGCGGGTAATCTTCTTGGAACCGGCATAGGCCAGATGCGACAGGCGCGGACGCGTAACCACATTGATGCCGCGCAGAAGCTTTTCCAGAATCCCGCGCATGGTTCCGGCACCGAGCAGCAGCGTCTCCTGCCGCCCCCGCAAATGCAGGATGCGGTCGGTGAAGATATGGCCGCGCTCAAGATCGCCAGCAAGTTGCACTTCATCGATGGCCACGAAAGCGGCATCGGTACGGCGCGGCATGGCCTCGACCGTGCAGACGGAATAGCGTGCGCCGGGCGGCACGATCTTTTCCTCGCCCGTCACCAGCGCAACATTGGCCGCACCAACCCGTTCCACGACGCGGTTATAGACCTCGCGCGCCAGAAGGCGCAGCGGCAGGCCGATCATGCCGCTTCCATGCGACAGCATGCGTTCAATGGCGAGATGCGTCTTGCCGGTGTTGGTCGGCCCAAGCACGGCTGTCACATCGCGGCCACTCAGGGTCAGCGGCAAATCATGGGCAGGGAGTTGGTTCATGCCAATAATCGGATTCCCGGTACAAGCGCCCTTCACGGGCTGGATGCTGGTTCTGCGATAGCACTATACGACCCGCACCGAAAGCGCTCCTGTTAAGTTTAAGTATGGGCCAATTGCCGATATGTCGACGACCGATGTAAAGCCGGTCAATAACTTGTCGATTAACAATTGGAACGACTCTGGAACGAATCGGCGACGAATCGCTGACTCCGACAGCTTCGCTATTTGTTCACGGCAACATATAGTAAGCCTAGCACAAATGCCCACAACATGATGAATCAAATGTTCCGCTTGTTGCTGCTCTCCGGACGCAAGACGGCGGTGATCGTTAACCTTTGGCAAAACCTGTCAACCGACTGATCCACGGCAACGCTGTTTCTCAGGAAATCTTAATGATTACTGATACTTCGTTAACGTCGGAACGCGTAAAAGCCCGTTTTTCATTAACCTTCAGGCCAAAGCCGGAACGAATCGGCGACGAATCGCTGATCCTCAAAGTTTCCTTGTTTGTTCTCACAACATCTGGTGGTCGATGCTCCCGGCAGGCGCTAGAAAACCCGACATGAACCGGCATCGATGCCACTTCCACCGGCTTTCCGTTAACTTTTACGGCAAATCCATCAATACGACGCACCGATTTCAAACGTCTCATTGCGGAAACAAAAAGGCGGCCGGAGCTAATTCTCCGCCCGCCCCTGTTTCAATGACGCAGAAAGTCAGTCGCGCTCGACGCACAAGGCAACGCCCATGCCCCCACCGATGCAAAGCGTCGCCAGACCGCGCCTGACGTTGCGGCGCTGCATTTCATAGAGCAGCGTTGTGAGCACGCGCGCGCCCGAAGCACCGATCGGATGGCCGATCGCGATTGCCCCGCCATTGACGTTGACGATATCCGGATCAAGACCGAGATCGCGCACGACGGCGCATGACTGCGCTGCAAAGGCTTCATTGGCCTCGACCAGATCGAGATCGCCGACGCTCCAGCCTGCCTTTTCCAGCGCCTTCTTCGTGGCCGGAATTGGACCTGTTCCCATGATCGCCGGATCGACACCGGCCGTTGCCCATGAAACGATGCGCGCCAGCGGCTTCACACCGCGTTTGGCTGCTTCGTCCGCGTCCATCAGAACAACCGCTGCCGCGCCATCGTTGATGCCGGATGCGTTGCCAGCGGTAACCGTTCCTTCCTTGTCGAAGGCCGGCTTCAGCTTGGCCAAGGCCTCCATCGTCGTGCCGGGGCGGATGTATTCATCCGCTGAGACAACCACATCGCCTTTGCGGCCTTTCACGGTCACCGGAACGATTTCATCCTCGAACCTTCCGGCGTTCTGTGCGGCTTCCGCCTTCTGCTGCGAGGCCAAAGCGAATTCATCCTGATCGGCACGGGTCAATTGCCACTGGCGGGCGATGTTTTCAGCGGTGATCCCCATGGGATAGCCATTGAACGCATCGGTCAGGCCGTCTTTCAGCATGGTGTCGACCATCTTGAAGTCGCCCATCTTCACGCCCGAACGCAGATGCGCGCAATGCGGCGCCATCGACATGGACTCCTGACCGCCCGCCACGATGATTTTCGCATCGCCCGAAAGAATCTGCTGCATGCCGAGCGCAACCGCCCGCAAGCCGGAGCCGCAAAGCTGATTGATGGAAAACGCTGTCGTTTCCTTCGGGCAACCGGCATCCATCGCCGCCTGTCGTGCGGGGTTCTGCCCCTCGCCCGCCGTCAGCACCTGTCCGAGAATAACCTCGTCCACATCCGTCGCGTCGACACCGGCGCGTTCCAGCGCGCCCTTGATGACTGTCGCGCCCAGTTCATGCGCCGGGATAGTGGCAAACGCACCGTTGAAAGCGCCCACCGCGGTACGGGCCGCGCTGGCGATGACGATGGCTTTCGGTTCGGACATTCTTTCCTCCATAAAATGTTGCGCAACACAAAGACCAAATTTTTGCCCTTGGCAAGCTTTGCTGCATCGCTCCAGCCGTCTTCATGAAAATCGATAAAGTGTTTTGCCCGCCGATGGCAGCATTGGAGTGTGCATCAGCAGTCATGATCGCTAGACTACATTCAGCTATATATCAGGAGATACCCATGCCTTCACTGTCGCTCGAACGAGCCAATACGATCATCGCCGGTGCCTTTGCCAAGGCAGCAGAACTGAAACTGAAGCCGCTGGCCGTCTCGGTCTTTGACGCAGGCGGAAACCTGAAAGCGTTCCAGCGGCAGGACGGAACCTCGATCCTGCGCTTCGAGATTGCCTCGGGCAAGGCTTTCGGTGCGCTGGCGGTCGGGACAGGTTCGCGCTGGCTGCATAATCAGGCGAAGGACCGTCCGCATTTCCTGGAAGGACTGTCAGGCGTGTCGGGCGGCAAGATCGTGCCCGTTCCGGGCGGTGTCCTGATCAAGGACGCAGCCGGCGAGATTCTCGGCGCAGTCGGCATTTCCGGCGACACATCGGACAATGACGAAATTGCAGCCATCGCCGGCATCGAAGGTGCTGGCTTTGCCTCGGACGCAGGCTGACCTTGAACCAACCACGCGATCAAGGCTGCTTCATGCAGCCTTTTTCATGTGCCTTACACAAGACCCACAAAGAAAACGCCGCTCCCGACAGGCGGAAACGGCGTTTTTGAAAACCATCTTTCGGCTGCAATGCAGCGTCAGACTTATTCCTTGGCTTCGAGGACCTGACGGCCGCGATACATACCGCTCTTCAGATCGATATGATGCGGACGACGAAGTTCGCCCGAGTTCTTGTCCTCGACATAGGTCGGGGCCTTGAGAGCGTCAGCCGAACGGCGCATGCCGCGCTTCGACGGAGACGTTTTTCGTTTTGGTACTGCCATGGATCCAGCTCCACTGATCGGTCAATAAACGTCCGGCACGGCCCCGAAGAGCCTGTCACATCGGACAAAATTCCGGAAAGTCACGTGCCTATACACGCTCTCACGGCGTTTGACCAGCGGGAGTCTTATCTTTTTTTCGTATCATCGATTTATTGCACGCAAACCACATAGGGCCCCGACCGCGCCGCGCGTCCGGCCACGATGCGGGCAATGCGCTGCATGTTGCGTGTCGGTTTGGCGGGATTGCGCAGTGCCGGGTTGGGCAGAGCGACGGCAAGCAACGCGGCTTGCTGGGCGTTGAGCTTTGCCGCCGGGCGATTGAAATAATGCTGGGCGGCGGCCTCGATCCCGTAAATGCCCGGCCCCCACTCGGCGATGTTGAGATAGATCTCCATTATGCGCTTTTTGGACAGAAGCCCATCGGCTGCCAGCGCCAGCGGGAATTCAAGCCCCTTGCGAACATAGGAACGCCCGTTCCAGAGGAAGAGGTTCTTCATCGTCTGCATGGTTATGGTGGAGGCCCCACGGCTCGGACCGCCCTCGCCCGCATCGTCCAGGACCAGCCCCAGCTGGTGCCAGTCCACGCCGCCATGGCTGCAGAACTGGCCGTCCTCGGCCATCATCACGGAATTGACCAGAACCGGCGCGATATCATCGATACTGACCCACCGGCGATCGACGTCCTGCAGCAGAACATAGTCCTTGACCATCAAGGTCGAGATCGGGCGGACGAACGGCAGTGAATAGACCAGCAGCAGGAAAATCGGCAGAACAGCCAGAATCACCAGAATCTTGAGCGCCAGAGCAACCCGGGCACCCCAGACGGGATCTGCCAGATAATTGCGTCCATCCTTGCTCTTGATGATGATTTTTGCCACTGCCACCGCCTGCTACCTTCCTCAAGCGACATAAACCATTCCTTAATAAGTTTGAACCGGATTCCATAATCGGACCGGGGAAACAAGTCGAAACGCGCCGTTTCATGACGTTCAAATGAAAAAGCCTGTGCTGATCGACGTGGCCAGTTGACCAATCCGGCGCTTTCGTCCATCCCCTTTGCCATGGAAAAGCTGTCGACCGATTTCACCGCCGCTCTCAACCTTCGCGCCATGGAAGTGGAAATGGCACTGACGGGCCTTCTGGACCAGCGCCTGCGGACGGGAGAAATCGCCCGGCCGGAAAGGCTGCTCGCCGCCATGCGCCATGGTGTCCTGAACGGCGGAAAGCGCCTCCGGCCATTTCTGGTCGTCGAAAGTGCTGCCCTCTTCGGCAAGGGCGGGGATGCCGTTCTGCGCGTTGCCGCCGCACTCGAATGCATTCACTGCTATTCGCTTGTCCATGACGACCTGCCGGCCATGGACGACGACGACCTGCGGCGCGGCCAGCCGACCGTGCACAAGGCATTCGATGAAGCAGCCGCCATTCTGGCTGGCGATAGCCTGCTGACCTACGCTTTCGATATCGTCTCGTCGGATGAAACCGATCTCGATCCGGCAATCCGCGTGCGGCTGGTTTCTGCACTTGCCCGCGCATCGGGCCTCGGTGGCATGGCAGGCGGACAGGCGCTCGATCTGATGGCCGAAACCAGCAAGCCCGACGAAGCCGGTATCATCACGCTGCAGGCGATGAAGACCGGAGCGCTGATCCGCTTTGCCTGCGAGGCGGGAGCCATCATCGCCAACGCCTCCACCGAAGATCGCGAACGCATGGCCGAATTCGGCTCGGCCATCGGCCTCGCCTTCCAGTTGGCGGACGATCTTCTGGACGTGACCGCAGATGCTGAAGCAATGGGCAAGGCGACCGGCAAGGATGCCGCTGCCGGAAAAGCCACGCTTGTTTCACTTCATGGCGTCGACTGGACGCGCAAGCAACTGTCCGGCCTCGTTGCCCAAGCAGAAAGCCTGCTGGCGCCTTTCGGCAAGGACGCCGATATTCTGAAGCAGGCCGCCCGCTTCATTGCCGAACGCCAGAGCTAGAGGAAGTCGCCCGAAAAGCGGAAACCGGTTCGGGATAAGACATGCGGAAAACAATCCGCTAAAGATCGTCCTCGCGAACCTTGATGATGACGACATCATCCGAGGAAAGCCTGCGCCCATCCCGGGCGCGCACCTCAAGCAGAGCCACATCCTCGCCCGAAACGCTATCGACGAGGCGTGAATGCGTCTCGCCCGGCGCAAAAAGATGCTTTTCGCCCCATTGCCGGAGCGACACGACGACAGGCAGCAGATCGCGTCCCTTTGCCGTCAGCCGATATTCCTGATGCGCGCCTCCGTTGGGGTCCGGCACGGATTCCATGATTTCCTCGCCTGTCAGCTTGCGCAGACGGTCCGAAAGAATATTGCGGGCGATCCCCAGATTCTTCTGAAAGGCGCTGAAACGGGTCACGCCATCAAAAGCCTCGCGAACGATCAGCAGCGACCACCAGTCGCCGATGACGTCAAGCGCCCGGGCACTGGGGCAATAGTCGCCTTTCAGGCTTTTCTTTCGAACCATGTTCACTCCACAAATTGCAATCTGGTTGCAATATAAAACCTTTTTCGCTACAAGCAAAATGGTTTCATTTTAAAACCATTTTGTAGGAGCACAACCATGCACCCCTCAACCGACGCGGCAGCAGCGCTGTCCGCGAACCCTGATGCACGTCCGCTTTCTTCGGCTACCCTTCTTTTGTTCGCCACCGCAAGCGGGCTGGCGGTGGCCAATGTCTATTTCGCTCACCCGCTTCTCGATGTGATGGCAGACGATCTCGGCCTCAAGCGATCGACAGCGGGCCTTATCGTCGCCGCCAGCCAGATCGGTTATGCGCTTGGCCTGATCTTCCTGGTTCCGCTCGGCGACCTGTTCAACCGGCGCAAGCTCATCATCGCCCATTTCCTGCTCTCGGTCCTGTCGCTGATCGCAATCGGCTTTGCAGCCGATGCCACAGTGCTTCTGGTTGCCATGGCCATCATGGGCCTGCTCGCCGTCGTCACACAGGCGCTCGTCGCCTATGCAGCCAGCCTGGCGGAACCAGCGCGGCGCGGCCATGTGGTCGGCATCGTGACGAGCGGCATCGTGCTGGGCATTTTGCTGGCGCGCGCCATCGCGGGCGCCCTTACCGATATTGGCGGCTGGCGCAGCGTCTATTTCGTTTCCGCCGTTCTCACCCTTTCGATCGCGCTCCTGCTCTGGCGCAGCCTGCCCGACCAGAAGCGGCAGCCGACCAGCGTCCGCTATCCCGCACTCATTCTGTCGCTCGTAACGCTGTTTCGCTCCGAGCCGGTGCTGCGCATTCGCGCCATCATCGCCATGCTGATCTTCGCCAATATCACCACTTTGCTCGCACCACTGGTCATGCCGCTCAGCGCCCCGCCGTTTGAACTGAGCCATGCCCAGATCGGGCTGTTCGGTCTTGCGGGCGCAGCAGGAGCCCTCGCCGCCTCCCGCGCCGGAAGCGCCGCCGATCGCGGCCATGCCCAGCGCATGACGGGCTTCGCCCTGATGCTGATGCTCGTCTCGTGGGGATTGATAGCCCTGCTTGGACACTCGCTGCTCTGGCTGATCGCGGGCGTGCTTGTAATCGACTTCGGCCTTCAGGCCGTGCACGTGACCAATCAGGCGATGATCTACCGCGTGCGCCCGGATGCGCAGAACAGGCTCACCGCCGCCTATATGGTCTTCTATTCCATCGGCAGCGCCAGCGGTTCGGCGATTTCAACCTGGATCTATGCGCATTCGGGCTGGAACGGTGTCTGCCTGCTTGGCGCAGGCATCAGCCTCGTCACGCTCGTCTTCTGGGCGGCGACACTGAAAACCACGCCGGAAGCCGCGACACGCGCGGTCATCCGTACGGCTTAGTTCTGGCCGGATGCCACCTTCTGCTCAAGCCCAAAGCGGTTTTCGATGTAATCGGCAACCATCTTCTGGAATTCTTCGGCGATGGCAGGACCGCGTAGCGTCGTGACCTTCTTGCCATCGACAAAGACCGGTGCGGACGGCGTTTCGCCCGTGCCGGGAAGCGAAATCCCGATATCGGCATGTTTGGATTCGCCCGGTCCGTTGACGATGCAGCCCATGACCGCAACCGAGAGCGCTTCCACGCCGGGATATTTCTCGCGCCAGACCGGCATGTTGCGGCGGATGTCGTCCTGAATGGTCTGCGCCAGTTCCTGAAACACGGTCGAGGTCGTGCGGCCGCAACCGGGGCAGGCTGCAACGATAGGAATGAACTGGCGGAAACCCATGGTCTGCAGCAATTCCTGCGCCACTTGCACCTCGCGGGTGCGGTCGCCGCCCGGCTCCGGGGTCAGCGAAATGCGGATCGTGTCGCCGATGCCCTGCTGCAGCAGAATGCCCATGGCAGCGGAGGAGGCAACGATACCCTTGGTGCCCATGCCGGCTTCGGTAAGTCCGAGATGCAGCGCATGGTCGGAACGCTGCGCCAGCATCGTATAGACCGCAATCAGGTCCTGAACCTGACTGACCTTGGCCGACAGAATGATCTTGTCGCGGCCAAGCCCGATCTCTTCGGCCAAATTGGCCGATATGAGCGCCGACTGCACAATGGCTTCGCGCATGACCTCCTGCGCGGAAAGCGGTGCGCCTTCGGCCTGATTGCGATCCATCAGCGTGGTCAGGAGTTCCTGATCGAGCGAACCCCAGTTCACGCCAATGCGTACCGGCTTGTCATAGCGGATAGCCATTTCGACGATATCCGCGAACTGCTTGTCCTTCTTGTCCTTGAAGCCGACATTGCCCGGATTGATGCGGTATTTTGCAAGCGCCTCCGCACAGGCCGGATGATCGGCGAGCAGCTTGTGGCCGATATAATGGAAATCGCCGACCAGCGGCACGTCATGACCAAGACGCTCCAGCCGTTCGCGGATTTTCGGCACGGCGGCAGCCGATTCATCGCGATCCACCGTAATGCGCACGATTTCCGAACCGGCGCGATGCAGTGCCGCCACCTGCGCCACCGTGGAGTCCACATCCGCCGTGTCCGTATTGGTCATGGACTGCACGACAACGGGTGCACTGCCGCCGACGATAACGCCACCGACACTGACACCAACCGATTGGCGGCGGGGAAATGGATGCGAAAAATAGCTGACGGTCTCGGAAGACATTTTGCTCTGTTCTTAACTGTACCTGTTTTCAGGTGGCGCAGCGCGACGCGAATGTCAACGTCTGCATTTCCACGGGCCTGCGTATATCCGGCTTTCGCTTTATATAATCGCTTGCCGAGGCAATGTCGCCCTCTCATTATGTCGTGACGACAAGGAGGAGTCTGCCAATGACCGATGCATCTGCCCGCAAGACCGCAATCATCACCGGATCGAATTCCGGGATCGGCCTCGGTATAGCCCATGCGCTGGCGGCGGCGGGACACAACGTCGTGATCAACTCCTTCACCGACCGTGACGAGGATCACGCGCTGGCGCGGAAACTCGGTGAAGAGCACGGCGTGAGCGTGGTCTATATCGCAGCCGACATGTCGAAGGCCGACCACTGCCGGGAACTCATCGCGGCCACCGTGAAACAGTTCGGCAGCGTGGACATTCTCGTCAACAATGCCGGTATCCAGCATGTATCACCGGTGGAAGAGTTCCCGCCCGAGCAATGGGACCGCATCATCGCGATCAACCTGACTTCGGCGTTCCACACATCCGCGGCCGCGATCCCGCATATGCGCAACTCAGGCTGGGGCCGCATCATCAACATCGCCTCCGCGCACGGCCTCGTGGCATCGCCGTTCAAATCGGCTTATGTCGCCGCCAAGCACGGCATCGTCGGCTTCACCAAGACCCTGGCGCTGGAGCTTGCGACCGCAAAGATCACCGCCAATTCCATCTGCCCCGGCTATGTGCTGACCCCGCTCGTCGAGGCGCAGATCCCGGACCAGATGAAGGCCTATCATATGGATCGCGAAACCGTGATCCGCGAAGTGATGCTCGACAAGCAGCCGACCAAGGAATTCGTCACCACTGCGCAGATCGGCGCCGTCGCCGCTTTCCTCGCAAGCGATGCGGCAGCGCAGATCAACGGCGCCGCCATTCCTGTCGATGGCGGCTGGACGGCCGAATAGCGCATCCCGAAAAGTGGGAACCGGTTTTCGGATAAGATGCGCGGCATCAGAAGCTTAATGCTTTTGGTCGGCGTATCGGGCCAGGCTTGAGAAGGCCAGCACGACCAGAAGCAAAACCGGAAGTGCCAGAAACACCACGCCGAAACCACTATGCTTGGCGACAAAACCGATCAGTGACGGTGCCACCAGCATTCCCGAATAGCCAAGCGTCGTCGCGATGGACAGGCCGACGCTCGGATTGACGCCCGGCATGTTGCCTGCCATCGAGAAGGCTATCGGCACCATGTTGGAAATGCCGATCCCACAGATAGCGAAGCCGATGATCGCCGTTGTGGAACTGTTTCCGAGGCCGACGATCAACATGCCGATAATGGCGATGGTCGTACAGGCGCGCAGGGTTTTGACCGCGCCGAACCGGTCGCGGACCAGATCGCCCGCAAAGCGCATGATGGCCATGGCCCCCGAAAACGCCGCGAAGCCGAAGCCTGCCACCGTGACCGAAGCGCCCAAATCCTGACGCATATGGTAAGCGCCCCAATCGATAATCGCGCCTTCCGGCACCATTGAAAACAGCGCCATGACGCCGACAAGCCATGGCAGGGGATTGCGCGGCAGGGTGAGCTTCTGCTTTTCAGCCCCCGAATGATGATGCACCGTGTCCGCGATGATTGAAGGCCATGCAACCGCAATCAGGATGGCGGCGACAACCGTCGTCACCAGCGCATGAACGGTCGATCCAAATTGCGCAATGAGAAAGCCCCCGCTTGCAGCGCCAATCAGGCCGCCAAGGCTCCAGAAGGCGTGGCAGGACGACATGATCGCCCGGCGCATCTTTTTCTCGACCGCGACCGCATTGGCATTCATCGACACGTCCATCGCGGCCATGGTCCCGCCGAAATAGAACATCACGATCACAGCCGTGACCACGTTGGGAACCACTGCGATGATGAGCAGCGCCGGAATGAAGGCGAGCGCAAACATGCGCACCACAATGCCCGAGCCGCGATGCGCCGAAAGAGCACCCGCGACCGGCATCATGGCCAGGGAACCGAGACCGAAGACAAGGATCATCAGCCCCATACCGGCGCTGTCGAGACCCAGACGCGCGGCGAATTCCGGGATTTTCGGAGCCCACCCGCCGAAAACATACCCGTTCATCAGGAAGAGGAGCGCCACGGCGATCCGCTCTCTGGTTACAATCGGCGCACGCGTGGGCGCCGCATCTTCGCGTCCGGAAACCTGTTCCATCTGTCCCTCAGTTGCGGTCCGCTGCCGCACGTAAAATCTTCATACCCGATGCCGCATAGGGCGCAAGCGCCGCTTCATCCGCATCGTATTCGACAGCCATGACGCCGACATCGTTCAAGTGAACGACATCATGGGCGGCAACCGTGCCGAGCTTGTCGCTCGTAATGGCAAGCGCCACCATCCGGCTGCGTCCGGCAATCACCCTCTTGAACTCCGCATCGTCGAGATGCAGCGCGGTCACGCCGATTTCGGCGGCGATACCGCATGCCCCCAGGACGCAAAGATCGGGCCGCAGCAATTCTGCGTCGCGCAAGGCGCGCGCGCCGACTGCGGCACTCACGCGCCGGTCGATGGGCCCGCCGATCATGATAAGCTCGATCTCGGGCGAACCCATGAGAATCGCAGCGATGGACGGCGTATTGGTGACGACGGTAATGGCTTCGCCATGCTCGACCATAAGCCGCGCCAGCGCCGTATTGACCGAAGAAGCGTCGAGAAACACCGTCATGCCGGGTTCCACCAGCCGCGCCAGCGCTGCGGCGAGCGCAGCCTTCGCCTGCGGTCGTTCGCAATCCCGTTCGGCAAGCGGCGAAGGTTCCGGCACGGCCCGCAGCGCACCGCCATAGACGCGCTTGCAAAGCCCGGCTGCCGCCATCTCACGCAGATCGCGCCGGATCGTATCCTCCGACACGCCGAAACTTTCCGCCAGTTCAGCCGCCAGCACACGCCCCGACTGCTGCAGCAGTTGCTGGATGCGTGCCTGTCTTTCGTGAAGCAGAAGCTCTGTCGCCATTATCCCTCAACATGCACAACCATGCACAAATAGGCATAAACATGCATATCAGATTTGGCCTCCCGCGCAACCGCAAAGAAATACCGCGGCGTTTGACAGCCGCGGCGTTTGCGTTTCTGACGCTTTTAAAGCGACAGTTTTGGTCTGATGGGCCGCTACGCTTCTCCCTCATCCTGAGCCTGTCGAAGGACGAGGTCAGGCGTTGTGCATTTCCCTCGCCCTTCGAGACGCCGTTTTCAACGGCTCCTCAGGATGAGGGAAAGGGAGATCTGGAGCGCGATCCGAAAATCGATCAACCTCGGCTGAAGCCCATAACTGTTACGAGTAGACGATCAGCAAATCCTTGGCATCGATCTGCTCGCCCGGGCGCACCAGCACTTCCGCGATAGTGCCATCGCGTTCGGCATGGATGGCGGTTTCCATCTTCATCGCTTCGATGGAGAGTAGCACGTCGCCCTGAGAAACCGTCTGTCCGGCGGCGACGGCAACGGTGGAAACGACACCCGGCATCGGCGCACCGACCTGCTTGTCATTCCCCGCTTCCACCTTGCGGCGGACACCGCCAGAAGCACCCTTGGCGCGGTTCAGCACCTTGATGCGGCGCGGCTGGCCGTTCAGCTCGAAGAACACCGTCACCATGCCCTTCTCGTCCGTCTCGCTCATCGCCTGATTGACGATCACCAGCGTCTTGCCGCGTTCCAGATCGACAAAAACCTCTTCTTCCGGCTTGAGGCCGTAGAAATAGACCGGTGTCGGCAGAACGCTCGTCGGGCCATAGGTTTCCTGCGCCGCTGCATAATCGGTGAACACCTTCGGATACATCAGCGCCGATGCAAATTCCTGATCGGAAATCTTGTGTCCGACCGCCTGCTCGAACCCCTCACGCTCGGCATTGAGATCGGCAGGCTCCAGCAGAGCGCCGGGACGCACGGTAAACGGCTCCTCGCCCTTGAGAATCTTCTTCTGCAGCGCCTTCGGCCAACCCGATGGCGGCTGGCCGAGATCGCCCCGCATCATCGACACAACCGAATCCGGGAAAGCAATGTCCTTGGCCGGATTTTCGACATCGGCAACGGTCAGGTCCTGACTGACCATCATCAGCGCCATGTCGCCGACAACCTTCGAGGACGGCGTCACCTTGACGATATCGCCGAACATGCGGTTCACATCGGCATAGGCCTGCGCCACTTCGTGCCACCGGGTTTCAAGTCCAAGCGAACGCGCCTGTTCCTTCAGGTTCGTGAACTGGCCGCCCGGCATTTCATGCAGGTAGACTTCCGAAGCCGGTCCCTTGAGGTCGCTTTCAAAGGCCGCATACTGGTTGCGCACCGCTTCCCAATAGAAGGAAATGCGACGGATCGAATCCGGGTCGAGCCCCGGATCACGCTCGGAACCGTGCAGGGCTTCGACGATGGAACCAAGGCAAGGCTGCGATGTGTTGCCGGACAGCGCATCCATCGCAGCGTCAACGACATCGACGCCCGCATCGATTGCGGCAAGCACGGTCGCCGCCGAAATGCCCGACGTATCATGCGTATGGAAATGGATCGGCAGGTCGGTTTCCTCGCGCAGCGCCTTGAACAGAACGCGGGCGGCGGCAGGCTTCAGGAGGCCCGCCATATCCTTCACCGCGATGATATGCGCACCAGCCTTTTCAACTTCCTTCGCCAGATCGACATAATATTTAAGATCGTACTTGGCGCGTTCCGGATTGAGAATATCGCCGGTGTAGCAGATCGCCGCTTCGCAGAGCTTGTTTTCCTCCAGCACAGCATCCATCGACACGCGCATGTTCTCGACCCAGTTGAGACTGTCGAAAACGCGGAACAGATCGATGCCGCCTCTGGCTGCCTCGCGCACGAAATATTTCACGACATTGTCGGGATAGGATTTGTAGCCAACCCCGTTCGCACCGCGCAGAAGCATCTGCAGAAGAAGGTTCGGGGCGCCTTCACGCACCAGCGCCAGACGCTCCCACGGGTCTTCCGTGAGGAAGCGCATCGAGACGTCGAACGTCGCGCCGCCCCAGCATTCCAGAGAGAACAGGTTCGGCAGGGCCTGCGCATAGGAATTGGCAATGCGGGCAATGTCATAGGTTCGCACGCGGGTGGCAAGCAGTGACTGGTGCCCGTCGCGCATGGTGGTATCGGTAATCAGCGCCCGCTTTTCATTGCGCACCCATTCGGCGAATTTTTTCGGTCCAAGCTGGTCCAGACGCTGCTTGGTGCCATCCACCACTGGCTTATCGCCGAACCACGGCACGCGCGGCCTGGCGGCATCCTTGGCCGGCTTTGCCCGGCCTTTGGTCTCCGGGTGACCGTTGACCGTCACATCGGCTATATAGGTCAGGAGCTTGGTGGCGCGATCCTGACGCTTCACCTGCTCGAACAGTTCCGGCGTGGTGTCGATGAAGCGCGTAGTGTAGTCGTTCGCCTGAAACTTCGGATGATTGATGATCGCTTCGAGGAAGGTCAGGTTCGTCGCCACGCCGCGAATGCGGAATTCGCGGAGCGCCCGGTCCATGCGGCGAATGGCTTCAAGAGGCGTTGCGCCCGAAGCCGTCACCTTGACGAGCAGCGGATCGTAATAGCGGGTGATGAACGCGCCCGAATAGGCCGTGCCCCCATCGAGGCGAATGCCGAAGCCCGACGCCGAGCGATAGGCCTGAATGCGCCCGTAATCGGGGATGAAATTCTGTTCCGGGTCTTCCGTGGTGATGCGGCACTGAAGCGCATGGCCGTTGAGACGAATGTCCTCCTGACGCGGCACGCCCGATTCCGGCGTTCCGATGGCAAAGCCTTCGAGAATATGAATCTGCGCCTTGACGATATCGATGCCAGTCACCTGCTCGGTGACGGTATGCTCAACCTGAATACGCGGGTTGACCTCGATGAAATAGAACTTGCCCGTATCGGCATCCATGAGGAACTCGACAGTACCGGCGCCGATATAATCGGTGGCATGGGCGATCTTCAGGCCATAGCTTGCCAGTTCCTGGCGTTGCGCATCGCTGAGGTAGGGCGCTGGCGCCCGCTCCACGACCTTCTGGTTGCGGCGCTGGATCGAGCAGTCGCGCTCGAAAAGATGGACCGCATTGCCGTGGGTATCGCCCAATATCTGCACTTCGACATGGCGCGCGCGTTCGATCAGCTTTTCGAGATAGACCTCGTCCTTGCCGAAAGCTGCCTTGGCCTCGCGCTTGGCTTCCGTCACCTCGCGCGCGAGATCGGCTTCGGCGCGGATCGCGCGCATGCCCCCGACCGCCGCCGCCCCAGCTCGCCTTCAGCATCAGCGGATAGCCGATCTGGCTCGCCAGCTTCTTCACTTCCTCCATGTCGTCGGGAAGCGGATCGGTGGCCGGAACCACCGGCACGCCGATTTCGATGGCGAGATTGCGCGCGGCAACCTTGTTGCCGAGGCGGCGCATGGTCTCCGGCTTCGGACCGATGAAGATGATGCCGTTTTCGGCGCAGGCTTCAGCAAATTCCGGGCTTTCGGACAGCAGGCCGTAGCCCGGATGGATCGCATCGGCACCCGAAAGCCGGGCAACGCGAATGATTTCATCAATGGAAAGATAGCTTTCAATCGGACCTAGATCGCGACCCAGATGCGGCCCGCGACCGACCTGATAGCTTTCATCGGCCTTGAAGCGATGCAGGGAAAGTTTGTCTTCCTCGGCCCATATGGCCACCGTTTTGAGTCCCAGCTCATTGGCGGCGCGGAATACGCGGATTGCAATTTCAGATCGGTTGGCGACCAGAATTTTCCGGATAGGCTTTTGGGCGAAAGACAAGGCAGATCTCCCTAACTGCAATGACAAAGGCGCCATTGCTTAACCTGCAATAGACACGAGCGCAAACAAACTGTGCAACCGGGAGATAAAAACAAAATGCCCGACCAAAAGCCGGGCAGATTGATGAATTTTGCAGCATATTATGCTAATATATCAGGCACAAGTGCGGCTTCCCATTACGAAGCAATCATCAGAACCGCTCTAAGCCTCTGTGTTCTTCCGACGCAAAACCGCTTCGCGCTTTTGCAGGAAATGCTCCATTACTTCTGGAAGTAATTATACTTGCCGTCTTCGCCCTTGCGCCATTCAAACATCACATAGGGCGAAAGGCTGGGATCGCCCTTTGCGTCGAAGGTGATGTCGCCCAGCACGGTCTTGAACGGTCCCTTTTCCTTCATCGCGGTCGCAACTTCCTGCGGATCGTTGCTTCCGGCTGCATTGGCGGCATTGACCAGCGACTGCACGCCCGCATAGGCGTAGAAAGTATAGGCTTCCGGCTCGAAGCCCTTGTCGCGGAAAGACTTGATCAGATCGGCATTCGACTTGTCGTCGCGCGGATCGGGACCGAAGGTGTTCATCACGCCAGCCACCGCATCACCGGCAATCGAGGCGAGTTCGTTGGACACGATGCCGTCGCCGGAAATGAACTGGGCCTTGAGGCCCTGATCAGCCATCTGGCGAATGAGCAGGCCGGCTTCCGGGTGCATGCCACCCCAGTAAACTGCGGTGATTCCGGCAGCCTTCATCTTGGAGATGAGCGCCGAGAAATCCTTGTCGCCCTGGTTCACGCCTTCATAGAGCGTTTCCTTCATGCCGCTTTCGTTAAGCGACTTCTTGGTCTCGTCGGCAAGGCCCTGACCATAAGGCGTCTTGTCGTGAAGGATCGCGACTTTGCCGTCCTTGTAATTCTCGGCCATGTACTTGCCGGCAACAATTCCCTGCTTGTCATCGCGACGGCAGGTGCGGAACGTGTTCCACAATTCGCGCTCGGTGAAGGTCGGGTTGGTGGTGCCGGGTGCAATCATCAGCACGCCATTTTCGGCATAGATGTCCGAAGTCGGAATGCTGACGCCGGAATTGAAGTGACCGATGACGAACTGGACGCCGTCACCGACGAACTTGTTGGCAACCGAAATGCCCTGCTTCGGATCGGCAGCGTCGTCGCCGTAGACGATCGTGATCTGCTCGCCATTCATGCCGCCCTTGGCATTGGCTTCTGCGACTGCCGCTTCGACACCGCGCTTGATCTGCTCGCCGAAAGCCGCCTGGCTGCCGGTCAGCGGTGCGCCGACGCCGAGCTGGATATCGGCAAACGATACACCGCCCATTGCAACCAGTGCCGAGAGGCAGACGCCGCAGAATAAGGATTTCTTCATTTCAGTTGCTCCCACTAAACGCATCCCGGAAATTTGACCCATTCCCGGAACGCGCATCAAAATAGTCATTCAGAGCGGCGTTCCGATCCGATCGGACGACCGCCGTTTTTGCAGGCCTGCGCAGCCACAGCGAAGCACCGCGCACAACCCGATATTCGAATGGGAGACCGACATCAGCCTTTGGAACGCTATCTGGGCTTCGAAATGCCCGCGTCGAAACTGGTCCTCCCACCAGATTGCAAGACCAGACATAGAGAATCGCCCTACATCTGGATGCAATTGTAGATAGATTCCCTTTCAAGCTGAAAGTAAAGTAATGATTTCGTCTATATTCTGCGTTTCACGCATGACTTTATGCGGAACAGAGCACCGCAAACGAAAATGCCCGGCATAAAGCCGGGCACTTCCACTGATCGGGAAAGAATATAAGGGTAACTTACTGCTGAACGTAAGTATATTTTCCGTCAGCGCCCTTTTCCCACTTGTACATGACGTAACCTGGGAGCTTCGGATCGCCCTTTTCGTCATAGGAAAGATCGCCGAGCACGGTCTTGAACGGACCCTTTTCCTTCAGCGCCTTGGCGATTTCCTGCGGGTCGTTGCTGCCGGCAGCCTTTGCGGCCTGCGCCAGCGACTGAACAGCCGCATAGGAATAGAGCGTATAGGCTTCAGGCTCGAAACCGGCGTCGCGGAACTTCTTCACCAGTTCGGCATTGTTCGGGTTGTTGCGCGGATCGGGACCGAAGGTGTTGAGCGTGCCTTCGACAGCCGGACCGGCAATCGAAGCCAGTTCGTTGGAAACGATACCGTCGCCCGAGATGAACTGGGCCTTCACGCCCTGATCGGCCATCTGGCGGATGATGAGACCGGCTTCCGGATGCAGGCCGCCCCAGTAAACCACCGTCACGCCTGCCTGCTTGAGTTTGGCGATCAGAGCGGAGAAGTCCTTTTCACCAACATTGACGCCTTCATAGAGGGCTTCCTTGGTGCCAAGCTCGTTGAGCTTCTTCTTGGTTTCGTCGGCAAGGCCCTGACCGTATGGGGTCTTGTCGTGAATGACGGCGATCTTCGCATCCTTGAAATGGTCGAAGATGTACTGGCCAGCCACGATGCCCTGCTGGTCGTCACGGCCGCAGGTGCGGAACGTGTTCCACAGCTGACGCTCGGTATAGACCGGATTGGTCGCGGCAGGCGAGATTTCGAGAATGCCGTTTTCGGCATAGACTTCCGAAGCCGGGATCGAAACGCCCGAGTTGAAGTGACCGATGACATATTTCACGCCGTCGGCTGCGAACTTGTTGGCAACCGAAATGCCCTGCTTCGGATCCGAAACGTCATCGCCGAGCGAGATCGTTATTTTCTCGCCATTGATGCCGCCCGCATCGTTGACTTCCTTGATGGCGGCTTCCGCCCCCTTCTGGATCTGTGCGCCATAAACGGCGTTCGGGCCGGTCAAGGGTGCACCGATACCCAGAATTACATCAGCCCAAGCCGAGCCCCCGAAAGACATTACTGCTGCAAGAGCAACACCTGCCAAAAGTGATTTCTTCATTGTTGGAACTCCCATCATTGTATTTACCCCGAACGATGTTTTGCATCGCCTTATTTTCTTGCTGATTACTCAGCAATATCTACGCTGAATCTTATTACTGTCAACGTGATCTTGTAAAAAAGCTTCGCCGCATGGCGGCGAAGCTTTGAAATTATTTTGCCTTCCAGCTTAGCGGCGAAGCTTTCTCATAAAGCCAGCCATACTGCCGCACCATTTGTTTGGTGCGGGTGTAGCGAAAGCCGACCGTGCCGATAATCATCAGGACGATCGTGTCCACCAGATAGTAGTGGAACGAAAGAAGCGTCCCCTCGAACAGCGCGAAGTGGATGAAACGCACCGCAGCGCCGAGCGGGATCAGGTAGATCAGCAGCTGCGGATAGGTGCGCCAGGTCGAAGCACAGGCACGCCCCGTCATCCAGGCAGCCCAGCCGCCAAGCAGACAGGTGATGAGGAAAAACAACCAGAATGACGGTTCTTCGTAGAGAATACCTTGCATGATTTCCTCCTAGTGCCTTCCGCCTTCGAGATAGGCGGCACGGACTTCCGGATCGGCCAGCAGTTCGCGGCCTGCGCCGCTCATGGTGATCGAGCCGTTGACCATCACATAACCGCGGTCTGCGAGCTTCAGTGCACCGAATGCGTTCTGCTCGACGAGGAATACCGTCAGCCCCTGCGTGCGGTTCAGTTCCTTGATCGCCTCGAAAATCTGCTTGACGATCAGCGGTGCCAGACCGAGCGACGGTTCGTCCAGAAGCAGGAGCTTCGGACGCGCCATCAGTGCGCGGGCGATCGCCAGCATCTGCTGTTCACCGCCCGAAAGCGTGCCGCCACGCTGGTTGATACGCTCCTTCAGCCGTGGGAACAGGTCGAACATCAGCTTTACGTCTTCATCGAAATATTGCTGATTGTCGAGGCTTGCGCCCATCTGAAGGTTTTCCAGAACAGTCATGCGCGGGAAGATGCGACGGCCTTCCGGCGACTGCGCGATGCGCAGCTTGGCGATCTCGTGCGGCGGCATGGACGTGATATCCTTGCCATTGAACAGGATGCGGCCGGTACGCGCCTTCGGCGAGCCGAAGATCGTCATCATCAGCGTCGATTTGCCGGCGCCGTTTGCGCCGATCAGCGCCACGATCTCGCCCTCGTCGACAGTCAGGTCGATGCCCTTCAAGGCGCAAATATTGCCGTAATAGGTTTCAACCTTCTCGACGGCCAGAAGCGGTTGCTTTTTCTGCATGGTTTCAGCCTGCATCATTCGCCTCCCTTCCTGGGCTTGCCCGGAGTTTTTGTTGGGGCTTTTGCCGGGGCTTTGGCGCGTTTCGCACCACCCTTGGCAGCCTCACCCTGGGCAGCCTTCGCGGGAGCAGTCTTGTCGCCGGTCGGATCATCGGTTGCGTCAACGCCTGCGGAAGGCGTTTCGCCCTTCTCTTCGGCAATTTCCTCCTCGATGGCTTCCTCGGCAAGCTGGGCGGCGACCAGATGCGCCGGATCGACAACACCAGGCTTGTCCGCCTCTTCGATGAGTTCGGCGATTTCCTCGTCATCGACGCCGAGATAGGCGGCGATAACACGCGGATCGTTCTTGACCTCTTCCGGCGCGCCATCGGAAATCTTGGTGCCGTATTCCAGCACGATCACATGATCGGAGATTTCCATGACGACCGACATGTCGTGTTCGATCAGCAGGATCGACGTGCCGGTTTCCTTGCGGATATCAAGGAGAAGCTTGTTGAGCTCCGCCGATTCGCGCGGATTGAGACCGGCGGCAGGTTCATCGAGGCACAGGATTTCCGGCTCGGTGCACATGGCGCGGGCGATTTCCAGACGGCGCTGATCGCCATAGGGCAGATCGCCTGCCGGATCGTCCGCACGGTCGATCAGGTTGATCTTTTCCAGCCAGTAACGCGCCTTTTCAACCGCTTCCTTCGCCGCCGACTTGTAGCCCGGCAGCCCCAGCAGGCCGAGGATCGTATAGCCGGAAGAGCGCATCAGCGTGTTGTGTTGCGCAACGAGCAGGTTTTCCAGAACGGTGAGACCCGAGAAAAGGCGGATGTTCTGGAACGTGCGCGCGACCTTGGCTTGCTTGGTGATCTGGAAGTCGGGCAGGCGTTCCAGCAGGAACTTGTCGCCCGTCTTCCGGTTCATCGTCAGCATCCCGCCCGTGGGCTTGTAGAAGCCGGTGATGCAGTTGAAGACCGTGGTCTTGCCTGCACCGTTGGGGCCGATGATCGCCGTAATATCCCCGCGCTTCACATTGAAGCTCAGATCGTTGATGGCGACGAGGCCGCCGAAGCGCATCGAGAGATGCTCGACCTGAAGGATGGTGTCTTTCTGAGTGTTGCCGGACATAGTGCCAGACATAGTGTTTATCTCCGCCATCAGCCGTGCCCTTCCTTGGTAAAGGCACCCGACACCATCTTCTTCTCATGCAGGAATGCACTCGGTTCTCGACTTCCGACGAAACCGCGCGGCTTCCAGACCATGACTACGACCATGGCAAGACCGAAGATGAGCATGCGGTAGAGTTCCGGCGTGAAATCCGGTCCGAAGACAGCTTTCAGGAAGCCCATTTCACGCAGGATTTCCGTGCCGCCGATCATGACGATCGCCGCAATGGCAATACCGACCAGCGAGCCCATGCCGCCTAGAACGACAATGGCCAGAATGACGGCGGATTCAAGGAACACGAAGGATTCCGGGCTGACGAAGCCCTGGCGTGCCGCAAAGAAGGAACCGGCGAAACCACCGAACATCGCGCCCGTGGCAAAGGCCGTGAGCTTGGTCGTGGTGGTGTTGATACCGAGCGAACGGCAGGCGATTTCGTCTTCGCGCAGCGCTTCCCACGCACGGCCAACCGGCATACGGCGCAGGCGGATGGTGACCCAGGCCGTCAGAAGCGCCAGCAGAAGGATGACGTAATAGAGGAAGAACTTGTAGTGCGCGGCCGAGAAGGTGAGGCCGAAATAGGCTGCAAAACCGTCCTTGCTGGCATTGAAAGGCAGGCCGAAGAAGGTGGCCTTGGCAATGCCGGAAACGCCGAAGGTGCCGCGAGTAACATCCGTCCAGTTGATGAGCACCAGACGGATGATTTCACCGAATGCCAGCGTCACGATGGCGAGATAGTCACCGCGAAGGCGCAGAACCGGGAAGCCAAGGATGACGCCCCATGTCGCCGCCAGAATGCCCGCTATCGGCAGCAGCATCCAGAAGGACAGGCCGAAATAGGATGACAGCAGAGCGTAGGAATAAGCGCCCACTGCATAGAAGGCCACGTAACCCAGATCGAGAA
The DNA here is from genome assembly GCF_000182645.1 of Brucella intermedia LMG 3301. Classification (NCBI taxonomy): domain Bacteria; kingdom Pseudomonadati; phylum Pseudomonadota; class Alphaproteobacteria; order Hyphomicrobiales; family Brucellaceae; genus Brucella; species Brucella intermedia. Next base: position 2,207,858 of record NZ_ACQA01000001.1, read on the forward strand.
GACCGGCGAGGCCCACCACGATGTTGAGGCCCCAGGCCAGCATCACATAGATGAGGATCTGGACGCCGAAATTGTCGACCCATTTGAGCGATCCCTGCCAGCCGAGGAAGGCGACGATCAGGATCGGATAGACAAAAAGGAAGGCGACGCCGAGACGCGAGAAGTGGCGGCGCACGAAAGATGGGCTTTCGACCGCAAGGGCAGGCTGCTGCTTGCTCTTGGCAAGCTTGCGCGCCTCCAGCCAGGGCTGGGTAAAGGCAACGAACAGGAAACGGCCAATGGCGGCCAGCACGACGATGACGGCCAGCGCACCCCAGCGCTGTTGCAGCACCAGTTCATTGTTGATGTTCTGATCGGTCTTGAAACCGATGATGAGGCAGAAGAGGCCCAGCGCCAGAAGACCGGCGAAGAACCCTTCACGAATGGCCCGGCCAAAAAGGGAATCCGGGCGTGAACTCGACTGTGCAGCCATGATTATACCTTTTCGACTTCAGGACGGCCAAGAATGCCGGACGGCATGAAGATCAGCACGATGGCGAGGATCGAGAACGCGGCAACGTCCTTGTAATCGATCGAGAAATAAGCCGACCACAACGCTTCGATGAGACCGATGAGCAGGCCACCGACCACAGCGCCAGGAAGCGATCCGATACCACCCAGAACCGCTGCCGTGAACGCCTTGACGCCGGGGATGAAGCCGTCGGCAAAGGAAATCACACCATAGAAGGAGAGGTAGAGCGTACCGGCCACTGCCGCGAGCATGGCACCCATCACGAAGGTGAGCGAAATGACGCGATCGACATTGATGCCGAGAAGCGCGGCCATCTTCCGGTCCTGCTCGCAGGCGCGCTGCGCACGGCCGAGCGAGGTGCGATTGACGATATACCAGAAGATCGTCAGCAGCACCGCGGTTACCACGATGACAACGATCTGCTTCAGCGAAATCGTCACATTCGTACCGAAGAGATTGAAGGAGCCGTTCAGAAGCTGAGGCACCGGCTTGTTACGCGGGCCTTGCGTAACCTGAACGAAATTCGACAAGGCAATCGACATGCCGATAGCCGTGATCAACGGCGCGAGGCGGAACGAACCGCGCAACGGCCGATAGGCCACGCGTTCGATCGTCCAGCTCCACAAGCCTGTCAGCAGCATGGCGACGATCATCATCAGAAGAAGCATCAGCGCAATCGGCAGGGCACCGATGAATGTTGTGATGATGAGAAAAACAATCAGCGCCATGAAGGCGCCGAGCATGAAGACATCGCCATGAGCAAAGTTGATCATGCCGATAATGCCATAGACCATCGTGTAGCCGATGGCGATCAGGCCATAGATCGAGCCGAGCGCGAGCCCGTTGATCACCTGCTGGAAGAAATATTCCATCGAGAAGCCACCCATTTTACCGTCCGGGGTTTTTTTGACGCATCTTTATTTCGTGCGCCTTCATTTTATTCCCGGCTATTTACACCTAACGGCTGTATAGAGGAATGCAAGCCCCTTTTGTCTCCGACAAAAGACTAAGGGCATCATCCTTCCACAAACTAGTTATGTCCCCTAACAAACGTCCTGTATATGTTTTTTTCTCCTACCCGGGGCGCCTTATTCCACATTTTTTGCACGACCGGAAAGCCAAAAAATAGGGAGGCCGTTAAGAAAATTACCGACCGTACCCACTTTATGGTCTTTGGGACGCCAGCCTGCAAGCGCGGCTGAGGCGGATTTGGTTTCCGAACCGGAGAATTTTCACCCATACCTAGCGCCAAAACCTGTTTCCCCAATAGACCCTACGCGACTGTGAACCCGTGTGCAAAGGGATCGCGATCATCGATGAAGATCGTGTTGTAGCCGGTCATGCGCGCCCAACCTGCGATTGACGGCACGATTGCAGGACGCCCGGCGACTTCCGCAGCGCGCTCCACGCGGCCATGGAAGAGCGATCCGATGATGGATTCATGCACGAACTCGTCGCCCGGCTTCAGCTTGCCCTTGGCTGCCAGCTGCGCCATGCGCGCAGACGTACCGGTACCGCAGGGCGAACGGTCGATTGCCTTGTCGCCATAAAAGACCGCATTGCGGGCATGCGCTTCCGGATGCTTGGCCTTGCCGGTCCATAGAATATGGCTCAGACGGTTGATGTCAGGCAGCAGCGGATGCTGGAACTTGTACTTCTCGTTCAGCCGCTGGCGCAGGACGGGACTCCAGGCGATCAGCTGCAACGCGGAATAATCTTCCATGTCCGTGTAATTTTCTTGCGGCTCGACAATGGCGTAGAAATTGCCGCCATAAGCCACGTCGACCTTGAGGCTTCCAAGGTCGGGACATTCGACTTCAAGCCCCTCGGCATAAAGGAAGGCCGGGACATTGGTGAGGCGAACACGGTCGACATACTGGCCGTTCTGCTCATACTCGATGGCCACCAGACCGGCAGGCGTATCGAGATTGAGCTTGCCCGGCGTCTTCGGCGTCACCAGCCCCTGCTCTATCGCCATCGTGACGGTGCCGATGGTGCCGTGGCCGCACATCGGCAGGCAGCCGGACGTTTCGATGAAAAGCACCGCCACATCGCAATCAGGCCGCGTGGGCGGGTAGAGAATGGAGCCGGACATCATGTCGTGGCCGCGCGGCTCGAACATAAGCCCCGTGCGAATCCAGTCATATTCCGCCAGAAAATGCGCGCGCTTTTCCATCATGGTCGAACCTTCGAGGTTCGGCCCGCCGCCGGCCACCAGACGCACCGGATTGCCGCAGGTATGCCCGTCGACGCAGAAGAAGGAATGTCTTGCCATGATGGTCAGTTCCGAAAACGTTGTGGCTTGAAAGGTTCGATGTCGATTGCCGGCGCGGCACCCGTGATGAGATCGCGGATAAGCCGCCCGGTCGCCGCCGACTGCGTGAGGCCAAGATGGCCATGGCCGAAGCCGTAATAGATGTTGCCGCCCGCCGAGGCCCGGCCGATGACCGGAACGGAGTCCGGCATGGATGGCCGATAGCCCATCCATTGCCGCCCGCCTTCCGTGCGCAGGCCCGGCAGAAACATGGAAGCCTTCTTTAGCATGGCTTCGGACCGCGCGAAATTGGGCGGCAGGTCCAGCCCGCCGAACTCGACAGCGCCGCCGACGCGCAGGCCCGTTTCCATCGGCGTGATGACGAAACCGTGGCCGGGAAAAGTCAGCTGGCGCTTCACATCGAAACTGCCGACCGGCAGGGTCGTATTGTAACCGCGTTCCGTGTCGAGCGGCACTGCATCGCCAAAGCCTTTGGCGAGATCACGCGACCAGGCGCCGGCCATCAGGACAAGGTGCGCCGCCCGGATTTCGGTCCCATCATCGAGACGAACGCTCGCCCCGCCATTGACTGGCCTTGCATTCGTGACCTTTGCCTGAAGGAAGCGTGCGCCCCTGCTTTCCGCATAGGCCCAGATCGCCTTGCCGAACAGCTTCGGATCGCTGACATTCTTCCAGCCCGGAACGAAAGTTCCGGCTACGAAACGCGGGCTCAGGCCCGGCTGCAATTCGGCAAGCCGATCACCGCGCACGTGTTCATAGGTAATTCCGGCATTTTCCCGAACATCCCAGCCGGGCTGCGAGGCCGCAAGCTCGGCTTCGCTCTCATAAAGTTCCAGATTGCCGTTTTCGCGCAAGCGATCGCGCAGGCCCGCCCTGTCGATCAGGCCCATCATCTCGCTGCCGGCAAGCCGCATGATGTCGGCCTGCGCAATCGCGGTTTTTGCCAAAGCATCCGCGCTGCTGGCCCGCCAGAACCGGTAAAGCCAGGGCACCATTTTTGGAAAATAGGAAGGACGGATCGTAAACGGCCCGAGCGGGTCCATCAGCCAGCCCGGCACCTTGCGCATGACACCCTTGGAGGCGAGCGGAAGAATGTCGGAAAAAGCAAGCGCCGCGGCATTGCCCGAGCTGGTTTCCTCGCAAATGCCGGTTCTGTCGATAACCAGAACCTGACGCCCCGCCTCGGCAAGCAAGGCCGCAGTGGCGACGCCGACGATACCGCCGCCGATAATCAGAACATCCTGCTGACCCTGCGGATCAGATTTCATCGTATACGGCTCCCCACCGGATTCAATTTTGCCTTGTGCCTCGCCGAAAAACCGGCAGAGACCATTGCTTCGGCCAATCGGCAATCGCCATGTTCAACGCCAGCACGCGATTTCTGTCCATCGATTTTTTGGAATGACGCTGTGCTGAAAGTTTGCCATCGCTTGAAAAAGCCACAAAGGCCAAGTTAGGGATCGACAATGCAAATCGCCTCTTATTGATATATCAGAGATATATCTATAGGATTGAACTATGTCAATCGTCGTAACCACAAGGCATGGACGGCATGGAAGAAACGAACGTTCGAGACAGGCTGACGCGGAGCCCGGCAAACATGCCGCTGGCCACCATGGACAGCTGGGGTAGCGAAAGCCTCGCCGAGCAGGCCTATCGCATTCTGGAACGGTCTATCGTCACGCTGGAACTGGAACCGGGGACGGTCGTCAACGAGCGCACGCTGATCGAGCTGACCGGCATGGGCCGCACGCCCATGCGCGAGGCCATTCAACGGCTCGCGTGGGAGGGCCTTGTGGAAGTGCGCCCGCGTTCAGGCATTGCCATCGCGGCAATCGACCCGAAGGATTTCATCAAGGTGCTGGATGCGCGCGAAGGCGTCGAGCGCGTTCTGGCGCGCGATGCGGCACGCTTCGGCAGCCCGCGCGACTATGAACGGCTCGAAGCGGCGGCAGCAGCCATGCGGCAGGCAATTCCCGATGAGGACGTGGCGCTGTTTCTGGATGCCGACAAGGCATTCGACATCGTTCTGGGTGCGGCTGCGAGCAACCCCTACGCAGCGCGTATCGCCGCTCCCTTGCAGAGCCACAGCCGCCGCTTCTGGTTCCGGCTCCGCCCATCGAGCGGCATAGCCGGTTCGGCCAATGCCCACGCAACATTGATTGAAGCGATCGTTTCCCGCCAGCCGGAACGGGCAAGCGATACGGCCAGCGAACTCATGGCCTATCTGCGGACGCTCGCGCCCTGATTTCCGGCACCCGGGGTTCAGCGCGCCCGCGAAGACCGGCGAGACCGCTCATTGCTCCGCACATCCACGGCAGCAGCTGAAGCAGTATCAAAGATCAGCCCGTCATCGGTATTCACGTCATTCAAAGCTTGAGCATAGCCATGCCGTGTCCCGCGCGCCATATCCTTTGCCTGCACCGCCGCGACCGCAAGCACCGCACACAAACCCACGACAGCCTGAGATGAATGACGCATCTCGAACGCTCCCATCACACTTCCACGCTCGTCACACTTTCCACGATTGACCGCGACCAGTGGACCGTGCGGCTGCGACGGAAAGATGGCGCGGCAGGTTCAATTTCGAGACGCCAGCTCACGAAATCGTAATCAGCCAAAGAAAAAACCCGAAGCTGTCGCTTCGGCTTCTGGTCGTTGTTGAAACTGGCAACATCAATGGGATTTGTTCATCGAATCCGACATCTTGCGAAGCACGTTGAGCGCGATGTTCAGCTCCTCGTCGCTAACGCCTTCGAGAAGGTCTTCGCGCACGTCTCCGGCGAGCTTCACGACCTGCTCGGCCAGAATCTTGCCTTCTGCCGTCATGACGACGCGCTTGGCGCGGCGGTCGCCCTGGACCGTCTGCCGTTCGATGAAAGACTGCCGCTCCAGCCCATCGAGCAGGCGAACCATGGTCGCATTCTCGATTTCCAGCGCTTCCGCCAGTTCCTTCTGGTAAAGACCTTCCTGTTCCATCAGCGCAAGCAGGGTGCGCGCACGGGCCAATGTCAGGCCCCGCTCCTTCACCCGGGCGTCGAAGACAGTGCGAAGCCTGCGATTAACCTTCGCCATGGCATCAATCATTTCAGCTCTTAGGTCCGCCGTATCCATGCCAATCGCCTTATATATTAGTAAACTAATGATTGCGAACTTGGATAGATCGCTGCCGAACCATTTTCAAGCGAACTTCCTGAACTCACGCAAGCGTGATGGGATTTAACGCCAATATGACAGTTCTGCGAACAAATTCACTGCCGGGCCGGTGATCTGAAAAAGAAAAAGCGGGCACAAGCCCGCTTTCACGAAAACGACAGGATTGCAGCCGATCAGGCCGGCATGATCGTTCCCTGCAGCGTCATCAGCTGGTGCAGGAAGATTTCCGCCTTGGTGCGATGCTCGTTGGTCGAGGCATCTTCCAGATGCTTGCGGGCTTCCTCGATGCGGCGCTGGATGTCTGCCGGATTGATATCGTCCACATGGGTGGCCGATTCAGCCAGAACGGTGCAGCTCTGCGGGGTGATATCAGCGAAACCGCCGAAGACCACGTAGGAGTCGGATTTGCCGTCGGCAAGCTTCACCGAAACGACACCCGGCATGATCGTCGTCATCAGCGGCGAATGACCGGCGAGAGCCGTCAGATAGCCTTCGCTACCCGGAATGACGACTTCCGTCACCTGCGCGGAAAGCAGGAGCCGTTCAGGCGACACGAGTTCGAATTGGAAAGCTTGAGCCATGGTTCTCACTTGAATTCAAAAGCACGGTTCCGAAAATTAAACCGGTTTTCGGAAAGGTCATGCTTAAACAAAATGATTGGCTTTCACGGCGGGCCTTGCGGCCCACCGGGAAATTCAATTCATCAAGCAGCTTCTGCTGCCAGCTTCTTGGCCTTCTCGAGAGCTTCCTCGATGCTGCCGACCATGTAGAAGGCAGCTTCCGGAAGATGATCGTAATCGCCAGCGCAAAGGCCCTTGAAGCCCTTGATGGTGTCGGCGAGATCGACCAGCTTGCCCGGCGAACCGGTGAAGACTTCGGCCACGAAGAACGGCTGCGAGAGGAAGCGTTCGATCTTGCGGGCGCGGGCGACGGTGAGCTTGTCTTCTTCAGACAGTTCGTCCATGCCCAGGATCGCGATGATGTCCTGAAGGGCCTTGTAGCGCTGCAGGATCGACTGAACCTGACGGGCGACGGCGTAGTGTTCGTCACCAACGACTTTCGGGTCGAGCATGCGCGACGTGGAGTCGAGCGGGTCAACAGCCGGGTAGATACCCTTTTCAGCGATCGAGCGCGACAGAACGGTCGTTGCGTCCAGGTGGGCGAACGAGGTGGCTGGCGCCGGGTCGGTCAAGTCGTCGGCAGGGACGTAAATCGCCTGAACCGAGGTGATCGAACCCTTGGTCGTGGTGGTGATGCGTTCCTGCATGGCGCCCATGTCGGTTGCCAGCGTCGGCTGATAGCCCACAGCGGAAGGAATACGACCGAGAAGAGCCGACACTTCCGAACCTGCCTGCGTGAAGCGGAAGATGTTGTCCACGAAAAACAGAACGTCCTGACCCTGGTCGCGGAAGTTTTCAGCAACCGTCAGACCGGAAAGGGCAACACGAGCGCGGGCACCCGGGGGTTCGTTCATCTGACCGTAAACGAGGGCTGCCTTGGAGCCTTCGCCGCCGCCGAGCTTGTTAACGCCCGACTCGATCATTTCATGGTAAAGGTCGTTACCTTCACGGGTACGCTCACCGACGCCTGCGAACACGGAGTAACCGCCGTGCGCCTTGGCGACGTTGTTGATGAGTTCCATGATGAGAACGGTCTTGCCAACGCCTGCACCGCCGAAGAGGCCGATCTTGCCGCCCTTGGCGTAAGGAGCGAGAAGGTCAACGACCTTGATGCCCGTGACCAGAATTTCGGCTTCGGTCGACTGCTCGATATATTCCGGAGCGCTCTGGTGGATGGCGCGGGTTGCCGTGGTCTTGATCGGACCGGCTTCGTCGACCGGCTCACCGATGACGTTCATGATGCGGCCAAGCGTTTCGACGCCGACCGGAACCATGATCGGCTCGCCGGTGTCGCGTGCTTCCTGACCGCGAACCAGACCTTCGGTCGCATCCATGGCGATGGTGCGCACGGTGTCTTCGCCGAGGTGCTGGGCGACTTCGAGAACCAGGCGGTTGCCCTGGTTGTCGACTTCAAGCGCGTTCAGGATCAGCGGCAGCTGGCCTTCCGGGAACTTGACGTCGACGACAGCGCCGATGACCTGCGTAATGTGGCCGACTGTGCCAGTGGCCGCAGTCTTGGGAGCGGCAGACTTGGCTGCTGCGGTGGTCTTGGGCGCCGCTTTCTTGGCAGGCGCCTTCGCCGCTGGCTTTGCTTCGGCCGCGGCGGTAGTTTTCGGGGTCGCTGCTTTTGCCATCGATCCTTACCTTCCGTTAGCATGATCCCGAAAAGTTGCAGACTTTCCGGGAAATCATGCGGTAAACCAAACTCTAGAGCGCTTCCGCGCCCGAAATGATTTCGATCAGTTCCTTGGTGATCTGCGCCTGACGCTGGCGGTTGTACGTGATCGACAGCTTGTTGATCATGTCGCCCGCATTGCGCGTCGCATTGTCCATCGCGCTCATCTTCGCGCCCATCTCGCCCGCGACATTTTCCAGCAGAGCACGGAAAATCTGGACCGAGATATTGCGCGGGATCAGCGTCGACAGGATCGCCGCGGGATCAGGTTCGTATTCGTAGATCGCATCGCCTGCGGTCTCGCCGCCCGCACTGTCGCCAGCCGAAGCCGGGATCAGCTGCTGTGCGGTCGGAACCTGGGAGATCACCGACTTGAATTCGGAATAGAACAGCGTGCAGACGTCGAAAGCGCCTTCCTCGAACAGCTTGATGATCTTGTGGCCGATCTGGTCGGCGTGCACAAAAGCGAGCTGCTTGACTTCGCGCAGATCGACATGATCGACCAGCAGGCTGGCAAATTCGCGACGCAGAATATCCGCGCCCTTCTTGCCGACCGTGATGATCTTGACCGTCTTGCCTTCAGCGAGGAGCTTGCGGGCATGATCGCGCGCAAGACGCGCGATCTGGCTGTTGAAACCGCCGCAAAGGCCACGTTCTGCGGTGCAGACGACGAGCAGATGCACGTCGTCCTTGCCCGTACCGGCCATCAGGGCCGGCGCATCTTCGCCGGTGACGTTCTGCGCGATATTCGCGAGAACGGCGCCCATGCGCTGCGAGTAAGGCCTTGCGGCTTCCGCAGCTTCCTGGGCACGGCGCAGCTTCGCCGCGGCGACCATTTGCATCGCCTTGGTGATTTTCTGCGTCGCCTTGACCGAGGCGATACGGTTTCTCAGATCCTTTAGTGAAGGCATCCGTTCATCCCGTCACAAGTTTCAGGCAAAGGACTTGGCGAAAGCGTCGATCGCTGCCTTGAGCTTGGCCTTGAGGTCATCGGTAATGGCTTTCTCGTTGCGGATGCCATCGAGCACATCCTTGTGCTCGGTGCGCAGCGAAGCGAGAAGACCTTCTTCGAACTTGCCAACCTGGCTGACGGCAAGCTTGTCGAGATAGCCGTTAACACCGGCGAAAATCACGGCAACCTGCTCTTCCGTCTTCAGCGGCGAGAACTGCGGCTGCTTCAGGAGTTCGGTCAGGCGCGCACCGCGGTTCAGAAGGCGCTGCGTTGCAGCGTCAAGGTCGGAACCGAACTGTGCGAAGGCAGCCATTTCACGATACTGGGCGAGCTCGCCCTTGATCGAACCGGCAACCTGCTTCATGGCCTTGATCTGGGCCGAGGAACCAACGCGCGAAACCGACAGACCGACGTTAACAGCCGGACGGATACCCTGATAGAACAGGTTGGTTTCAAGGAAGATCTGGCCGTCGGTGATCGAGATCACGTTGGTCGGAATGAAGGCGGAAACGTCGTTGCCCTGCGTTTCGATGACCGGCAGAGCCGTCAGCGAGCCAGCGCCGTTTTCGTCGTTGAGCTTTGCAGCGCGTTCGAGAAGACGGGAGTGCAGGTAGAAAACGTCGCCCGGATAAGCTTCGCGGCCCGGAGGACGACGCAGCAGAAGCGACATCTGACGATAAGCAACGGCCTGCTTGGACAGATCGTCATAGCCGATGAGGGCGTGCTGGCCGTTGTCACGGAAATATTCGCCCATCGCGCAGCCCGCAAACGGTGCGAGATACTGCATCGGAGCCGGATCGGAAGCGGTAGCCGCGATAACGATCGAATATTCCAGAGCGCCGCGTTCTTCGAGAACCTTGACGAACTGGGCAACGGTCGAACGCTTCTGGCCGACGGCGACGTAGACGCAGTACAGCTTGTCCTTGTCCGGGCCGTTATCGTGGATCGGCTTCTGGTTCAGGAAGGTGTCGAGGATGATGGCGGTCTTGCCGGTCTGACGGTCACCGATGACCAGCTCGCGCTGGCCGCGGCCAACCGGGATCAGAGCGTCGATGGCCTTGAGACCCGTCGACATCGGCTCGTGAACCGACTTGCGCGGGATGATGCCAGGCGCCTTGACGTCGACGCGGCGACGTTCCTTGGCCTTGATCGGACCCTTGCCGTCGATCGGATTGCCGAGAGCATCGACAACGCGGCCGAGCAGTTCCGGACCGACCGGAACGTCCACGATTGCGCCGGTACGCTTGACGACGTCGCCTTCCTTGATGTCACGGTCGGCACCGAAGATAACGACGCCGACATTGTCGCTTTCAAGGTTCAGCGCCATGCCGCGAATGCCACCGGGGAATTCGACCATTTCACCGGCCTGAACATTGTCCAGACCATAGACGCGGGCGATACCGTCGCCAACGGACAGAACCTGACCGACCTCGGAGACCTCAGCCTCCTTGCCGAAGTTCTTGATTTGCTCTTTCAGGATAGCGGAAATTTCCGCGGCGCGGATGTCCATCAGCCGACCTCTTTCAGTGCAAGCTTGAGAGAAGAAAGTTTAGTGCGAAGGGACGTGTCGATCTGACGCGAACCCATCTTGACGATAAGACCGCCGAGGATCGACGGATCGACGGTGACATTGATCGTCACGTCCTTGCCGGCCACGCCCTTCAGCGTTGCCTTCAATTCGTTCTGCTGCGCTGCGCTCAATTCGTGCGCGGAGACGACATCGGCGGAGATTTCGCCACGATGCTCGGCAGCAATCTTGCGGAAAGCGGCAATGATGCCCGGCAGGGCGAAAAGACGGCGGTTCCGCGCGACGACGCGCAGGAAATTTCCGACCAGACCCTTGATGCCCGCCTTGTCGGCGAGAGCGCCGATGGCGTGAAGCTGATCTTCCGAGGAAAATACCGGACTGGAGATCAGCCGCTTGAGGTCTTCGCTTCCGCTCAGAAGCCCCTCGAAACGGTCAAGATCTTTTTCCACAGCTGCAACGGATTTCGCGTCGAGCGCGAGCTCGAAAAGAGATCCGGCGTAACGCTGTGCGACACCTGAAATGAGCGAAGACGTTTCAGCCACGAACAACCTGCTCTCTACGTTGAAACCATCCTTTTGGGGTCCAATCTTGCTCAGGACGCCAAGCCGATGATTTTATTGAATGTTTCCGGAAAACCACTGACGCGCGAGCACATCAACACCGAAATGTGATTGCCGTCTAGCATAGACGAACAGGACTCGCAACACGCGAATCCGGCACTTTTGTGTAAGATTTGCCGCCTTTCGCGGTCAAAAAAGTCGCATCTGCTTGGGCGATGCACTCTTCCCTCACACAGCCTGCACGCCTGACGTGCAAAACCCGTCCGGTTCCGCTCAGGAAATGAAGCCGAATGCGTAGAGCAGCGGACCGGCGGCCAGCACGAATTCGACCAGTGCCGCCAGGCTGCCATAGAAGCGCCCGCCGGTCGGTCCGCCCCTGCGCCCGCCCGCATCCGACATCATCGAAATGAAGCGCCCGAACAGAGCGAATCCCCACACGGCGCCCAGAACGACCCAAAGAAACGGCTGCGCGAAGATGAGGCATCCGAGCCCCACGCCAAGATAAGGACCGGCGAGCGTCGCGCGGATGGAACCGTAACCTTCGGGACGGCCATTGATCGGCTGAAGCCGCAGCAGCTTCATGGTTATGCCGGGCGCAAAAAGCATGACAAGGCCGGCCAGCGCAGTCAGGGCCGCGGAGCCCCAGGCGAGCCATTCTCCGGTCGTGGCAGGAAGATAGAATTCCATCGCATTTCCCCTTTCGGCACCCTCGTCGTTTCAGGCCATATAACGGAATTTGGCGTCACGTTCCATCCTGTGCAGGCTGTTCGGATGCTGGCCAGAGCATGTCCTGTTTTTCATGAATCGTTGGAAATGCTCTATCTGTTTGTTTATCGCGCATCCTACTCGAGAACCGGTTCCCACTTTTCGGGATGCGCTCTACAGGAAGCTTTGCGGATCGATATCCACCTGCACCCTGATCGAGCCTTTTTCCTTCGGCCCGTTGGCGAGCAAGGCACGGATAAATCCTTGAATATCCGCGCGTTTTGTCCCGTGCACCAGAATGCGGAAACGGTGCCTCCCGCGCACTAGCGCAAGCGGCGCTTCGGCAGGCCCCAGCACTGAAACCTCCGGGGAGGAAGGTGCGGCGCGGCGCAGCGCCCGCGCATGGTTTTCGGCGTCGGGCCGGTTGTCGGCGGAAATGATCAGCGCCGCAAGCCGTCCGTAGGGCGGCAGCGCGCTACGCTCGCGTTCCTCGATTTCGCGGGCGTAGAACGCCTCCGCGTCGCCGCTGACTATGGCCCGCATCACCGGGTGGTCAGGTTGATAGGTCTGGAGAAGGCCAAGGCTCTTGCGCCCGGTTCGCCCGGCGCGGCCCGTCACCTGATTGAGCAGCTGGAAGGTGCGCTCGGCGGCGCGCGGATCGCCATTGGCGAGCCCCAGATCGGCGTCCACCACCCCAACCAGCGTCATGTTGGGAAAATTGTGCCCCTTGGCGACAAGCTGGGTGCCGATCACGATATCCGCCTCGCCTTTTGCGATAGCATCGAGTTCCAGCCTGAGCCGCTTCACGCCCCCCGCCATATCAGACGAAAGAACGATGATTCGCGCCTTGTCGAAGGTCGCTGCCACTTCCTCGGCGATGCGCTCCACACCGGGCCCGCAGGCCACCAGATGATCGAGCGTGCCGCATTCGGGACAGGCCTGCGGAACCGGCTCGTGATAGCCGCACTGGTGACACATGAGCTGCCCGCGAAAGCGGTGCTCCACCAGCCAGCTCGAGCATTGCGGGCACTGGAAGCGGTGGCCGCAGACCCGGCACAGCGTCAGGGGCGCATAGCCGCGCCGGTTGAGGAACAAAAGCGCCTGTTCGCCGCGCTCCACCGTCTTGCCGACAGCTTCGGTCAGTGCGGGCGACAGAAACCGGCCCGGCGGCGGTGGAGAACGCCGCATGTCGATGGTCTTCAGGTCGGGAAGTGCAGCTTCCGCATAGCGCCCGTAGAGCTTGATTCGCCTGTAGCGCCCCTGCTCCGCATTGACCTGGCTTTCGATGGAGGGCGTGGCCGACGCCAGCACCACCGGAAAGCCGCTGATATGGCCGCGCACCACCGCCATGTCGCGGGCATTGTAGAAAACCCGGTCCTCCTGCTTGTAGGCCGGGTCATGTTCTTCATCGACGACGATCAGCCCCAGTTCCTTGAAGGGCAGGAAAAGCGCCGACCGCGCGCCTGCGACGACCCGCACGGTCCCTTCCGCGATCTGCCGCCAGACGCGCTCGCGGGTGCGCGGCGCAAGATCGGAATGCCATTCAGCGGGCTTTGCCCCGAACCGGTCATGGAAACGGTCGAGAAACTGCTGGGTCAGCGCGATTTCGGGCAGGAGAATCAGCACCTGCCTGCCCTGCTCGATCGCCTTGGCGACCGCTTCGAAATAAACTTCCGTTTTGCCCGAACCGGTTACGCCGTCGAGAAGCGAAACCGAGAAACCGCCGGCTTCAACCGCTTCCGACAGCATTTCAGCCGCCGCCTGCTGGTCTTCCGAAAGCGTGGCGCGCGCATAGTCGATATCCGGCCTTGCCACCACGGCTGGCGGCGGCAGCATGACTTCCTCGAAAACGCCTTGCGCCTTCAGCCCGTCCACGACCGTCATCGAGACGCCCGCCGCATGGGCAAGCCCGGATCTGGTCCAGGCAAGCCCGTCGCGGGCGAGCTCCATCACCCGCGACCGGGCGTCGGTCATGCGCTCCGGCTCGCCTCCGGAATAACGAAGGCCCGGCACCGATGGCTCGGGATCGAATGCGGCCGGCACGCGCAGCACCATGCGCGCCACCATGCCGGGCGGCGACAGCGTGTAGTCCGCTGCCCAGCGCATGAAGCGCAGCATGTCGGCACCCACCGGCGGACAATCGAAGACCTCGGAAATTTCCCGCAATTTTCTAGCATCGACCGCATCGGTTTCACCCTCGCAGACGATCCCCGCCACCTCACGCGGTCCAAGCGGCACGCGCACGATCGATCCGGGCTGGACGTTCATACCCGCCGGAACCATATATGAGTAAGGCCGCTCCGCGGGCATGGGCACGAGCACGGGAACCACCCGTGGCGCGAGTTCCGGAAACAGACCAGAAATGGGGTTTGCAATATCGTGCGAATCTTTCGACATGATCGCGTGACCTTGGCGCGGCTTTGCGCTAAAGAAAAGCCACCTTCCGGGAATTAAATGGTTTTAAATTCCTCAAATCCACCCGCGCTCATTATGGAGGAACGCTGTTATGAAGTTTTTCGTGGACACTGCGGACGTCAAGGAAATCCGCGAGCTCAATGACCTTGGGCTGGTCGATGGCGTGACCACCAACCCGTCCCTCATCCTGAAGTCGGGTCGGGACATTATCGAAGTGACCAAGGAAATCTGCAACATCGTCAAGGGCCCGGTTTCCGCCGAGGTTGCCGCGACGGAATATGAGCAGATGATGAAGGAAGCAGCCGTCATCTCCAAGATCGCTGACAATATCTGCATCAAGCTGCCTGTAACGCTGGACGGACTGAAAGCCTGCAAGGCCCTGTCTTCCGAAGGTCACAAGGTCAACATGACGCTTTGCTTCTCGGCCAATCAGGCGCTTCTGGCGGCAAAGGCCGGCGCGACCTTCATTTCGCCGTTCATTGGCCGCCTCGACGATACCGGCATCAACGGCATGGAACTGATTGCCGAAATCCGCACGATTTATGACAATTACGATTTCCGCACCGAAATTCTTGCCGCTTCGGTTCGTACCGTCAATCACGTCAAGGAAGCAGCCCTCATCGGCGCCGATGTCGTGACCGCACCGCCGGCAACGCTCAAGGCACTGGTCAAGCATCCGCTGACCGACAAGGGCCTCGAAACCTTCCTCGCCGATTGGGCGAAAACCGGCCAGAAGATCGCCTGATCGGCGACCTTGCCAGACGTGTGAAAGGCGGGCCATCGGCCCGCTTTTTTATTCCAGCACGGTTTCCCCGTCCTGCTTGCTCACCCGGATCGGCCGCGCGCCGCATTGTTCTGCAATGGCGCTTGCAAGTGTGGCGGAATGCGTCACCACCCATATCTGGCTACGCTCCGATGCCTGGGCAATCATGCGGGCAAGCGAGGGAAGCATATCGGGATGCAGGCTCGCCTCCGGCTCGTTGAGCGCGATCAGCGGCGGCAGGCGATAGGAAAGCAGCGCACCGGCAAGCGCCAGCATGCGGATCTGCCCGTCGGACAATTCTCCGGCCCGGAACACGCGATGTGGAAAGGCCGGAAAATTCAGGCCGAACGTCGCCGTCTCGCCCGGAAAGGGAATATCCAGCGCCGCACCATCCAGCGCATCGGCCACCAGCCGGTCCAGATCGACCGTATCCTGCCGGATATGGGCCAGCGTCGCGAAGACCGAGGCAAGATTTCCGCCGTCCTCGTCCAGCATGGCAGCGGTAGCGGCGATGGAGGGCTGACGCGCCGGTGCGTCGCGGTCGCTTCGAAAGCCATGATAAAAGCGCCAGCTTCGCATTTGCGCGGCCAAATCACCGATCTCCGGATAATGGCCGGATTGCCCCAGCACCGCCAGCCCGCTTTCGGAAGTCAGCAAGCGTGCGGGATGTTCCATGCGCCGCCCTTCCCCGTCCCGTGCGAAGACAACCGGCCCGCGCCGGTCCATCAGGTCGACAGGACGACGCCCCGTATCAAGGCTGAGATTTTCTTCCTTGATCTGCGGCTCGAAGGGAAAGGCGCCCGAAACCGGCGGAGGCAATCCCGCCTCGACACTATAGGCAAGTCGCGATGCCAGTCTTTCATCCTCGAAATGGGCTTCCAGAATGATGCGCGCCGGTTCGTGCTTGCGGCGGTTTCCGCCCCACATGGCCGATTGCATCCCGCCCTCACGCACGATTTCCGTTGAGAAATTGCCCTCGGCGGCCGCCTTCACCAGTTGCAGGGCGCGATAGAGATTGGATTTTCCGGCCCCGTTCTCGCCCACAAAAACCGCTACCTGCCCGAGATCGACACGGACGGAACGGAGCGAGCGATAGCCTTTGGCGGAGAATGAAACGAGCCGCATAATTCTTCCCTGGAGCGTTCTCCGCGAAATAATTCACACTGGACAGCAATGCCCCTGAAAAAACAAAAGGCGGCACCGAGAGTACCGCCTTGTGTCGTGTCACGCCATCGCAACAATCAGAGCTTCGACAATTTCTGCGCAAGAGCGAGGAAGACCTGTTCGGCCAGTTCTTCGGCAGCACGCTTGCGCGCATCGCGTTCGGCGCGCAGGTTCGCAAATTCCTGGCGCGGACGGTCGAAGGAAGCGCCGACCGTACGGGTGCCTGCGGCAAGCGGCTTGCCATCCTTGTCACGCAGCACGAAGTTCGACGTCGCCTTGACGATACCGGACGACGGACGGCCGGTACGGTCGGTCTGGTCGCCAATGTCCACGCTCACCGCGGCAAGCGTGTAGCTGCTCAAGCCAAGGCGAAGCCGATAGGTCGGATTGGCCGGCTCACCGGCACCGCCGCCGAGCAGGAAGATGAGGCGATTGCGGACCTGCTGGCTGAAGACGTCGCCAGCCGGATCGATCGCCACCGAAGCAAGCTTGGTGCGCATATCCGGCGTCACGCTGCCGCCTATGGTTCCACCGGCGCCAGCGCCGGAGGAGTAAAGCGGCTGCACGGTGCATCCAGCCATGAGAACCGCGGCCCCGAGTGCGAAAATCGCAACGCGGAAAGCTTTGATTGCGGAGAAAAAGCGGTCAGGCAACGACATTGACGATCCTTTGCGGCACCACGATAACCTTCTTCGGCGAGCCCCCGTTGAGCGCAGCCTTGACGAAGTCAAGTTCGAGCACCGCCTGCTGGATGCTAGCTTGATCAGCGTCGCGTGCGATTGTCAAATCCCCACGCTTCTTGCCGTTGATCTGCACCGGCAGAACGATCTCGTTTTCCACCACCAATGCCGGATCGAACACCGGCCAGGCGCTGCGGGCGACCAGCGTTTCACGACCGGCAACCTTGCCGCCCAGCGCTGCAAGGCACTGTTCGGCCAGATGCGGCATCATCGGCGCCAGCATCAGGATGAGCTTTTCCGTGGCGTCGCGGACAGCGCCCTTCAACACGTCATCCGCATTGCCCGAAGCAACCTGCTGCAACGGTCCCGCAACCGTGTTGACCAGTTCGTAAAGACGGGCAACGCCACGGTTGAAGGCCAGCTTCTCGATATCGTCGCCGACAGCCTTGACCGCCTTGTGCGCAGCCTTGGAAACGACAAGGGCTTCGCCCTCGGTACCGGTCTTGGGCGCAACGTCCTTCAACTGTTCGGCAGCTTCGGAGATCAGACGCCAGACGCGCTGCACAAAGCGGTGAGCGCCTTCGGCACCGGCCTCTGTCCAGATTACGTCACGCTCGGGCGGCGAATCAGACAGCATGAACCAGCGCGCCGTATCGGCGCCGTAGGAAGCGATGATGTCATCCGGATCAACGACATTCTTCTTCGACTTCGACATCTTCTCGATGGAGCCGATTTCCACCGGCTCGCCCGTGGAGAGCAGGCTCGCCATGCGCTTGCCGTCGGTTTCCTCGATCCGGATATCGGCTGGCGCCACCCACTGGCCATTGGCCTTGTAGGTTTCATGCACGACCATGCCCTGCGTGAACAGGCCCTTGAACGGCTCGTCGATGCCGACATGACCGGCGACCTTCATCGCGCGGGTGAAGAACCGCGAATAGAGCAGATGCAGGATCGCGTGTTCAATGCCGCCGATATACTGGTCGACGGGCAGCCAGCGGTCGGCAACCGCGCGATCCGTGGGCTCGTTTTCCCATGGCGCGGTGAAGCGTGCATAGTACCATGACGAATCGACGAACGTGTCCATCGTATCGGTCTCGCGGCGGGCATCGCCGCCGCATTTCGGGCACTTCACATGACGCCAGGTCGCATGACGGTCGAGCGGATTGCCCGGACGGTCGAACTCGACATCATCCGGCAACTTGACCGGCAGATCGGCGCGCGGCACCGGATTGACGCCGCAAGCCTCGCAATGGATCATCGGGATCGGGCAGCCCCAATAGCGCTGGCGGGAAATGCCCCAGTCGCGCAGGCGGAACTGCACCTTGCGGCTTGCCTGCGGACGATTGCCGAGCGTGGTGTTTTCGAGGCGGTTCGCCACTTCATTGAATGCGGCTTCCGGCGAAAGCCCGTCGAGGAAGCGCGAATTGATCATCACGCCATCGTCGGTATAGGCCGTCTCGCCAATGCTGAAGCTTGCCGCATCCTCGCCCTTCGGCAGAACGACAGGCGTGACCTTCAATTTGTACTTGTTGGCGAAATCCAGATCGCGCTGATCGTGCGCCGGGCAGCCGAAAACCGCGCCCGTGCCATATTCCATCAGGACGAAATTGGCGACATAGACCGGCAGCTCCCAGTTCTCGTCGAACGGGTGCCTGACCTTCACGCCAGTATCAAAGCCCTTCTTCTCGGCCGTTTCGAGCGCCGCCAGCGATGTACCCTGATGATGGCATTCATCGATGAAGCCGGTGAGCGGTGCATTGTTTTCGGCCAGCTTCTTCGCCAGCGGATGATCGGCGGAAATCGCGACGAATGCCGCACCAAACAGCGTATCCGGGCGGGTCGTATAGACTTCGATTTCCGAGAAACCTTCCGGCGCGGTCTTGCCATCCAGCGCGAAGCGGACCTGCAAGCCTTCCGACTTGCCGATCCAGTTGCGCTGCATCAGGCGGACCTTTTCCGGCCACTGGTCGAGCGTATCGAGACCGGCCAGCAATTCCTCGCTGAAATCGGTGATCTTGAAGAACCATTGCGTCAGTTCGCGCTGTTCGACCAGCGCGCCCGAACGCCAGCCGCGACCGTCCACCACCTGCTCATTGGCAAGCACGGTGTTGTCGACCGGATCCCAGTTGACCTTGGAGGTCTTGCGCGTCACCAGGCCCTTTTCAAAAAGGTCGATGAACAGCATCTGCTGGCGATGATAATATTCCACGTCGCAGGTCGCGAATTCACGCGCCCAGTCGAGCGAAAGCCCCATCGATTTCAGCTGGCCGCGCATGGTGGCGATGTTCTGGTAGGTCCATTCCTTGGGATGAACCTTGTTCTGCATCGCAGCATTTTCCGCAGGCATGCCGAATGCATCCCATCCCATCGGATGGAGCACGTTGAAACCCTTGGCGCGCTTGTAACGGGCGACAACATCACCCATCGCATAGTTGCGCACATGGCCCATATGGATGCGCCCCGATGGATAGGGGAACATCTCGAGCACATAATATTTCTCGCGGCTGTCGCTATTGTCGGTTTCGAAAGTCCGGTCTTCTTCCCAGACTTTCTGCCAATGAGCTTCCGCCACGCGCGGATTATAACGTTCGGCTGCCATGACCGTATTTACTCGCACGAAGGTGATGCAATAAGGAGAGTCGATATTTAATGGCGACCTTCACCACGTATTGGCGAAAGCGTCAACCTTTTGCGGATGAAAAGCCTGAAAGCGAGAGTTTCATGTCGGATATCGTAGCGAACCTGAACACGGTCAAGGCCGCAATCGCCAGTGCCGAAAAGGAAGCACGGCGCGAAAAGGGCTCTGTGACACTCGTCGCCGTATCGAAAACCTTCGACGCCGACGAGATCCGCCCGGTGCTCGACGCGGGCCAGCGCGTCTTCGGCGAAAACCGCGTGCAGGAAGCGCAAGGCAAATGGCCGCAGCTGCGCGGGGATTATTCCGGCATCGAACTGCATCTCATCGGCCCGCTGCAATCCAACAAGGCCGCCGATGCCGTCGCTCTCTTCGACGTCATCGAAACCGTCGACCGCGAAAAGATCGCCGCCGCCCTGGCCGCCGAGATCAAAAAACAGAACAAGACCCCGAAGCTGTATGTTCAGGTGAATACCGGGCTGGAAGAACAAAAGGCCGGGATTGCCCCGAAGGAAGCGGTCGCCTTCGTCGAACGCTGCCGCAAGGAACATGGCCTCGCAATCGAAGGACTGATGTGCATCCCGCCTGCGGGTGAAAATCCCGGCCCGCATTTCGCACTTCTGGAAAAGCTTGCCCGTGAGGCTGGCGTTGAAAAACTCTCCATGGGCATGTCGGGCGATTATGAAACCGCCATCGGCTTCGGCGCGACATCGGTGCGTGTCGGCTCGGCCATCTTCGGTGGGCGGAGCTATGCCAACCCCGCCTGAATTGTGACCCGTACTGTTTGTTTTTGTCGCATTATCCTGCGCAAAACCGCATCACTTTTGCTGGAAATGCTCCTAATGCAGGACGATCTCGCCCTGCACATTCCTCCAGTCCGAGGGGCCAAGCAGCCGGAAATGCGTGTAGCTGACCGAATGCAACGGCCCGTCGATCTCCCGATTCCAGAATTCGATGAAATGATTGAGCACCGGAAAATCCGGCGCGAGGTCATAATCCTGCCAGACGAAAAGCTGCAGCAGATGCGGATGATCGGGCAGGTGATAGAAGACTTTCGCCGTCGTCAGGCCGTAGCCGGCAAGTTGCAGTTCAAAGGCTGATTTCGCGTTCAAAGCGGACGTCGTCATGGCGATTTCCCCTTTTTGTGAAGAGCCATATTGCATGGCTCCTGATTAGAAGATAATCACTCCAAATGGTTTTTAAACTGTAAAAACAATATATTAGCAACAGTCGGCGGCGAGTGCTGCCAGTTGCCATTTCTAACGATGCGTCATTGTGGATCATGGACGCGCCGATTGTCTAATTTACCTTGCCCGCAATGGAAGGTAGACAGGGCACCCGATGGTCTCGCCATTCACGGCAGGCCGTCTCATCCGGCGGGAGGTGCCGGGCAGTTTTGGGTGCATTATGCGTGCGGGACATGTCTGTCCGGTTCGCACAATGCTGAAGGAGGACATCATGTCGGAAAAGCTTTACCCGGTTCTTGCCGAGGCAAAGAGAAACACGCTCATCGACAACGCAACCTATCTCGACTGGTATCAGGAAAGCGTGAGCGACCCGGACGGCTTCTGGGCAAAGCACGGACGGCGCATCGACTGGTTCAAGCCCTTCACCAAGGTCAAGAACACCGATTTCAACGGCGACGTGTCCATCAAATGGTATGAGGACGGCGTCACCAATGTTTCCTACAACTGCATCGACCGCCATCTGAAGAGCCGTGGCGACGAGGTCGCCATCATCTGGGAAGGCGACAATCCCTATATCGACAAGAAGATCACCTATCGCGAACTCTATGAAAACGTCTGCCGTCTGGCGAATGTGCTGAAGAAGCACGGCGTGAAGAAGGGCGACCGCGTCACGATCTACCTGCCGATGATCCCGGAAGCCGCCTATGCGATGCTGGCCTGCGCGCGCATCGGCGCGGTGCACTCGGTCGTCTTCGCCGGCTTCTCGCCGGAAGCGCTGGCCGGCCGTATCGTCGACTGCGAATCCACCTTCGTCATCACCGCCGATGAGGGCGTGCGCGGCGGCAAGCCGGTTCCGCTGAAGGAAAACACCGATACCGCCATCGACATTGCCGCCAAGCAGTATGTGATGGTCAACAAGGTTCTCACCGTGCGCCGTACCGGCGGCAAGGTGAGCTGGGGTCCGGGCCGCGATCTCTGGTACCACCAGGAAGTCGCGAGCGTCGAGCCGACCTGCGATCCGGAACCGATGAATGCGGAAGACCCGCTCTTCATCCTTTACACATCCGGCTCGACCGGCAAGCCGAAGGGCGTGCTGCACACAACCGGCGGCTATCTCGTCTATGCATCGATGACGCATCAATATGTCTTCGACTATCATGACGGCGACATCTACTGGTGCACGGCGGATGTGGGCTGGGTGACGGGCCACTCCTATATCGTCTATGGCCCGCTGGCCAATGGCGCGACGACGCTGATGTTCGAGGGCGTGCCCAACTTCCCCGATCAGGGACGTTTTCTGGGAAGTCGTCGACAAGCACCATGTCAACATCTTCTACACGGCGCCGACCGCCATTCGCGCGCTGATGGGTGCGGGTGATGAGTTCGTCACGCGCTCGTCGCGCTCATCCCTGCGCCTGCTCGGTTCGGTCGGCGAGCCGATCAATCCGGAAGCCTGGGAATGGTATTACAACGTGGTTGGCGACCAGCGTTCCCCCATTGTCGATACATGGTGGCAGACGGAAACCGGCGGCATCCTTATCACCCCGCTGCCCGGCGCAACGGACCTGAAGCCGGGTTCTGCGACGCGTCCGTTCTTCGGCATCAAGCCGGAACTGGTGGACAATGAAGGCGCTGTTGTCGAGGGCGCCGCAGACGGCAATCTGTGCATCATCGACTCCTGGCCGGGCCAGATGCGCACGCTTTACGGCGACCACAAGCGCTTCGTCGAAGCCTACTTCTCAACCTATAAGGGCAAGTACTTCACCGGCGACGGCTGCCGCCGCGACGAGGACGGTTACTACTGGATCACGGGCCGCGTCGACGACGTGCTCAACATTTCCGGCCACCGACTCGGCACGGCGGAAATCGAATCGGCGCTCGTCTCGCATCACTCGGTTTCGGAAGCCGCTGTCGTTGGCTATCCGCATCCGATCAAGGGACAGGGCATCTATTGCTACGTCACGCTGATGACCGGCGAAGCAGTTCAGGATGAAGACGCCCTGCGCAAGGAGCTGACCTTGCACGTGCGCAAGGAAATCGGTCCCATCGCCACGCCGGACAAGATCCAGTTCTCGCCGGGCCTGCCGAAAACCCGCTCGGGCAAGATCATGCGCCGCATCCTGCGCAAGATCGCCGAAGACGAGTTTGGTGCACTGGGCGATACCTCGACGCTGGCCGATCCGGGCGTCGTGGACGACCTGATCGAAAATCGGCAGAACAAGAAATGACAAACGAAAGGCCGGGAATTTCCCGGCCTTTTCACATTGCGATTAAACATTCGCTTTCGACATCTACCGAATAGATTTTCCGCGCCGCAACGACCTGAAATGTTTTTTCAAGCGGACGCATATGGGTGATCTCCCAAGCAAGCCAACCATCTTCGAAATATGAGGCACAAGCTGCTTTCATATCGTCTCGGGTAAAGGGCCGAACACGGCCAATCCGGACCAGTGCTACCGCATAGCCATCCGGATCGTAATCGCCATCTTTCTCCAGAAACCGCTGATTCTCCACAATCAGCAAATCTTCGCCTGCATCGAGATTGGGAAGCCAGCGTCTCACCTCAAGGGTTTTCTCCCCAGACGCTATCCGGCGACCGCTTGGAGCGACGATCGAGATTGCTTTTACCAGCATCGATAATCGATCCTCGCAGGATAATCAGAAATCTATCGTCCGCCCCTTGATCTCCCAGTCACCATAACGGGCGGGGTCTTTACCCCCGCGACCGCCGATTTCGCGAGGTGCCTGGGCTTCCTTTTCGACGGCACGGCGCGCTTCGGCTTCCTTCAGCGCGCGTTGGGCAGCGGGCGGCAGATCGTCAAACGGGCGCTTGTCCACGTTTTCCGGGCTTTCGGTTGCTTCGGTTTTCTCGCTCATCGGTCACATTCCTGTTGGCTGCGTCAGCTCCCATTATTGAAGCGAAGCCTGTTCATACCCATCATATAGGCAGAAAGGCACGCGCTGCAAAACCCTTGCGGGCCATGCAGCTTCAGATTTTGGAGACCGCCACGGATGAATATGACGAAAACTGCCATGCTGATCGCCCTCATGACGGTCATGTTCATGAGCATCGGCTATTTGTTGGGCGGCGGGGGCGGCATGATGATCGCGCTTGTGATCGCCGTCGCCATGAACCTGTTCGGTTACTGGAACTCCGACAAGATGGTGCTGCGCATGTACAATGCGCAGCAAGTGGATGAGCGCAGCGCACCGGACTATTACCGTATGGTGAGCGGCCTTGCCGCCAATGCGGGCCTTCCCATGCCGAAGGTCTACATCATCCATGAGGACCAGCCGAACGCTTTCGCCACGGGCCGCAATCCCGAAAATGCCGCCGTTGCCGCCACGACCGGCCTTCTCAACCGGCTTTCACCCGAAGAAGTGGCGGGCGTGATGGCGCATGAGCTGGCCCACGTCCAGAACCGCGACACGCTGACCATGACCATCGTCGCAACGCTTGCCGGTGCCATATCCATGCTCGGCAATTTTGCCTTCTTCCTTGGCGGCAACCGTGAAAACGGCAACGGCATCATGGGTGTGGTCGGCACCATCCTCGCCATGATCGTCGCACCCTTCGCCGCAATGATCGTGCAGATGGCCGTCAGCCGCACACGCGAATATGCCGCCGACAAGCGCGGCGCGGAAATCTGCGGCAACCCGCTTTGGCTGTCCTCGGCACTGGGCAAGATCGCGCGGGGCGCAAAAGCCATCCCGAACGAGGAAGCCGAACACAACCCGGCAACCGCGCATATGTTCATCATCAACCCGTTGAGCGGACGCGGTGCAGACAATCTTTTCTCGACCCACCCGGATACTGATAACCGCATTGCAGCGCTTGAACAGATGGCCGCCGAAATGGGCATCCGCTCTGCCGGAATGGCTCCTCGTGCCGCGGCCCCTTCCCAAAGCAGTGGTCCATGGGGTAATGCAGGCGGTAACAGCAATGGCGGTTCCGGTTTTCGAGGGCCGTGGTCATAAGGCATGATCCCGAAAAGTGGGAACCGGTTTTCGGACAAGATCATGCTTAAACAAAAAGTAGCAGAACAGCGTGAACGATAAAAAGCCTGCGCCGAAGCGCGGAAACAAAAAGCCGCTAACCAACAACAGCGCCGCAGACCTGCGCCCCGGTCTGGCGGCGCGTTTGTGTGCGGCCCGCCTTCTCGGCGCGGTGATCGAAAAGAACACTTCGCTCGACGGCCTGACCGACAATACCCACGGTCATCCGCAATATCTGGCGCTGGAGCCGCGCGACCGCGCACTGGTTCGCGCCATTCTTGGTTCTGCGCTGCGCAATCGCGGCAGCATCGAACGCGCCATCAACAAGCGGCTCGACCGGCCATTGCCGGAAAATGCGGTGGCGCTGAAACATCTTCTGCATGTCGCCATCGCCCAGATTTTCTATCTCGACCTCCCCGACCATTCGGCGGTTGATCTGGCCGTGGAGGCGGCGAACAGCGACCCGCGCAACCGCAAATATGCCGGTCTGGTCAATGCGCTGCTGCGCAGGCTGTCGCGCAACAAGGAACGCGCGCTCGCCCACACGCTTGAGCCTGAAACGAACGTGCCGGAATGGTTTGCAAAGAGCATCACCGAGGCCTATGGCGCGGAAAAAGCGGCAGCCATTCTCGCCATGCACGCCTATGAGCCGCCGATCGATTTTACGGTCAAGGGCGACGCGGAAGCGTGGGCCGAAAAGCTGGGTGGCGTGGCGCTTCCCAACGGCTCGGTTCGCCTGCAGACGGTCGAAGGCAATCTCACCGATCTGCTCGGCTTTGCCGAAGGCGACTGGTGGGTGCAGGATGTGGCGGCAAGTCTGCCTGCGCGCCTGATGGGTGACATCAGGGGCAAACGGGTTGCCGACCTGTGCGCCGCCCCCGGCGGCAAGACGGCGCAGCTTGTGCTCCAGGGTGCGGATGTGACCGCGCTCGACCTTTCCGAAAATCGGCTGAAGCGCCTGCGCGGCAATCTGGAACGGCTCGGTTTCGAGGCGAAGACCGTCGCCACCAATCTTATGGATTTCCAGCCGGACGAACTGTTCGATGCCGTGCTTCTGGATGCGCCCTGCTCCTCCACCGGCACGGTGCGCCGTCATCCGGACGTGCCATGGACCAAGACGCCGCAGGATATCGCCAAGCTTGCCGAACTTCAGGGCAAGCTTCTGGCGCATGCGGCCACTCTGGTCAAACCCGGCGGTGTAATCGTCTTTTCCAACTGTTCCCTGCACCCGCTCGAAGGCGAGGAAATGGCGCGCAAGGCGGCGGAAAATCCGCTGCTGGAGCCTTTCCCGATCACGGAGCAGGATTGTTCCGGTCTGGAGGGGCTGGTAACGGTGGAAGGCTTTTTGCGGTCCACGCCGGCAGACCTGCCGCCGAAGCGTTTTGACGGCAATCCGCAGATGGCCGGAATGGACGGTTTCTTCGCCGCCCGCTTCAAGCGTCGGGCCTGAGACCGGATATAAGCAGACAAGTCGGATAATTTGCCATAACGGGCCGGGATGCCCGTTATGGTTAACGCTCGATTCACCATTTCTGTACAATTGTATCAAGGGAAACCGGCCTTTCGATCTGGCCGCAGCATAATGACAAACAATACGGAGAAAGACCGGGTGGCAGTCGCCCTCAGCGAAACCCCACATCTTTGGGGACTGGCCGTTGCACAGGCGTGGCGCAAGTTCAGCCGCCGTCTGCGCATGGGGCCGCTTTATCGCTGGCGCTTCACCGGCTTCACCCCGGACCGTATCCTGATCGCCCCGCCCGACCTGCGCGTCGCCGACCCGCAGCTGGCGCAGGAATTCTACCACGGCCGCTTTGCGCTTGCCGGTCGACTGGTCGAGACCGGCGGGTTGTCGCCTTTCGCCGTCGAGCCGCCGACGCCGGAGTGGGAAGCGGCACTTCAGAGTTTCGGCTGGCTGCGCCATCTGAAAAGCGCCAACAGTGAACTGGCAACTGCCAATGCGCGCGCGCTCGTCGATGACTGGATGCGCATGTTCGGCAAGCGCATCGGCGGTCTTGCCTGGTCGCCGGAAGTCACCGCCCAGCGCATCATTGCCTGGCTGCAGCATTCCAATCTCATTCTGTCGGGCGCGGAACTTCCCGCCTATCGCAAGTTCATGCGCTCACTCGCCATGCAGGTGCGTTACCTGCGCACCGTCGCTGCCGCCATGGATGATGGCGAGGAACGCCTGCGCGCCCGCATCGCATTGGCTTTCGCCGCCCTGGCGCTGCCGGTTTCGCCGCCGACGGCACGTGCCGCGCGGCGCAATCTGGAATATGAGCTGAAGCGCCAGATCCTGCCCGATGGCGGGCATATTTCGCGCAATCCCGTTACGGTTCTGGAGCTGCTGGCCGATCTTCTGCCGCTGCGCCAGACCTATGCCAATGGCACGGAATCCCCGCCCAAGGCGCTGATCGAAGCCGTCGAGCGCATGCTGCCGGCCCTGCGTTTCTTCCGTCATCAGGATGGCAGCCTTGCACTATTCAACGGCGTCGGCCCCACCATGCCGGAACGCATCATTTCGGTTCTGCGGCACGATGAAACTGCCGGATCGCCGCTGACCCACGCGCCCTATTCGGGCTATGAACGGCTTTCGATGGGTTCGACCACCATCATCGCCGATACCGGACTGCCGCCGCCCGTCACCGCATCGCGGGACGCCCATGCCGGCTGTCTCGCCTTTGAAATGTCCTCCGGACGCCAGCGCTATATCGTCAATTCCGGCGTCGACCGTTTCGGCCCGCCGGAATTTCGTCCATTGGGCCGTTCGACGGCTGCGCATTCCACCGCGACCATCAATGACACGTCCTCGTGCCGTTTCAGCCTGAATGCGGGCCTCTCCAACATGATCGGCACGCCGATTATTGCAGGCCCGACGCGCGTACAGCGCGACCGGATCGAGGAGATGGGAAGGCAGGGGTTTGTCGCCAGCCATGACGGCTATGCGCGCCTGTTCGGCATCTATCACGAACGCCGCCTCGTCCTGTCGCATAATGGCAGCGTGATTCAGGGCGCCGACCGCTTCTATCGCGGCGACGGTCGTCCGCTGAAATCAAACGGACGCGACAATATTGCCGTCCGTTTCCACCTGCATCCCTCGGTCGATATTTCCTTCGATGAGAACGGATTGATCGTCCTTTCGGCTGACCGCGACGATACCTGGGTCTTTTCCTGCTTCGAGGTTGCGCCGCAGCTGGAAGATTCGATCTTCTTTGCGGGCTTCCGCGGCCCCGTGACATCGAAGCAGATCGTGCTCTCCTTCCCGGCTTCCGAATTGCCGGAAGTGAACTGGCAGTTCAGCCGCGTCGCGCTCGGCAGTTACGTGTAATTCGCTCTCCCGCTCCTCCCCTTCGAGACGGCGCCCTTCGACAAGCTCAGGACGCCTCCTCTGGATGAGGGTGGAGCGTAATTAATCAGCCTCGACGAACGGCACGCTGCGTTTGCGAGTCGACAGCGACATATCCATTCTGGAACGCTCTTCAAGCACCACCGCCCTCACCCTGAGGAGGCGTCCTGAGCTTGTCGAAGGGCGCCGTCTCGAAGGGTCGAGGATCAATGGGATCGAATGGAGAGCAAGAAATACCTCTTCACCGTTCCTTTCCGGCCTTTTGCGGTAGGATTCTCGGCGCGCCTGTGTTAGGGCGAGCCGTCCACTTTCCTGAACGCATCCGTTTCAGCAACGAAGAGACCAACTCCCTATGGCTGTCAGCTCCAAGCATATTCCCGCTCCCGATCTTCATCGGGTGCGCCGCGCCCTCCTTTCCGTTTCCGACAAGACCGGCCTGATCGATTTCGCCAAGGCGCTTCACGCGCAGGGCGTCGAAATCCTTTCGACCGGCGGCACCGCCAAATCGATTGCCGCCGAGGGCATTCCGGTGAAGGACGTGTCCGAAGTAACCGGTTTCCCGGAAATCATGGACGGGCGCGTCAAGACGCTGCATCCGGCAGTCCATGGCGGCCTGCTCGCCGTGCGCAATGATCCGGAACACGTCTCGGCCATGGAAGCACACGGCATTGGCGGCATCGATCTCGCCGTCATCAATCTCTATCCGTTCGAGGAAGTCCGCTTCAAGGGCGGCGACTATGACACCACCGTCGAAAACATCGACATTGGTGGCCCGGCCATGATCCGCGCTTCCGCGAAGAACCATGCCTATGTCGCAACCGTCGTCGATCCTGCCGACTATGCAGCAGTCGTCGCTGAGCTGGAAAAGCATTCCGGTTCCCTGCCGCTTGCCTTCCGCAAGAAGCTCGCCGCCAAGGCATTTTCGCGCACCGCTGCCTATGACGCCGCGATTTCCAACTGGTTTGCCGAAGCAATCGAGGAAGAAACCCCGGTCTATCGCTCGGTCGCAGGCAAGCTGCATTCCGTCATGCGCTATGGCGAGAACCCGCACCAGACGGCAGGTTTTTATCTCACCGGCGAAAAGCGCCCCGGCGTTGCCACCGCGACCCAACTTCAGGGCAAGCAGCTTTCCTATAACAACATCAACGACACCGATGCGGCTTTCGAACTCGTCGCCGAATTCGACCCGGCCCGCACCGCAGCCGTTGCCATCATCAAGCATGCCAATCCGTGCGGCGTGGCAGAAGGCGCATCGATAAAAGACGCCTATCTCAAGGCGCTCGCCTGCGATCCGGTTTCGGCCTTTGGCGGCATCGTCGCGCTCAACAAGACGCTTGATGAAGAAGCTGCCGAAGAGATCGTCAAAATCTTCACCGAAGTCATCATCGCCCCGGATGCCACCGAAGGCGCACAGGCCATCGTCGCAGCCAAGAAGAACCTGCGCCTGCTCGTGACCGGCGGTCTGCCGGACCCACGCGCCAAGGGCATTGCCGCCAAGACGGTTGCCGGTGGCCTGCTGGTCCAGTCACGCGACAATGGCGTGGTGGATGATCTCGATCTCAAGGTTGTCACCAAGCGCGCGCCGACCGAAGCCGAACTCAACGACATGAAATTCGCCTTCCGCATTGCCAAGCATGTGAAGTCGAACGCCATCGTCTATGTCAAGGATGGCGCGACGGTCGGTATCGGCGCAGGCCAGATGAGCCGTGTGGATTCCGCCCGCATCGCAGCCCGCAAGGCGGAAGACGCTGCCGAAGCCGCCGGTCTTGCCGAGCCGCTCACCAAGGGCTGCGTGGTCGCTTCCGATGCGTTCTTCCCGTTTGCAGACGGTCTTCTGTCAGCCGTTCAGGCCGGCGCAACCGCCGTCATCCAGCCGGGCGGCTCCATGCGCGACGACGAGGTGATCGCCGCTGCCGACGAACATGGCATCGCCATGGTCATGACCGGCATGCGCCATTTCCGGCATTAATGCATGTCTCCCAAAAGTGGGAACCGGTTTTGGGATAAAGACATGCATGGAAACTAAAGCTTAAAGCGTGTCATACGAGTACGATAAAATGCGACACGCTGTTAAAGCTTATACGCATTATAAAACAGGCATTTATCGAGGCCCCGAAACCAGCCGTTCCGGGGCCTCGTTTTCATTGAGTTTCATATTGTTTCGTTTAAATTCGTTTTCAGAATAGGCCGGATCAACGGAGGAGCCCGCCCCATGACGCAGTTTATCGGTTCCATCGACCAGGGAACCACGAGTTCGCGTTTCATCATTTTCGACCGGCAGGGCGATATCGTCGCCAGCGACCAGCGCGAACACGAGCAGATTTATCCGAAGGCGGGCTGGGTCGAACACAATCCAACGGAAATCTGGCGCAATACGCAGCACGTCATTGCCGCAGCGCTGAAGAAGGCAAACCTGAAGGCAGCCGACATAGCTTCCGTCGGCATTACCAACCAGCGCGAAACCACTCTGCTCTGGGACCGGAAGACCGGCGTGCCGCTCCATAATGCGGTCGTCTGGATGGATACGCGCACGGACGAGCTGGTCGCCCGATACACGAAAGACGGCGGCGCGGACCGCCTGCGCGAAAAAACCGGCCTGCCCATCTCGACCTATTTCTCCGGCCTCAAGCTGCGCTGGATACTCGATCACGTTCCCGGTGCCCGTGAAAAGGCCGAAGCTGGCGACGCGCTTTTCGGCACCATCGACACATGGCTGGTCTGGAACCTCACCGGCGGCACCGATGGCGGCATTCACATCACCGATGTGACCAACGCCTCCCGCACCCAGCTCATGGATCTTTCCACGCTGAAATGGGACGCGGATATTCTCCGCCTGTTCGAGATTCCTGCTTCCTGCCTGCCAGAAATCCGCTCCTCGAGCGAGGTCTATGGCGAGATCGCCCTGCCCTCGCTTTCCGGCGTCAAGCTGGCGGGTATTCTGGGTGACCAGCAGGCAGCGCTCTTCGGCCAGGCCTGTCTGGAACCGGGCGAGGCCAAGAACACCTATGGCACCGGTTGCTTCATGCTGATGAACACCGGCGAGAAACTGGTGCCCTCCAATTTTGGACTGCTGACCACGGTTGCCTACAAGCTGGACGGCGCGAAGCCGGTCTATGCGCTGGAAGGGTCAATTGCGATCACCGGTGCTCTGGTGCAATGGCTGCGCGACAATCTCGGCATCATCAGGCACAGCAGCGACATCGAAACGCTGGCCCGCACCGTAGAAGACAATGGCGACGTCTATTTCGTCCCGGCCTTCTCCGGCCTCTATGCGCCGCACTGGCAGGATTCCGCGCGCGGCATCATTGCTGGCCTCACCCGCTTCGCCAACAAGGGGCACATCGCCCGCGCGGCGCTGGAGGCGAGCGCCTATCAGGTGCGCGAAGTGCTGGATGCGATGGTGAAGGATTCCGGCGTCGAGATCACGGAGTTGCGCGCCGATGGCGGCATGACCGTCAACGAGCTGCTCATGCAGTTCCAGTCCGACATTCTGGACGTGCCGGTCGTGCGCCCGAAAATCATCGAGACCACGGCGCTGGGCGCTGCCTATGCGGCGGGACTTGCCGTCGGCTATTGGAAATCGACGCGGGACATCGTGGAAAACTGGCAGGTGGGCCAGCGCTGGCACCCGCGAATGCCGGTCGAGGAAAGCACGCGCCTGTTCCGCTCGTGGGAAAAGGCCGTGCAGCGTTCCATGGACTGGATCGAATAGAGCCGTCTCGAAAAGACCGGAACCGCCTCCGGCACGTCAATGCGGGCCGGATGCAAGCGGCTTGTCGGCCGGGATAAGGCGTAATGGCAGCCAGATAGAGCCCCACGACAAAAAACAGCAGTAGCACCGACATGCCAATCGCCGCGCAGCCAGTGAGAGCCGTGATCGTCGCGACCAGAAACGGCCCGAGAAATCCCGTCGCCCGGCCCGCCAGCGCATAGATGCCGAAATAGCGACCCGATTCCTCCGGCCTGATGCTGCGCGCAAACCACGAACGGGCGGACGCCTGCACCGGCCCCAGGGCGGCGCCGATCATCAGCCCGTAGACGAGAAATGCCTGTTCCGCAGCCGTGGAGAACAGCCCATGTCCCTCGGAATAGCCAACCGGCAAAAGCCCGAGCAGAAAATAATTCGTTCCGGTGGAAACGATACCGAACGAGGCGATGAGCAGAAGCACCAGCGATCCGAGCACGATGGCTTTTGAGCCGAGCCTTGCATCGAGACGAGCCGCGACGAGGCAGCTCAGGATCGCCGACACATTGGTGATCATGCCGAAGAGGCCGATTTCGTTGATGCTCCAGCGAAACAGTGAAGCGGCATAGCCCGCGCCGAGCGCGACAATGGCATTGAGCCCGTCCTGATAGACAAGGCGGGCGGCAAGGAAGCGGACTATTCCCGGACGCTTCCGCACTTCCCTCAGCGTCGACTTCAGTTCCGTCAGGCCGCTGCCGACCGCCTGGCGCAGCGGCTGGCCGCGCGCCTGATCCGGCGTGAACAGGAACATCGGCATGATGAAAACGAGATACCACAGCGCCGCGATGGGGCCGGTGATGCGGGCATCTTCGCCGCTGGCAGGGTCAAGCCCGAAGAGCGGCGGAAGCCCGATCAGGGTCCTGCCCGTCTCGGGTGACGACGCCAGAAAGACCACGACGAAGATCAGCACCAGCACGCCGCCCAGATAGCCGAGCCCCCAGGCCAGATTGGATACTTTGCCAATCTCCCTGGCGGGGACGAGCCGCGGCATCATGGAATCGTTGAAGACGATGGAAAACTCCGCCGAGATCATGGCGATGCTGAATGCCAGAAGCACCCAAAACAGGTTTGCGCCCGGCACCGCGAACCACAGCGTCATCAGGCCCGCGATCTTCAGGACGGCAAAGAAGCCGATCCACGGTTTGCGCGCGCCGGTCTTGTCGGCAATCGATCCCAGAACGGGCGACAGCAGTGCGATCACGAGGCCCGCGGCGGCAAAGCCGTACCCCCAGGCGATCTGCCCCGCTTCCGGCGTGTCGGCCATGCGTGAGATGAAATAGGGACCAAAGATGAAGGTTACGATGACGGTGAAGAACGGCTGCGCCGCCCAGTCGAAGAATATCCAGCCCCATACGCCACGCCGCGAGGCATGGCTGCGGGCAGCCATAAGCTGATCGCTCAATTACTCTTTCCTTCCCCCCACGCCCGAAGCGGCTTCCGACGATAGAGCACCATGCGCCTTTTGGCGTATAAAGACCACTCCAGCCCGATACATCTGCACACTATGCTTTGCGAAAACCGGTTCCGGATTTCATGCAGATGCACGCAGGCCAGCCGAGCCGTTCGGCTGCATCGTTCCTTCAATGTATCGGATGAATTTCAGGCCCAAATCATATTAGCGGGAGCTTATACCCCGAAATGTGCACTGGAAAGAAATAAAAAGGGCGGCCACAGCCGCCCTTCTGCAATAGAATTTCCCGACCTGCCTACTGGGCGAGATCGGACATCAGGCCCGCTGCAACCGCCAGTCGCGAAACGGTCAGGTCGCCACCTTCCGTCAAGGCGACCATGCGGTTCTGCACCTGCTCGATGCGGGCGCCATCGGCTGCAAACCAGGCTGCCGCCGGGTCCTTGTCCTTGGCGAAACGCTTGAGTGCCGCAATGGTGATGCCGCGTGCAGCCTGCGTGATCGTATCGCTTGCCCGTGACAGCGCCAGCCCGTCATAATAGTCCGTGACGGGGATGGAGCGCGCGGCTTCCTCGATGCGACCGATGCGGAAGGCTTCCGAAACACCGAAATAGGTCTTGGCGGTAACCACCCGGTCGGCGCCCGCCAGATGCGCGATCAGCGCAATGTCCGGCATGATGCCTGCAAGCTGCAGATTGGCAAGACGCTGTGCCAGCTTTTCCGGCGCACCCATTTCCACGAAAGCGGCCTTGTCGGCCTGAAGCGCGGTTTTGAGATATTCCGGCATCAGACCGTCGAAACGCGGCTCCAGTTCGGCGCGCGCCCTGGTGATCGTATCCACCAGTTCCGTCAGGTTGGCGCGCGTCGTGTCGTTGCGCAGCACCCATGCCGTCGTCGCCTGCAGCATTTCGCCGACGAGATGGTAGAACTGGTTCTGCACATCGCCCGGAACGCGATTGTCCAGCGCATCGATGGCGTCATAGATCGTGTCGATGTCGAAGCCGTCACGCACCGCCACATAAGCGCGGACGATATCGGCAGGCGACTTGCCGGTCGTATCGGCCAGGCGGCTGATGAAGG
Source organism: Brucella intermedia LMG 3301 (assembly GCF_000182645.1). NCBI lineage: Bacteria > Pseudomonadati > Pseudomonadota > Alphaproteobacteria > Hyphomicrobiales > Brucellaceae > Brucella > Brucella intermedia. The sequence continues at coordinate 2,242,256 of NZ_ACQA01000001.1, forward strand.
TGATGCCCCCGCGATTGATGACATCGTTCGCCAGCAAGGTGGCGACGATTTCACGGCGCAGGCGATGACCCGAGATTTCCTCGGCATAGGTCTTCACCATGCGCTTGGGGAAGTAGCCCATCAGCAGCGACTGGAAGTACGGCTCGTCCGGAAGCTGGCTCGCCACCAGATCGTCACAGAGCGAGAGCTTCGCATAGGCCAGCAGAACCGCCAGTTCCGGGCGGGTGAGCGGCTGGCCAGCCTTCTGGCGCTCGGCGAGCAATGCGTCCGACGGCAGGTTCTCCACCTTGCGGTCGAGCAGCTTGCGGGCTTCCAGTTCCGCCATGAAGCGCGCCTGATAGGGCAGCTCCGCCAGTCCCTGGCGTTCGCTCAGCGAAAGCGCTAGCGGCTGCAGATAGTTGTTGCGCAGCACCAGTGCCGAAACATCGTCGGTCATGCTGACCAGAAGCTTGTCGCGCGCCGGGCGCTTGAGCTTGCCCGAACGCATGGCCGCAGCCAGCGCGATCTTGATGTTGACCTCGACGTCCGAGCAGTTGACGCCCGCCGAATTGTCGATGGCGTCCGTGTTACCGCGACCGCCCGACAAAGCATATTCGATACGCCCGCGCTGGGTCACGCCAAGATTCGCGCCTTCGCCGATCACCCGCGCACCGACTTCCGAGCCGGTGATGCGGATCGCATCATTGGCGCGGTCACCAACCTGCGCATCCGTTTCAGCGGAGGAGCGGATATAGGTGCCGATGCCGCCGAACCAGAGCAGATCGACCTTGGACTTCAGGATCGCCGTCATGATTTCCTGCGGCGTTCCGGAGGTCTTGCCGAGGCCGATGGCATTGGCCGCTTCCGGAGAGAGCGTGATCGTCTTCTGACTGCGGCTGTAGATGCCGCCGCCAGCCGAAAGCTTGGAGCGGTCATAGTCCTGCCAGCTCGAACGCGGCAACTCGAACAGGCGCTTGCGCTCGGCAAAGCCGTCCGCCGGAACCGGGTTCGGGTCGATGAAGATATCGCGATGGTCGAACGCCGCCACGAGGCGAATCTGTTCGGAAAGCAGCATGCCGTTGCCGAAGACGTCGCCCGACATGTCGCCCACGCCCGCAACCGTGAAAGGCTCGTTCTGGATATCCATGTCGAGTTCGCGGAAATGGCGCTTCACGGCTTCCCACGCGCCGCGCGCGGTGATGCCCATGCCCTTGTGGTCGTAACCGGCGGAACCGCCCGATGCGAAGGCATCGTCCAGCCAGAAATCATGCGCCTGGCTGATGGCATTGGCCGTATCGGAGAAAGTGGCCGTGCCCTTGTCGGCGGCAACGACGAAGTAAGGATCGTCATTGTCATGGCGCACGACTTCCGCCGGCGGCACGACATCGCTGTCCTCGATATTGTCGGTAACGGACAGGAGCGTGGAGATGAAGACCTTGTAGGCATCGCGGCCGGCTTCGAACACCGCATTGCGATCGCCGCCGACCGGCAGACGCTTCGGATAGAAGCCGCCCTTGGCGCCGACCGGCACGATAACCGCGTTCTTGACCTGCTGCGCCTTTACCAGCCCCAGCACTTCGGTGCGATAATCCTGCGCGCGGTCCGACCAGCGCAGGCCGCCGCGGGCGACCGCGCCGAAACGCAGGTGCACGCCTTCCACTTCCGGCCCGTAGACGAAGATTTCGCGGTACGGGCGCGGGTCAGGCAGGCCGTCGACCAGACGCGGATTGAGCTTGAAGGCGAAGGTGACGCGCGGCTTTCCCTCGGCATCCGGCTGATAGGCGTTGGTGCGCAGCGTCGCTTCGATCAGATTGCGGAAACGGCGCAATATCTGGTCGTCATCGATGCTCGGCACGCCCAGCAGCGCCGTTTCGATGCCATCGACGAGCTTCTTTTCAGCCGCATCCCGGCGCTTGGCCGACGGATTGAAACGCAGGTCGAACAGCGAATAGAGGTCGCTGGCGATTTCCGGATAACGGTTCAGCGCTGCCGCGATGAAGCCCTGCGAATAGGCGATGCCCGCCTGCTGCAGATAGCGCCCATAGGAACGCAGGATCATGATCTGGCGTGCCGTCAGGCGCGCGGTCTGCACCAGCGCATTATAGCCGTCATTATCGGCCTGACCGTCCCAGACATTGCGGAACACGTCTTCCAGCATCTCGCCATCGTCGGAAAGATCGACCGGTGCCCCATAGGCGTTCACGAGCTGCATGTCGTGCAGGTAGACGGTCGCACCGTCTTCGCCTGCCTGCGGCAGGTCGATGGTCTGCTCGCTGACGACACGGAAACCCATGTTTTCCAGAAGCGGCACGCGCTGCGACAGCACGACCGGCGCACCGTGATGATAGATCTTCAGCGAAACCGCATCGGGACCGTCGGTGCGATAGCGATAGAAATCCACGAAAAGCGGCGCCTCGGCGCTGAGGCTGGCAATGCGTTCCGCATCGACCAGCGCTTCCGGCGCCGTGAAGATTTCGCGGTAGGACGGCGGAAAGCTTGCGGCAAGCGCTACGGTCTTCGCGTCGGCGCTGTCGGAGCTTTCACGCACCGCGTCGTCCCAGGTGCGGACGATGGCGCGCACTTGCGCTTCCAGCGCTTCCCGGTCCACATGCGGCGTGGAACGCTCGTGACGGCGGATGACGAACTGGACGCGCGTCAGGCCGTTCTGCAGGAAGACTGGATGGAATTCAAAACTGTCGCCGCCATAGACGTCGACCAGATAATGCCCGATCTTCTCGCGCACGACCGAGTCGTAACGGTCGCGCGGGATATAGACCAGCACGGTGGCAAAACGGCCAAACCGGTCGAGACGCGGAACAGCGCGCACCCGGGGACGCTCGCCCAGCGCCAGGATCAGTTCGGCATTGGCCGTCAGGCTTTCCACATCGATCTGGAAAAGCTCGTCGCGCGGATATTCCTCCAGCACGTTGATGAGCGCCTTGCCCGAATGGTCCTCGCGGTTGAAGCCGAGATGCTTGATGACCGCATCGGCCTTGGAACGGATGAACGGAATGCCCGCGACCGAACTCGTATAGGCAACCGAGGTAAAGAGGCCGACCAGGCGCAGTTCGCCGATGGCCTCGCCCTTCTCGCCGAATATCTTCACGCCGACATAATCGAGATAGGAGCGGCGATGCACCAGCGAAAGCGAGTTCGCCTTGGTGACGATCAGCGGCTCGTTGCTGTCGAGGAATTCGGTCACTTCGCGCGGCGTCACCGTGTCGTCGTCATCCTTGCGCAGGACGCGGACCTCGTGATCGTTGAGAATGCCGAGCGTTTCCTTGACCGGCACGAGTTCGCGCTTGTCGCCCTTGCCCTTGAAGGTCAGCTCGCGAAGTCCGAGGAAGATGAAACGGTCGTCGCGCAGCCATTCGAGAAAGGCGATCGCTTCCGGCATGGCGGGATCGCCCGTCATGTCGTGCACGCGCTTGTAATCGGCGATCGCGCCATCGAGGCGCTTCAGCATCGGCTTCCAGTCGCTGACGGCGGCGCGAACCTGCCCCAGCACACGCTTGATGGCGGCGGTCAGGTCGGCCTTGGTCTGCTTGTCGAGAGCCGGGAGATGGATCTGCACCAGGCTGACGCGCTCGACGCCCTTGGCAGGCGCAAGCTGCGATGCCTCACCCAGAATGACGAGCTCGTCCTTCTCGCGCGCAATGTCCAGAACCGGATGCACAACCATGAAAATCTGGTTGGCATGATCGTTCAGCTCACCCATGATGGAGTCGAGCAGGAACGGCATATTGTCGTTGACGATGGTGATGACGCTCACCGGGCGACCATGGCGTTCGATACCGTTATCGACGCTGATGATGCTCTTGCCCTTGCGATAGGATTCCAGAGCGGCATAGCCGTGACGGGCTGAACTGTCGAGAGCGGCGGCATCGTAAGCGGCCAGATCTTCTGGCGGCGCCCATTCGAAGAGAAGCTGCGAGAAGGCTGTAAGCGCCTTCGACTTTCCTCCCTTCTTCTCCTCCTTGCCTGCCTTTGAACCCTTAACCTTGCTCGACCGATCCTGCTTTGCAGTCACGTCGGATACTCCTGTCATGATGGCAATGCGCGCCAAACTAGCAGATTAGGCACCGGATTCGATGGCAATTCGTTGAAAATAACGAAAAATTTCCCGGAAAGTCAGAAAAACCGCATTTAATCCATTTAATTTGGAACAAAACTTCGAAAACTTCCCGCGAAATTTCGGATTATGCCAGTGGATTTCTCCACGGCGCGCAGAAATGATGCCGGAAGGGCAAAGCCGCGGGCCGGTTTTGCCCTGTTTCAGACTAAAGTTGCAGATGATTCTGATGGAACCGAGCGGCTCTCATAACTCGATCAGGTGATCGTCGAGTTCGTTGACATTGTCCGCTCCTGCCGGGAAATGCGTCTCCAGCAAAAGGCCCGCCTGACCGATCGCCAGCACGAAACCCTCGGCCACCTGCGCCCGCGACGCATGATGGACGAGCGTCGCCACGATCGCATTCCACTCGTCCTGTTCGACCCGCGCATTGATGCCCGCATCGGCGATCACCTCGGCATAATGTTCGGCCATGGAGACGAAGAGCAGGATGCCGGTGCGATGCTCGGTGATATGCACATTGCGCGCCAGGAACTGTTGCAGCGCATTGAGATGCGCGCGCTTGTAACGGATGCGGCGCGGCACCAGCAGCATGCGGATGGCCGGAAAGGCCCACAGCACCAGCATCGCGGTCAGGAAGGCCGCCAGCACCGCAAGCCCGAACATGGGGAGGCGGACATCGAACCAGTACCAGTGCGCCAGAAACGCCACGACGACCGATGCCAGCAGAATGCCGCAGGTGGCGACAAAGCCCGCCGCAAAGAAATAATCGTCGCTGGAACGGGCCAGAACCGCATAGATTTCGCCGCTGGTCTCGGCTTCCGCCTTGCGGATCGCCTCGGCAATGCGGGCATGGTCCTCGGCGCCAATCAGCGTGTGATGCTTCATCCCTGCGTCTCCCTACCAGCTACCCGAGGCGCCGCCGCCACCCGATGAACCACCGCCGCCGGAGAAACCGCCGCCGCCCCCACCGGATGACCAGCCACCGCCGCCACCCCAGCTTCGGCCACCCCTGCCGCCAGACCCGCCGCCGCCGCGATTGTTGTAATCCACCACCATGCCGAGCCACTGATACCGGCCCGGCCCGATCTTGCGCCCGAAAACCGGCGTCAGGATCGCCATGCCGAAACCGCCGAAGAAGATCAGGCACCAGAAGGCAATGAAGACGACGAACACCCAGTCGACATCATCGGAACTCGACTGCACATTGCGTCTGGCGCGCGCTTCAAGCTCGGCGGCATCGCCGGAAAGCACCGAAAGAATGCCGTCAACGCCCTGCACGATGCCCTTCGAATAATCGCCGGTGCGGAATTCGGGAATGATGGTGCCATTGATGATGACGCTTGAAAGCGCATCGGTCATGACACCTTCGAGGCCGTAGCCGACCTCGATGCGCACCTTGCGGTCATTGGGCGCCACCACCAGCAATATGCCGTTGTTTTCCTGTTTCTGGCCAAGCGCCCAGGCGCGGAACAGACGATTGGAATAGGTTTCGATGTCTTCGCCATTGAGGCTCGGGACCGTCACCACGACCACCTGATCCGAAGATTTGGCTTCGAAATCGGCAAGCTTCTGCGTGAGGCTCTGGCGCTCTGCCGGATCGATGATCCCCGCCGCATCCACCACGCGGCCAGTCAGGGTCTGTGCGGGTTTCGATGCATCCTGTGCCAAGGCTGCCGTATGCAGCATCAAGGCTGCGGAAAACAGCAGAAAGACAAGCGCAATAAGATGCCGCGGCCAATAAAAGCCACGACGATCACGCATGGGTGCTGCACCCGCCTCCAGACGCATCATGAGACGCGCCGTCAGTTGAAGTTGACTTTGGGCGCGGCCTGGCTGCCTGCATCGGCGCTGAAGCTCTGCATGGGCTGCGCATCGCGATACCAGATCCACGTCCAGATCATCGTCGGCATGGTGCGCAGCGACGTATTGTAGACGCGAACCGCCTCGATATAGTCGCGGCGGGCGACGGCGATGCGGTTTTCAGTGCCTTCGAGCTGCGACTGCAATGCAAGGAAGTTCTGGTTGGCTTTCAGGTCCGGATAGCGCTCGACCACCACCATCAGGCGCGACAGCGCGCTCGTCAGGTTGGCCTGATTATCCTGAAACTGCTTGAAGAGTTCGGGATTGTTGAGTGTTTCGGGCGTGATCTGCACCTGCGTCGCCTTGGCGCGCGCCTCGATCACGGCCTGCAGCGTCTCCTGTTCGTGAGCGGCATAGCCCTTCACGGTCTCGACCAGATTGGGCACGAGATCGGCGCGGCGCTGATACTGGTTTTGCACCTCGCCCCAAGCGGCCTTCGCCCGTTCCTCATTGGTAGGGATAGTGTTGAAACCGCAGGCGGAGAGCAGCGGAACCAGAACAGCCAGACCAAGAGCGATGAAAATACGGCGGCCCAGGGCTGCAAGCGAGAAAGAAGTGGCAACCGTCGTACCCGACATGGATTTCTCCTGAAAAGGGCGCTTTGCCGAGCGCCGGGGAAACAAATTCAACACCCGCATGAGTGCGTTCACGCAAATGCGAGCCGTCAAATCAGCAAGATAGTCGAAATTCACTCGTTTTCCAGTCGGTTTGGACAACAAGGTAAAACCGCGACCGCCTGTTTCAGGGATGCAGGCGGAAAGCGCCGCTTTCGACCGCAGCGCGAACAGCGGCAAGCGTCTGACTGCGCGACCACCCTTCGGCAGCCAGCACGTGCGGCTCTAGCGGCCCCAGCGCGGACAATTGCCCGTGCAGTTCTGCAATCGGACCCGGATCGGTCAGCGTATTGCCGCCACGCTCGCGGCAGCGCCGGATCGCCTCATCGAGAGATGGACGCAGAACCACATAGTGAAGCGGGGTGGCAAGGTTTCGGAAGGGCTCGAGGAACCATGGCCCGATTATGCCGTCGACGATGACGAAATAGCCGCCGTTGGCATAGGCCTTGGCCGCCTTGGTCAGCGCATCCATCACAATGGCATTTTGCGCATGGGCTTCCGGCAGATAGGGCTGGATCGCACCATTATTGATGAAGTGCCAGAAATCGTCCGAATGAAGGTGAACCTTCGGCGAACCCGGCTGGTTCGCAAGCCTCTCGGCGGTCGTGGTTTTACCGGCGCCCGGCGTGCCGGTCAGAATAAGAATTTCACCAGAATGTTCCATGATCCGACCTTATCATGGAATGCCATCAGGCCAGTCCCGATATCTCAATCCATATCGGGATCATCGCCACAAGCACCCGTGGAATAGCATCTGGACCCAATCCTCGCCTTATGGGCGGGCAGCGCGTTGACGTTCTCGCATATGTGGATCAGGGTTGCATAGGTACTATCGATCTCACTCCCGTCGATCATGACAATACCATTCCTGACAACCGGTTCAGCTCCGCCGTTCGAAGTGAGAAGCACAATGATCCTGAGAGCGATGTTCGCCTGATGACAGGGTCCCAGGGCGCTCGCCATGCGTGCCAGTTCGCTGCCGGGAGCAGGCTTCGCCTCACCTGCCGGCGCTTGATTCTGTTCCGCAAGTGCTATCAATGCATCGAGAAAGGGGCCGTCCTCCCTCTCGATTTGCGATGCCAGTGCCTCCAGCCCAGCCTTGTCACCCGCTTCGATGAGGTCGGCAATCCGGTCTTCCAATTGTTGCGCTGCCGCTCCGTCTCGATAAGAGGCGGCTGCCGCAGCCAGTAGCTGCGCGTCGATCGCGCGCGCCGGACTGGCAAGTACGGCGACAATAAGCGCGGGCAGCACGGCGGCGAGTTTCAATGTAATCCCCATTCGCCCCCCAGGAAAGCGGTCAACAAAAAAGCGGCGGATTGCTCCGCCGCCTTTTTATAACGCAAACTGCGCGAAAGATTATTCGCTTGCAGCTTCTTCAGCCGGGGCAGCAGCGGCTTCTGCAGCGGCCGCAGCAGCTTCAGCAGCCTTTGCAGCGGCTTCTTCTTCAGCCTGCTTGGCCATGGCCAGACGTTCCTGGGCCTTTTTGCCCGGCTCGCCCTTGGTCGGGTTGCTGCGGGCCGGACGCTTGGCAATGCCAGCCTGGTCGAGGAAGCGCAGAACGCGGTCGGTCGGCTGTGCGCCCTGTGCAATCCAATGCTGGATGCGGTCGGCGTCGAGCTTCACGCGTTCAGCGTCCTTGGCCAGCATGGGGTTCCATGCGCCAACGGTTTCGATGAAGCGGCCGTCACGCGGGCTGCGGACGTCGGCAACGACGATGTGGTAGTAAGGACGCTTCTTGGAGCCAGCGCGGGCCAGACGAATCTTCAGAGACATTTTTCTTTCCTTTAGACAATTGCTTCGCCCGGGGATGGCCGTGGCAAAACGGGTTAAGCTATCGATATAGCTATTGTTTTCCGCCGTGATTGGCGGCGGCATGCTCATGATGCCGAATGACTTCCTTCACGATGAAGTTCAGGAATTTTTCGGCGAAATCGGGATCGAGATGGGCATCGACTGCCAGCGCGCGCAGACGCTCCACCTGACGCTTTTCGCGGGCGGGATCAGCCGGTGCGAGGCCGCGTTCGGCCTTGAGTACGCCAACGGCCTTTGTGCAGCGAAAACGTTCGGCCAGCATATGGATCAGCGCCGCATCGATATTGTCGATGGAGGCGCGCAGTGCCAGAAGTTCAGCCGGTGCAGTGTTCTGTTCGTCGCTCATGATGCTCACTTCTTCTTCGGCAGGCCCGGAAGACCGCCACCGAGGCCGGGAAGCTTGGGTCCGCCCAGACCGGGCAGACCGCCCGGAAGACCGCCGCCGGGAAGGCCCGGCAGACCGCCGCCTTTCGTCAGGCCCGCTGCTTCCGCCTGCTTGGCAAGCGCCTCAAGCTGCTTGGGGTCCATCTTGGAGAGATCGGGCATGCCCATTCCTCCACCCAGACCGCCGAGCCCCATCTTGTTGGCAAGGCCGCCCATCATCTGCTTCATCATTCCGCCCTTGCCCTTGCCCATGACTTTCATCATGTCGGCCATCTGGCGATGCATCTTGAGAAGCTTGTTGATGTCGGCGGCGCTGGTGCCGGAACCCTTGGCGATGCGCTGCTTGCGGCTGTGCTTGAGAATGTCGGGATTGGCGCGCTCGGCCTTGGTCATCGAGCCGATGATGGCGAGCTGGCGGTCGAACACCTTGTCGTCGAGACCGGCAGCGGCCACCTTGTCCTTCATCCCGCTCATGCCGGGCACCATGCCCATAATGCCGCCCATGCCGCCGAGCTTCTTCATCTGCTTGAGCTGTTCGGCAAGATCGTTGAGATCGAACTTGCCCGACTGCATCTTCTTGGCCATCGCCGCGGCTTTTTCCGCGTCGATGTTTTCGGCGGCTTTTTCGACCAGCGAAACAATGTCGCCCATGCCGAGAATGCGGTCGGCAATGCGCTTCGGATAGAACTCCTCGAGCGCATCCATCTTTTCGCCGGTGGCGATCAGCTTGATCGGCTTGCCGGTGATGGCGCGCATCGAAAGTGCCGCACCGCCACGGCCATCGCCGTCCATGCGGGTGAGCACGATGCCGGTAATGCCGACGCGCTCATCGAAATTGCGCGCCAGATTGACGGCGTCCTGACCGGTCAGGCTGTCGGCCACGAGCAGGATTTCATGCGGATTGGCGGCCTTGCGGATATCCGCCATTTCCACCATCAGCGGCTCGTCAATATGCGTGCGGCCTGCCGTATCGAGAATGACGACATCATGCGCGCCGAGCTTTGCAGCCTGAACGGCGCGCTTGGCGATTTCCACCGGCGACTGTCCGGCAATGATCGGCAGCGTGTCGACGCCGGTCTGGATGCCAAGCTGGCGAAGCTGTTCCTGCGCAGCCGGACGGCGCGTATCGAGCGAGGCCATCAGCACTTTCTTGCGCTGGCGCTCGGTCAGACGCTTGGCGATCTTGCCAGTCGTCGTCGTCTTGCCCGAACCCTGCAGGCCGACCATCATGATCACGACCGGGGCCGGCGCATTCAGGTCGATGGAGACGCCTTCGGTGCCGAGCATTTCGACAAGTTCGTCATGGACGATCTTGACGACCATCTGGCCGGGCTTGATGCTTTTCAGGATTTCGGCGCCGACAGCCTTCTCGCGAACGCGGTCGGTGAAGGAGCGAACCACTTCCAGCGAAACGTCGGCCTCGATCAGCGCGCGGCGCACTTCGCGCAGCGCCGCCGTCACGTCGGCTTCTGAAAGAGCGCCGCGTCCGGTAAGGCCGTTCAGGATGGAGCCAAGACGCTCCTGAAGTGATTCAAACATCGAATTTCCTTTTAATCCGAGAAGAGGCTTATGCTTCGTCAGGGATAAATCGTCCCGTGTGTCTGCCAGTTCAAGAAGCAACCAAAGCGGTACAGCACCCGAGGGCGCATCGCGCTGTCGGATGTGGACCTCCGGGATCTCTTTATACCATGATGGGTCCCGGTCGGTGGCTCGCGTTCTGAAGATCGCGGATAGATTGGAGCAGGCTTTAAGGCGATCAGCCCGCAATGTCAAGCAAAAGGCCCGAAACGGGCTGAAACCTGCACCGGAAGTATCCTCCGGCGCATTCTCCCGCTTGCCGTCCCCAAGAGGTAGCCTGAAGAGGCAGATCGTGGGACCTGCCGGCGGGCTGCATTTCTTCTGCGACCAAAGAAACACTTGCCGATCTGGTGCAAAAATGCTTGAAACCGCGCCGCTCGACCACTCTTCAGCTGCCATTCCGACATGACATTTGGTGTAAGGAATGGCAAGTTCGCGTTGAAGTCGAATCAATTCCAAAGGAGAAACGAATGGCGTTGGTTGCCAAGGGCCGGACTTGGACGGCAGCAGCAGTTCTTGCAATGGGCATGATGACGGGAACAGGCATTGCCGAGGCGGCCCAGTGCGGCAACAACGCCGCAGGCTATAATGCCTGGCTCCAGCAGACCCTGAAGGAAGCGCCGTCGCGCGGCGTTGGCAAGGCGGGCCTCAATGCGCTGGCCGGCACCAAATATGCGCAGGCCACCATCAATGCCGACCGCAATCAGAAGAGCTTCAAGCTCTCCTTTGAAGACTTCATGAAGAAGCGCGGCGCCGACACCATCATCAAGCGCGGCCGCGCCCAGAAGCAGCAGAACGCCGCTCTCTTCGCCGCAATCGAGAAGCGCTATGGCGTTCCGGCCGGCCCGCTGATCGCGATCTGGGGCATGGAAACCGGCTTCGGTTCCTATCTCGGCAAGCAGCACACCCTGTCGGCCGTCGCAACGCTGGCCTATGATTGCCGCCGTTCCGATTACTTCACCGGCCAGCTCTACGCCGCTCTCAAGCTCATCGATCAGGGCGACCTCAGCCCGCAGGCCGTAGGCGCGATGCATGGCGAAGTCGGCCAGACCCAGTTCATGCCGGCAAACGTCCTGAAATACGGTGTCAGCGGTTCGGGCGGCTCCCATTTCGACCTGCGCAACAAGGCGGACGCGCTCCATTCGACCGCGAACTTCCTCGTCGGCCACGGCTGGCAGCGCGGCGCAGGTTATCAGCCGGGAGAACCCAACTATGGCGCGATCCAGGGCTGGAATGCCGCACAGGTCTACCAGCGCGCCATCGCCGTCATGGGCAAGGCCATCGACGGCAACTAGAGCATGATTCCGAAAAGTGGGAACCCGGTTTTCGGATAAAATCATGCTCTAACAAAATTTGGAGCGGGACGACGGCTCAGTTTAAAAACACCCCGCTTTGAAGCCCAAATCCGCAATTTCGCTTTGAAATTGCCACAGAAAAGCCACACGCGACACAAAATAGCCCCAAAATTTGGGGCTATTTTTGCATGTTCTGGTGCGGTTTTTCGCGTTTTGGCAACGAAAAACACCGATTTTCGGTATTTCAGAAAAAACAAAACGGCCCTCTCGATCAGAGAGGAACCGTTTCGGAAGGCATTTTCGGGGAGCCGGATCAGGCAGGATCAGGACGTTTGAAATCGCCTGTCTGATGATCCATCACCCACAGTTCGCCGGTCGAAATATCGAACCATGCGCCATGCAGGGTCAGCTTGCCCTTCTTCTCCAGAATATCGACGCAGGGGAATGTGCGCAGATTATTGATGGAGTAGCGGATCGAGATTCGTTCCAGCGCGGTCTGGCGTTCGCTCTGCGTCATGAGTTGGTTGCCGCTGACGGCTTCGGCGGCGGGAGCGATCAGGCTCATCCACTTGCCGATAAAGTCACCGGGCGAAAGCGGCGCGCTTTCGGTGTCGAGCGCCGCCTTGATGCCGCCGCAGCGGCCATGGCCCATGACGACAATGTTCTTCACCTTGAGGCTCTGCACCGCGAATTCCAGCGCTGCGGAAGCCGCATGATATTCGCCATCGGGTTCGTAGGGCGGGATGAGATTGGCAACATTGCGCAGGACGAAGATTTCGCCGGGCGCCGCGTTGAAGATGGTTTCGGGGGCTGCACGGGAATCACAACAAGCGATAACCAGCGTTTCCGGTGATTGTCCCTTGTCGGCCAGATGGCGATATCGTGCAGTTTCGTGGGCAAAATGCTCGCGCATGAAGGTTCGATAACCGGCGAGAAGTGAGTCTGGAAGATCAACCATATTTTTCCAATATCCCTATCGAAAACCGAGATCAATCGAAATGCATTGAACGGGCTGCGTCGAATTGGACGCATGTTTCCGTTCGCATTCACGCATGTTTCTCAAGCCCAAATCGCCATGCGGAGACCGAAATCGTCGCGTTCCACATGATCAGGATACGGACGCGCCTCGCCACGCGCATGGCGACGGGCCACGAGATACATGGCGCAGGCATCGAGAAAGTCATCCTCCTTCGCGCCGCGCGGAACGGGACTTTTTAAAAAATCCTCCGGCAGTCCGCAGCGCTGCAACAAGGCCCGGCGCTCCGCCAGCCCTTCCGGGTTTACGCGCCCCTTGATCTTCTTCGGCAGGGACATGGAATTCATGCCGTTCAGCGCGGCAAAAGCCAGTTCCGGATGCGATTCAATGATGCGCGCCGCCAATGCGGCATCGCTTCGCAACAGGGTGTCCAGTTCGCAGATCTTCGGGAAAAGCCCGAAAGCCTGCCTTGAAACCTTGCGCGGCGGATCGGTCCGTTCGAGCGACAGGGAACAGCTTTCGCGGTAATCCCCGGCATAGACGGCGGCGCGCGGCGGAATGGAGAAAAGGCTCGACTGCCTTTCGCCAAGATGGGCGCGCGCAGCCCGCTCCGCCGAACGCAAGCCCCTTTCCGGCAGGCCGATCGGCATGTCCACGGCAATGATCGCCTCGTCGGGAAGCGAAGCCGTCAAAGCGGCAAAACTGCCGAACACTTCGGCCCGCAAACTCCCACCATCCCCGGTCACCGCGATCCAGCCGCCGGGGCAGCCGTCCACACCGGCAAGCACGGCTTGCGTCAAGCGCGGAACCCTTTGGTCGGATGCATCAGCCGCCGTGTCTGCACCATGGCCATCGGCGTGGCGAGGCTCGACGCGTCGGCCTCCAGCATCAGTTCGTCCGCACCGCGCTTTGCCGAGCGCGCCATGATCTCGAACACCGCCGCCGTGGTGCTTTGCAGCATTTTCTCCTCTGTCATGCCGGAAAGACGCCGCGCCAGAAACACGGCCGAGGTCAGATCGCCAAGCCCGTTGGTCGGGCCTTCCACGCGGCGATGTTCGGCCATCAGCGCCATGGTCGGCGTCAGCAGAATATTGCCGATGCTGCCGCTCATCAGCGGAAAGGCCGATGTGACCAGCATGGTTGCCGGACCAGCCTCCAGCGCGGCTTCCATCAGGGCTGTGTTGTCTTCGAGCGGCACGCCGGTCAGCCAGGAAAGCTCGAACCGGTTGGGCGTTGCGATATCGGCAAGCGGCAGAAGCTTGTCGCGAATGCCGGTCGCCGTCGCCTCGGGCACGTAAAGCCCCTTCTCGTCGCCGATGACCGGGTCGCACAGATAGACGGCGTCAGGGTTTTTCGCCTTCACGGTCTTCACCAGTTCGGCGACGGCTGCCGCCTGTTCGGGATGGCCGAGATATCCGGTCAGGATGGCGCCCACTTCGCCAAGCCACGGCGCGCGCTGAAGATCCTGCATCAGGCGCGAAAACTCTTCCGCCGGCGGCACGATGCGGCCCGCCGGAGCGCCGGGAACCCCGTGTCCCGGGTGCCATGGCAGCACCACGGTTGGCACGGCCCAGACGGGAAAACCCAGTGTTTCCAATGCGAAAACGGCGGCCCGATTGCCGACCGAACCGCGCACGACATGGCTTGAGATGACAATAACGGTTGTCGCATCCGAAGGCGCAGAAAGCGTCATTGGGTACCTAGCTTTGCATGAGATAGAAAATGAGCCAGACGATGATGGCCAGCGTGATGAGGAAGCCGAGCCCGCGTCCGACACGTGTGGCCCACAGTTCGACGGCATCGTTTTCAGGAGCGTCGGCGGCTGAAAGATGCTGCGCCGTCCGGGTAAATCCACGCCGCACCATGCCTTCTGCGCCGGTCTGCTCGCGCTCGAGCCGGTCGAGAATGCGCCGGGCCTCTTCCTGGCGTTCGCGTCCCGGCCCGCCGCCTTCCCCTATGCCCGCCTGCTGGCGCTCGCCCATGCTCTGCCTGCCCTTGGAGCGCATCCTGAAACGTGTGAAACGACTTTCAGAACAGATGCGCGTTAAAACAAATGACCGGAACGCCGATCCGATTCAGAAGATCGAAACGCGCTTCAGTTTGAATTGACAGGCACAGCATCACGCTCAAAAGGCCGTTCTGCAAGCAGAATATTGCGAGCTCAAGAGAGCTTTACGATAAGCTTTCCGAAATTGCCGCCTTCGAGCAGGGAAATGAAGGCTTTCGGCGCGTTCTCCAGACCTTTGACAATGTCTTCGCGGTAGCGCAGCTGGCCGTCGGCAATCCACTTCACCATGTCGTGATAGAAGGCTGGCCGCTGATCGGCGAAATCGCGCTGGATAAAGCCGCGAATGGTGAGGCTTTTCGACAGGATGTCCCGCATCACCAATGGCAGCCGGTCAGGCCCGTCGAAAGGCCCGCTCTGATTATACTGTGCGATCAACCCGCAGACCGGCACGCGCGCAAACTGGTTCAGCAGCGGAAACACCGCATCGAAGACCTTGCCGCCGACATTCTCGAAATAGATGTCGATACCCTTCGGGCAGGCCTGCGCCAGTTCCTGCGCGAAACTCTGGCTGTGATGGTCGATGGCTGCGTCGAAGCCGAATTCATCGATCAGCGCCTTGCACTTGTCCGCCCCGCCCGCGATGCCGACGGCGCGCGCGCCCTTCATCCGGGCAATCTGCCCGACGGCAGACCCGACCGGGCCGGTCGCCGCCGCAACCACGACGGTTTCGCCGGATTTCGGCTGGCCGATGGTCAGAAGGCCGGAATAGGCCGTAAAGCCCGGCATGCCGAGAACGCCGAGCGCCGTCGTCACCGGTGCCTGTTTCGGGTCGAGCTTGCGCAGGGTGGAAGCATCGGCCACCGCATAATCCTGCCAGCCCGAATGGGACAGCACGAAATCGCCCGGTGCAAAGCCCGCGCTTCTGCTTTCAACGACTTCGCCGACCGTGCCGCCCTCCATCACATCGCCGATGGCCACCGGCGCGGCATAGGATTTCGCCGCGCTCATGCGCCCGCGCATATAGGGATCGAGCGACAGATAGCGCAGGCGCAGCAGAACCTCGCCATCACCGGGACTGGGGAGCGCCGCCTGCTCCAGCCGGAAGTTTTCCGCAGTCGGGCGACCTTCGGGGCGGGACGCCAGCACAATACGGCGATTGATCTTTTGGCTCATGGACGGAACTCCTGATGATCGGCTTCGAGCGTTCCGATCTTATTGAAAGGGATCGGCGCTCCAAGCATTTGTTTTAAGCCGGGATCGAAAAAACTGACCGCCCGCAGCCGAACCAAGCTATACATCGGTTGTGAACGCCTGGCTTGGAAAGCTGTTCCAAATCGCATTCCGAAAAGTGCGAAGCGGTTTACGGAATGCGCGCTCCGAAGCCTGGGATTTTGCGCCACGCATCACCCTTTTGCAGCAACCCCTTGGATGACAGTATGAATCAGGACAAGCTTTTTCTCTTGAAACCGGGTTTTGAGGATCCGGCCTATC
Organism: Brucella intermedia LMG 3301; assembly: GCF_000182645.1. Taxonomy (NCBI): domain Bacteria; kingdom Pseudomonadati; phylum Pseudomonadota; class Alphaproteobacteria; order Hyphomicrobiales; family Brucellaceae; genus Brucella; species Brucella intermedia. Next base: position 2,258,328 of record NZ_ACQA01000001.1, read on the forward strand.
CCGGCCAGAAATTTTATTGCTGGCACTGCGCGCTCATCGAGGGCGTGCTGGCTTCGTTTCCAGCATTGGGAAGCGATCTGGACATCGAGCGCGTGGAATGGCAGCGCCCGCGCAAGGCCGTAATCGCGCTGGCTGGCGAGGACAACCAGAGCCTGCCTTTGCTGATTGTGAAGGATGGCGACCGCTCCGCATTCGAGACCGGCGTGCATGACGGGCGGTCGCTGATTGCCGACCCGCACAAGATATTAGCCGCCCTCACGGAACGGCATGGATTTCCGCCCCTGCATCCCTGAAAGCCTGCCTCATTGTCACATTGGCGGTGGGGGGCCCTCACCTCGTCCTTCGAGACGGCACTTTGCGCCTCCTCAGGATGAGGTGACAGACGCCATGCCGCCTGCTTCATTGTCGATGATGACCAACTCGGCGCCCTTATTGATGCCCGGATACAAACAAAAACCCCGCCACAAGGGCGGGGTTTCGCTTGGGGGCAGTAAAGATTGCCAACCACCTCATCCTGAGGAGGCGCAAAGCGCCGTCTCGAAGGACGAGGTGTTTAGCGCAATGCTTACTTCATCGTCGGGATGACGAATTCCGCACCGTCCTTAACACCAGACGGCCAGCGCGAGGTGACGGTCTTGGTCTTGGTGTAGAAGCGGAATGCATCCGGGCCGTGCTGGTTGAGATCGCCGAAGCCGGAAGCTTTCCAGCCGCCGAAGGTGTAATAGGCGATCGGAACCGGGATCGGCACGTTGATGCCGACCATGCCGACCTGCACGCGGCTGGCGAAATCGCGGGCCGCATCGCCGTCACGGGTGAAGATCGCAACGCCGTTGCCATATTCATGGTCGTTCGGCAGAGCCAGCGCTTCCTCGTAATTCTTGGCACGCACGACCGAGAGAACCGGGCCGAAGATTTCTTCCTTGTAGATGCGCATGTCCTTGGTCACGTTGTCGAACAGGCAGCCACCCATGTAGAAGCCATCTTCATAGCCCTGCATCTTGAAGTTACGGCCATCGACGACCAGCTTCGCGCCTTCCTCGACACCGAGATCGACATAGCCGCGCACGCGGTCGAGCGCTGCCTTGGTGACCAGCGGGCCGTAATCGGCGGAATTGTCGGTGGAGGTGCCGATCTTCAGCGATTCAACGCGCGGGATGAGCTTTTCCATCAGGCGGTTGGCGGTGTCTTCGCCGACCGGCACCGCGACCGAGATCGCCATGCAGCGTTCGCCAGCCGAACCGTAGCCCGCGCCGATCAGCGCATCGACGGTCTGGTCCATGTCGGCATCCGGCATGATGAGAAGATGGTTCTTCGCACCGCCGAAGCACTGCACGCGCTTGCCGTTCGAGCAGCCGCGGCCATAGATATATTGCGCGATCGGCGTCGAGCCGACAAAGCCGATGGCCTGCACGTCCGGATCGTCGAGCAGCGCATCGACCGATTCCTTGTCGCCGTTGACGACGTTGAAGATGCCTGCCGGAAGACCGGCTTCCATGAACAGTTCGGCAAGGCGCATCGGCACGCCCGGATCGCGTTCGGACGGCTTCAGCACGAAGGCATTGCCGCAGGCGATCGCCGGACCGGCCTTCCACAGCGGGATCATGGCCGGGAAGTTGAATGGCGTGATGCCTGCCACGACGCCGAGCGGCTGGCGCATGGAATAGGTGTCGATGCCGGTACCGGCATTGTCGGTGAACTCGCCTTTCAGCATATGCGCCGCGCCGAGGCAGACTTCCACCACTTCGAGGCCGCGCTGGATATCGCCCTTGGCGTCGGCAATGGTCTTGCCGTGTTCGCGCGCCAGCAGTTCGGCAAGGCTGTCATATTCGGCTTCGACCAGTTCAATGAACTTGCGCAGGATGCGGACCCGGCGCTGCGGGTTGGTCGCAGCCCAGGCGGGCTGCGCGGCCTTGGCGTTTTCGACTGCGGCACGCACTTCGTCCTTGGTGGCCAGCGCCACCTTGGCCTGCACCGAACCGTCGAGCGGCTGGAAGACGTCCGCCGTGCGGCCGCTCTTGCCTGCCACATGCTTGCCGCCAATGAAATGTCCGATATTGCGCATCGAAGAACCTCCCTGATGATCGCTTTGGAGGGCGCAGGCGCCCCCATCGTTGCCCTCATCTTGACTCTGCAAATTCGTGATTGCAAGGCGCTGAAAAGCGTATCTGTTGTGCAAATTTTATAGTAACAAAGACCATCCTCATGCAGGGAACATCATGAACTGGGACGATATCCGCATTTTTCTCGCCGTTGCCCGCTCGGGCCAGATTCTGGGCGCGGCCAGGAGGCTCGGCCTCAACCACACCACCGTCGCGCGGCGGCTCACCGCGCTTGAAACAGCGCTTTCCACCACGCTTTTGACGCGCCGCACCAACGGTTCGACGCTGACGCAGGCGGGCGAAGAGTTTCTGCTGGCGGCTGAACGCATGGAAGCCGAAATGCTCGCCGCCCGCTCGCAGGTCGGCAATGCCGATATTGCCGTGTCGGGCACGGTGCGCATCGGCGCGCCGGATGGTTTCGGCGTCAATTTCCTGGCGCCCCGGCTGGCGCGGCTGACGCAGAAATACCCGGACCTGACCATCCAGCTTGTGCCGGTGCCACGCTCCTTTTCGCTGTCGCGCCGCGAGGCCGATATCGCCATCACCGTCGAACGCCCGGAGCAAGGCAGGCTGATTGCCCGCAGGCTCGTCGATTATACGCTGGGTCTCTATGCGCATCGCCGCTATCTGGAAGAAAACGGCACGCCGGAAAGCCCGGAAGACCTCCCCCGGCACCGGCTCATCGGCTATGTGGAGGATCTCGTCATCAACCCGTCGCTCGCCTATGCACCGGAAATCAGCCGCGACTGGAAACCGGCCTTTGAAGTGTCGAGCGCTCTGGGACAGGTCGAGGCCGTGCGGGCCGGTGCGGGCATCGGCATTCTTCACGCCTTCATCGCCCGTGCCGATCCCGACCTTGTGCCCGTGCTGCCGGACCGGGTGATCCGCCGCGCCTACTGGCTCGCCTATCACGAATCCGCCCGCACATTGCGGCGCGTGACGGCGGTTTCGGCGCTCATTTCCGAACTGGTGGAAAGCGAGAAATCGCTGTTCAGTTAAGCTGACCCCGAAAAGCGTGAAGCGGCTTTCGGGTCAGATCATGCTGAATCAATCGAGCCGCATATAGGCGATCATCACGCCGACAATCATCGCAGCCGGAACGAACAGGGCGTCGAGACCGATGAAATAATGTCCAAGTCCGCCGCCGACAGCGCCCAGCATCAGGGAGAGCCACACGGCCACGTGCTGGAGCCAGCGCCATTTCGGCGTTTCCCCGCGCAGAGAACAGGCGAGATCTGCGGCAGCGTTGAAAAGCGTGCCGGTCACATAGGTCACGCCGAGGCGTGCGGCACCAATCGGCTGCACCGCCGCGTTCTGCGCGCCCATGGCCGCGGCAAGCAGCAGCACTGGCTGGACAAGCAGCGCGCCCTCGCGTCGCAGCACACCGACCAGAAGCAATATAACCACCACGCTTGCCATCACATAGAGACTGCCGCGACGCCCGCACGACCGCACCGTCAGCGTGCCGAAAAAGGCTCCGGCAAAGAACAACACGATCAGGATGGCCGGAAACCAGACCAGCACGGTGCCCTGCACGCCCGGCTGTCCCGCCAGCCCGACGCCAAGCTGGGTCGTGTTGCCGCTCATGAAGGATGCGAAGAAACCGCCAAGCTGCAGGAAGGCAATCGCATCGACGAAACCAGCCGATGCGGTGAGAACCAGCCCGAGCGACAGTTTGGAATTCGGTGTCATCTGATTGAACTTCGCAATGAAGAAACCCGGCTTGCGGGAAGCCGGGCCTGTTCAGAAAAATATTTGCAGATCAGGCGCGTTTGACGATGCGTAGGATGATAAGCAGGATGGCCGCGCCGATAAAGGCATTGACGATTGCGGCGATGATCCCTCCGCCGATGGAAAACCCAAGGCGCGGCAGCAACCAGCCCGCAAAGAAAGCGCCGATCACGCCGACGATAATATTGCCGATCAGGCCGAAACCGCCACCTTGCACGACCTTGCCAGCCAGCCAGCCGGCGATGAGACCCACAAAAAGAAATACGAGAAGACTTCCAACATCCATGCGTTTTTCTCCCTCTCAGAACGCGCCGTCCGGCGCGCCTGATGCGAGTTGACTATATGTTGGCGGAAGGCACAAGGGGGGCGCGAACACCTCCCCCGTTAAATCAGTCCACGAGATGCCGGAAAGCAGCCACCACATCCTCGTAAACCTTGCGCTTGAAGGGAACGATCAGGCCCGGCAACTCGGCCATCGGCTTCCATTCCCAGCGGTCGAACTCGGCGGTATGGCCGCCCGGCGGCGGGTTGATGGCGATTTCGCTCTCGTCGCCCTCGAAACGATAGGCAAACCACTTCTGCGTCTGCCCGCGATACTTGCCCTTGAGCGCGATGCCGACCAGATGCGGCGGCAGATCGTAATTGATCCAGTCCGAAGCTTCCTCAAGCAGTGAAACCGACTTCATGCCGGTTTCCTCATAAAGCTCGCGCACCGCCGCTTCGACCGGGTCCTCGCCCTTGTCGATGCCGCCCTGCGGCATCTGCCAGAGCTGCGTCGCGCCATCCATCTCGTCGCCCGGAATGACGATACGACGGCCAGCCCAGACAAGACCGGCCTTGTTCAGCACCATCAGCCCGACGCAGGGGCGGTAAGGCAGGCTTTCAGGATCGACCGGATGACCGGCTGAAGCTTTATGCTTCGACATGACATTCTCCATGATATGCAGACTCAGAGCATTTCCAGCTTAAATTGAACCATTGGAAATGCTCTATCTTTTTGTTTTGCGCATTATCCGACGCAAGACCGCTTCGCACTTTTGCTGGAAATGCTTTACTGCCGTTCGGGATCGCGGACCAGCGCCGAAACCGGCACGATTTCAATACCGCGCTTCTTGACCTCATTGGCCCATGCGGCAACCGCATCGACGGTGACGGCAAAGGCCGAACCGGTGCCGATGGCGCTGCCATTGGCCCGCGCTATCCGTTCCAGCTCATCGAGACGGTCGAGGATCGCGCCGCGTTCCTGCGCCGCATCGATCAGCACATCCGCCGCCGCGAAAGGCACGGCATCGCTGGAAGCAATCCGGTCGGCCTCGCTGCGCGCCGAGGTGCCGTCATCCAGATAATAGAGGCCGCGCCTGCCGATCTCGCCCAGCACCGGCGAGAAAACTTCCGTCTCGGATGTGAAACGCGCGCCCATATAGTTCATCACTCCGGCATAGTTGGTCATGCGCGACAGCGCCCACAGCAACGAAGCCTCATTCTTCTTCGCCCCGTCACCGACCGTCAGCGTATTGCGACCGGGATTGACGCGCGGATAATCGAACGGCTCCATCGGCAATTGCAGCACAAGTTCATGACCGTTTTGCCGTGCCGCCTGCATCCAGCGCTGCAAACTGTTGCCCTGCGGCGCAAAACCGAGCGTGACCTCCTGCGGCAGCTTGTCGATTGCCTCCATGCTGCCGGTCTGGGAAAGCCCGAGACCGCCAATCACAAGCGCAATCCGCGCGCCGCGCGCGCCGGACCAGCCGACCGCATAGGCATCCATCGGGCGCAGGCCGTCCGCACCGCGCACGGGAAGCGGCCCGGTCGAGCTCTGCTCGACCAGCGCCGGTTCCGGCAGATGCGCGACGCGCTGATCCTGCCCGGACTGATGCGTGTTCTGCACCACGACCACATTGCCATCCGCCGTACCCGCAGCGACATTTGGCATGCCGGTTGGCATGTCCGGCGTGACCTTGATGATGGCCGGTCCCGGCTGTCCGCCTACCCCGCGCAGCGCGCTGCCGGGCGGCGGCGTGTTGCCGGTCGCGGGTTTCATGACGGGCTTGACGGCGGGGGCTTCGGGTTGCGCCGGTTCCACGGCGGCGGTTTCCGTCTTGCGGAAGCCTGCCTGATTGGTCTGCCAGATGGCGAACACCGCGCCCCCGGCAAGGCAAAGCCCGGCCACCACGGCCAAGGCTTTCATGGAAGAACGAAAAGCGCGGGAGCGTAAGCCCCCGCGCTTTTGCGGTTTCTTGTCCAGTCCTAACGGGCTGTTCAGATCCAGCATGGAGCGATCAGTTCAACACGCCCTTCTTCGGGTCCGGCGGGAAGGCGGCATTGGCAACCTCGCCACGCAGGAGCTTGATGGCTTCATTGAGCTGGATGTCGTCCTTCGGATCAGCCGGGACATAAGCCGACGAACCGGAGCCGTTATCATCCTCGGCATTGCCCTTGATGTGGCCCTTGAGTTCGGATTCGCCGCGAACGACGTCCTCACCCTTCAGTTCCGGCGGCAAAGGCTGGTCCACCTTGATGTCCGGCGTGATGCCCTTGCCCTGGATCGACTTGCCCGACGGCGTGTAATAAAGCGCCGTGGTCAGACGCAGCGAGCCGTTTTCGCCAAGCGGAATGATCGTCTGCACCGAACCCTTGCCGAAGGACTGCGTGCCGAGCACGGTGGCGCGGCGATGATCCTGCAGGGCACCGGCAACGATTTCCGAAGCGCTGGCCGAACCGCCATTGATCAGGACGATGACCGGCTTTCCGTCGGTCAGATCGCCCTTGCGCGCATCGAAACGGGTCACGTCCTGCGGATCGCGGCCACGGGTCGAGACGACCTCGCCCTTGTCGAGGAAGGCGTCGGAGACAGCGACCGCCTGGTCGAGCAGGCCACCCGGATTGAGGCGCAGGTCCAGCACGAAGCCCTTGAGCTTGTCGCCAGGAATCTTGTCCTGAATATCCTTGATCGCCTTCTTCAGGTCGTCGGACGTCTGTTCGGTAAACGAGATGACGCGCAGATAACCGACATCGTTCTCGACGCGATAGCGAACGGCCTTCACCTTGATGACGGCGCGGGCGATCTTCAGCGTGATCGGCTTGTCGGCGCCTTCGCGCTGGATCGTCAGTTCGATCTGCGACCCCACTTCACCGCGCATCTTGTCCACGGCGTCGTTCAGCGAAAGCCCGCGAACTTCCTGCCCGTCGATCTTGGTGATGAGATCGCCTGCCAGCACACCGGCCTTTGAAGCGGGGGTATCGTCGATCGGCGCGATGACCTTGACGAGATCGTTGTCCATCGTCACTTCGATGCCGAGACCGCCGAACTCACCCTTGGTCTGCGCACGCATGTCCTGCGCGGCTTCCGGGTTGAGATAGGACGAATGGGGATCGAGCGAGGTCAACATGCCGTTGATCGCGCTTTCGGTCAGCTTCTTGTCGTCGGGCGGCGTCACATATTGTGCGCGCACACGCTCGAAAATATCGCCGAAAAGGGCCAGTTCCTTGTAGACATCGCTATCTTTCCCTGCCGCAAAAGCAGTGGAAGCCGGCGCGCCCTGGACCATCACCATGGCTGACGCCCCCACAAGGGCCCCGGCGAACAGCAGCGACAGTTTACGCATCATTTTCACGTCCTTCCAGAAAGCCGTTCGGTCCACCACGGTGCGGGATCGACGGGTTTTCCATCCTTTCGAAATTCAATGTAAAGCAATGGCGCGCCATTGCCCACCTCTATCGGTGCAACACTTGCGAGAAGTTTTTCTCCCATTGCGCCGACCGGCTCTCCCGCAAGTACAAATTGGCCTTGCGACACGTCGATTCGACCCATGCCAGCCATTACGACATGATATCCATTGCCCGCGTCGAGTATCAAGAGCTGCCCGTAGGAACGGAATGTGCCCGCGTAAAGTATCACGCCATCGGAAGGTGACGTAATCGTGGCAGAGGGCAAGGTTTCGACGACCTGCCCCATCATGGAACCGCCGACGCCGTCCTTTTCGCCGTAGCGGCGCACCGTCTTGCCCGCCGCAGGCAATGCGAGCTTGCCCTGCAAGGACGCAAAATCGACCTGTGCGCGCAGATGATTGTCGTCGGGCGCGGTTTCCCCGGCCTTTTCCCTTGCTGCGGCAAGGCGATCCGCCTCGGCCTTGCGGGCTGCTTCGGCCGCATCGCGCACGCCCGCCATCTGCTTGTCGAGCCCGTCGATAAGGTCTTTCAGGCTGCCTGCCCTGGCCGCCAGCTCTTCCGAACGCTTGCGCTGCGCCTCGATTTCCTGTTCCGACTGCGCCTGCAATTTCTTCTTCTCTTCAAGAAGAAGTGATTGCCGTTTCTGTTCTTCGGCCTGGTCCGTGCGCGTCGTCTTCAGCTTTTCCTGCTCTTCCGCAATGGAAGCCGTAACCCGCTGCATGTCTTTCAGATCGCCGGTCAACTCCTCCACCTGCTCGCGCATTTCGGGCACCACGGCGCCCAGAAGCACGGCGCTGCGCACCGAGGCGAGCGCGTCGTCGGGCCGTACCAGAATTGCGGGCGGCGGGTTGAGGCCCATGCGCTGCAATGCGGCCAGCACTTCGGCCAGAACGCCGCGCCTTGCGCGCAGCGACGCGCGAATGCCGTCTTCCTGCTCGCGCAGCGCGGTCAGCTTGTCGGCGATATCGGAAATATCCTGCTGCAGCTTCTTGTCGGTCTTGGCCGACTGGATCAGCGCGGCGGTAATGGTCGTCTGGTCCTTCTTAAGCCCGGCCACCTCGTCCTCAAGCTGTTTCAGCCTGTCGCCGGTGACGGTAAGCTCGTTGCTGAGCTTTTCATATTCGCTCGCCGCCTGATCGCGCTGCTGCTGCAAGGCTTCCTGCGCAAGAGCGGACGGCGCAGACAGTCCGGCCAGCCCGGCAACGACAAGGCCGGCGTGCACAGATGCAAGCAATCTTGGTCTTTTGAAAAGGCGTACAGGGTACATGCTGTTCTATCGGGACGAAACAAGGCGAAATTCAGGGCTGAAACCGCAACCTAGACCGATACCGTTAACGAACCATCAACCATAACGGCCAGCATCAGGTTGGAAGGCGCTCCATCAGCTCGATGCGATTCCCGAAAGGATCGGAAACATAGCAGCGCTTGTAGCCTTCCAGCGGCTCATCCTCGCTCACCGGATGACCGGCTTCGGACAGGATATCGATCAGCTCATCAAGATCATCGATCAGAAACGCCGGATGCGCCTTGCGCGCAGCCACGAAGGCCGGATCGACGCCCAGATGTATTTTCAGAGCGCCGCGCTCGAACCAGCAACCGCCGCGGGCGGCAAGGTTCGACGGCTTCGGAACCTCCGGCAGATCCAGAAGGTCTCCATAAAACGCGCGTGCCCGCTCTTCTCCGCCTTGCGGCATGGCAAGCTGTACATGATCCAGTTGCTCGACGCGCATAATGCCCTCCCGCTGTTTACGATCAAGCCTACAAAGCAGGGCATGATCGCACAACGGAATTCAGGAAGGTATCGCCGCCTCCAGCCACTCCGTGAGGGCACGGCGGATTGCGGTCTCCGCTGGCTCGCAACGCGTGAAAGCCCACCAGATATGGGCGCCCTGCCAGATGCTGGCCATCTGCCAGCCGAGACGTTCGGCTTTTTCCGCATCGCTGGAAAGACGTCGCCCGAGCGCACCGGCCAGATAGGCGCCCCATGCTGCGCCCCGCGCCCCGCAGCACCGGATTGCGAATATCTTCGCGCAAAAGCAGAAGCCCATCGGTCGCATTATATTCAGCGGCGTCCGATGGCATCAGCGCCATCAGCAGGTCGATTGCGCCCTGCGGGCCGGGCTCTGCATCCTCATCGGCCGCGCGCGTTGCCGCATCCAGCTTGTCCCACGCCCGCAGCAGCACCGCCTCAAGCATGGATTGGCTGTTGCCGTAACGCTGGACCAGCGTGGCGGCGGAAAGCCCCGCCGCCTTTGCAGCCCGCGCGAAGGTCAGTCCATCGGGACCGGCTTTCGCCACGACAGCCAACAATCGGTCGAGCACTGCCTCATCGGGCACGGATTTGGTTCTTGCCATGGTGAATATATAAACGTATGTTCATTTATAAATCAACCGGAGAAATCACAATGGCGAAAATTGTCGGCTATATCGCCGCCAGTCTCGACGGCTTCATCGCGGACGAGAACGGCAGGCTCGACTGGCTGTTCAAATATGATGGCGCAGATCTGGGCGAGCACGATTACCGCACTTTCATCCAGTCGATCCGCACTGTCGTCATGGGTCGCGCCACCTATGACTTCGTGGCTGAAAGCGATGCGCCCTGGGCCTATGGCGACCAAAGATGCATCGTGGTCACGTCACGGCCTGTCGAAAACCCCAGGGGGCCGCTTGAAACCCGCCATGACGTCGATGCGCTGATTGCGGAACTGCGCGCGCTCGATGACGGCGATGTATGGATGCTCGGCGGCGGCCAGTTGCAAATGGCGTTTCTGGAACGCGGCGCGCTGGACGAAATCGAGATTTACGTCATCCCCGAACTCATCGGCGGCGGCATGCCGCTGTTTCCGCCGACCGGCTTCAAGGCGAGCCCTGTTCTCCTCAGCGCCAGGACGCTTGACCGCGGCTGCGTACGCCTGCATTACGCATTTCACGACCGATGATAGGGGTGGCCACAGAACCAAAAGCGATTGAGATCAGCCTGATGATCATATAAGGAAAAACAGTGTTTAATGATTTTTTTAAAAAAGAACCAATTGGAATTGGTGGTTTTCTGCTAATTCCAATTGTAGCCGTAATATCCTCAGTAATATTCATTTCACTTGATATATTTTATACAATAGAGGCATTCCCCGAGGAAGTCATTATTGAAATATATCGCGAGAATATATTACTCGGATCATCTATAGTTTTTGTTATAATACTACAAGTATTTCTTGTTATTTTAGGCATATTATCTTTATATTTCATGATAAGGCGCGATATAAAAACAACAGGGTGCCTTATTGCATTCTTCATAATAAAAGTAATAACGCTCAATATCGCAAAAGCAAACTTGAATGAACTTTCATACGATTTCATCATTGATGGAATCGAGAAAACTGGCCAATCATTTCTTTCAAGATCGGCGCCATTGCTATTTGTCCCATACCTTGTTCTATCAAGAAGAGTAAAAAATACCTTCAAAAGAAATCAGAAATCTTCAATATGAAAAACCGTCACGACCGATGATAGGGATGGCCTGCCAGAATGGTGGCGGCGCGATAAAGCTGCTCGGCAATCAGTATGCGGGCAATCTGGTGCGGCCATGTCAGTTCGCCCAGCGCCAGAACGAGATCGGCGCGTGATCGCAATGCCGGATCGTGACCGTCCGGCCCGCCAATGGCGACGATAAGCTGGCGCTTGCCGTCGTCGCGCATACGTCCGACCGCCGCCGCAAAAGCTTCCGATCCAAGCGCCTTGCCGCGCTCGTCGAGCAGGATCAGGGCCGCGCCGCCAGAACTGGCATTATCGAGCGCGTCGTGGATGCGCTGGGCTTCCTCGGCCTTGCGCAGTTCCGCCGTCTGGCCACGGCTTTCCGGAATTTCGCTCACACCGGCGAATTCAAGCCCCAAAGGCGGTCCAGCCTTGGAAAACCGGTCGAAATAACGCTCAACCAGTTCCCGTTCGGGGCCGGTTTTCATTCGGCCCACGGCAAAAACACTCACACGCATGACGCTCTCAATTCATCGAATTAAAGCGTGTCACGCTTTAATCTTTTCTTTCACGCATTCTTCCGCGCAAAAGCGCTGCGCACTTTTGGCTCGAAAATGCCCTAATGCACCGTTTCCAGCGCCCGTTCGTCGTCGAAACCCTCATCGAGCCAGATCTTCTCGATATTGTAGAAGTCACGGACTTCCGGTCGGAAGATATGGACGATGATATCGCCGGTATCGATGAGAACCCAGTCGCCACTCTCGAGACCTTCGACCCGCATATCCTTGCAGCCTGTTTCACGCAGGGCCTGCAAAAGATGGTCGGCAACCGCCGTCACATGGCGATGCGAACGGCCCGACGCGACGATCATGAAATCGCCGATCGTTGATCTTCCGCGAATGTCGATGGGGATGATGGATTCCGCCTTGGAGTTTTCGAGACTGGCCAAGGCCGCGTCGAAGGTCTGGGACACGAGATTGGACTCGTCCATCCCGACCGTGGAAGGCACGTGATGAGCCTTCTTCTCAATTGCTGTTCTCAGTGTAATCCCTTTCTCAACAGAACAACGCAGTGTGGCAGTTGTAAGCACCACACTCCCTAAAATAGGCAGAGTCCCTGTTTTGTTTCAAGTGCACGAGCTTTTCCAGCCCGTTCACTTTTTCAGTTTCTTTGCCCGTTCTACCCATATCTTGCAGAAATTGTCATGAAACCATCAAGATGCGGTACGGGTTTTGCGGATAGCGGTGGAGGAAAGCGACGACCGCGGCCCATGGATGAAAGTCCAGGCCGGAGGCGTGCGCCGCGCCAGCATGGGCGCATATTGTTCGTCGATGCGGCTGTCGAAAAATGTCTGCGCCATGCGCGACGACAGATAGGCGAGCGTGGACCCCGGCCGGTCGATGACCGCAATCGGGAAATTCTGCGCAATCTCGCGCCAGCGCTGCCAGCGATGGAACGAAGCGAGATTGTCGGCGCCCATCACCCAGACGAAATGGACGCCGGGATTGGCGTCGCGGATGAGCGCCAGCGTATCCGCCGTGTAGCGGACGTTGAAGGCGGCTTCCAGCGCCGTCACCTTGATGCGCGGGTCTTCGGCCACTTCCTCGCTCAGCTTCAGCCGCTCGGCGAGCGGCACCAGTTCGCGGCTGTCCTTCAGCGGATTGCCGGGCGTCACCATCCACCAGAGCTGGTCGAGCTTCAGCCGCCTTATGGCGATTTCCGCCACCAGCGCATGGCCTCCATGCGGCGGATTGAACGAGCCGCCGAACAGCCCCACCGCCATGCCCTTTTCGACATGCGGCATGCGCAGATAATGCGCACTGACACCCGGATATTTTTCCTTCAATGCGGAAAGCCCGAAGCCGAACTTCATCCGAAACTAACCACGAACCTGTCCGCTGCCGCGCACGCGATATTTGAACGAGGTCAGCTGCTCGACGCCAACCGGTCCGCGCGCATGCATCTTGCCGGTGGCGATGCCGATTTCGGCGCCCATGCCAAACTCGCCGCCATCGGCAAATTGCGTCGAGGCATTGTGCAGGAGAATGGCCGAGTCGATTTCGTTGAAGAAACGCGCAACCGCTGCCGCATCTTCCGCCACGAGGGCTTCGGTGTGATGCGAGGCATAGCGGTTGATATGTTCGATTGCGCCCGAAATGCCATCGACCAGCGCAACGGAAATGATCGCATCGAGATATTCTGTCGACCAGTCCTCCTGCGTGGCGGGCTTCGCCGGATAGAGCGCCAGCACATCGGCGCTGCCGCGAATTTCGCAGCCCGCGGCGACAAGATCGTCAAGGATCGGCGCCAGATGTGTCGCAGCCACCGCACGATCCACCAGAAGCGTTTCCGCAGCACCGCAAATGCCGGTGCGCCGCATCTTGGCGTCGAGCGCAATTCTGCGCGCCATGTCGAGACCGGCGGTTTTATCGATATAGAGATGGCAGATGCCTTCCAGATGCGCGAAGACCGGCACCCGCGCTTCCGACTGAACCCGCGCAACGAGGCTTTTGCCGCCACGCGGCACGATCACGTCAATCGCGCCATTGAGACCCTTCAGCATTTCGCCGACAGCGGCGCGGTCGGTCACCGGCACGATCTGGATCGCATCGGCAGGCAGGTTGGCGGCTTCAAGCCCCCTCACCAGCGCTTTGTGAATGGCAGCCGACGAATGCGCCGAATCCGAGCCGCCACGCAGGATAACCGCATTCCCCGCCTTGAGGCAGAGCGCACCGGCATCGGCGGTTACATTGGGACGGCTTTCATAAATGACGCCAATCACACCGAGCGGCGTGCGCACGCGCTCGATATGGAGGCCGTTCGGACGGTCCCATTCGGCAATCACCTCGCCCACCGGATCAGGGAGCGCCGCGATGGCGCGGATACCATCGGCGATGGCGTCGATCCGGCTGTCATCGAGCGTCAGGCGATCGACGAAAGAAGCCGCCATGCCGTTCTTTTCCGCATTGGCGAGATCGAGCTTGTTGGCTTCCAGAATCTCGGCCCGCGCTTCCAACATCGCCTCGGCGGCGGCAATCAGCGCCTTGTTCTTCTGTTCGGTGGTGGCGATGGAAAGCGGGGCGGCGGCAGCGCGCGCCTTGCGCCCCACTTCCGCCATCACGGCAGCAATATCGTTTGCCGTATCTGCCTTGGTCAGCATGTCCTCTCCCCTTACACCGCTTCCGCATTGCTGGCCGCGCGCACGACCAGATCGTTGCGATGGATCATCGCCGCGCGCGCATCATAGCCAAGAATTTCGCTGATCTCATCGCTTTTATGGCCGGCGATCTTGCGCGCATCCTCGGCATCGTAAGCGATCAGTCCGCGCGCGATCTCGCGCCCGTCCTCATTGAGCACCGCGACCGTATCGCCGCGCTCGAATTGCCCGTCGATTTCCTTCACACCCGCAGGGAGAAGCGATTTGCCGGATTTCAGCGCCTTGGCCGCACCGGCATCCACCGTCAACCGGCCAGCCGGTTCCAGATTGCCGGAAATCCATGTCTTCCACGCATTGACAGGCGCGCGCGCCGGTTCAAACAGCGTTGCGCGCTCGCCGCGATCGATGGCTGAAAGCGGGCCGAAACGCGTGCCCGATGTGATGATCATCGCGGTCCCGGCCGCATTGGCGATCTTGCCCGCATCGAGCTTGGTCTTCATGCCGCCGCGCGACAGTTCGGAAGCCGCCGCTCCCGCCATGGCTTCGATCTGCGGCGTGATGGTTTCGACCAGCGGCAGAAACTCCGCGTCCGGGTTCTTGTGCGGCGGGGCCGTATAAAGTCCGTCAATGTCGGAGAGCAGAACCAGAAGGTCCGCCCCCATCATGGTCGCCACGCGCGCGGCGAGACGATCATTGTCGCCATAGCGGATTTCGGTGGTTGCCACCGTGTCGTTCTCGTTGATGACCGGCACGGCCTTTAATTTCAAAAGCGTCTCGATGGTCGCGCGCGCATTGAGATAGCGGCGGCGCTCCTCGGTATCGGAAAGCGTGACCAGAATCTGGCCGGAACGGATGGAATGTCCGCCGAGCACATCCGCATAGGCCTTGGCGAGCGCGATCTGGCCAGCGGCGGCAGCGGCCTGGCTTTCCTCAAGCTTGAGCGCCTTTTTCGGCAGGCCGAGGACGGTGCGGCCAAGCGCGATCGCGCCGGAAGAAACCACCAGCACCTCGACGCCTGCGTGATGAAGCGCTGCAATATCCTGCCCCAGGCTTTCCAGCCAGTCGCGCTTGAGGCCGGTTGCGCGATCCACCAGAAGGGCGGACCCGATTTTGACAACGATGCGGCGATAGTCCTTCAGTTTCTTCAGCATGTTTCATTCCCTCGCCGCATCCAAAGCGCATCCCGAAAAGTGTGAAACGGTTTTCGGATAAGATGCGCGCCCAAATAAAATCCGACGCTTAGTCTTCGGCTTGCGCCGTACCGGCCTCTGCGGTGCGGCTCTGATCAATCACGGCAGCAAGCTGGCGCAACGCATCGTTCAAACCTTCATGGCTGACCGCCGAAAGCAGCAGCGGATCGCGTCCGCATGCCTTTTTCAGCGCCTTGACCTTGGCCTTGCGCGCTTCCGCATCCAGCGTATCCACCTGCGACAACGCCACGATTTCCGGCTTGTCGGCAAGCCCATGCTCATAGGCTTCCAGCTCGCCGCGAATGACCCGATAGGCCTTGGCCACATCTTCTTCCTGCGCTGACACCAGATGGAGCAGAACCCGCGTGCGCTCGACATGACCGAGGAAACGGTCGCCGAGACCGACGCCTTCGCTCGCCCCTTCGATCAGGCCCGGAATATCGGCAATGACGAACTCGCGGCCATCCACGCGCGCGACACCCAGATTGGGATGCAGCGTGGTGAAAGGATAATCGGCAATCTTCGGCTTCGCCGCTGTCACGCTTGCGAGGAAAGTGGACTTTCCGGCATTGGGCAGGCCGACCAGACCGGCATCGGCAATCAGCTTCAGGCGCAGCCAGATGGTGCGCTCGATGCCTTCCTGCCCGGGATTGGCGCGGCGCGGCGCGCGGTTGGTCGAGGTGGTGAAATGCAGGTTGCCGAAGCCCCCGTTTCCGCCCTTGGCGAGACGATAGCGCTGGCCGATCTCGGTAATGTCGCAGATCAGCGTTTCGTCGTCTTCCTCGAAAATCTGCGTGCCGACCGGCACCTTGAGAACAACGTCGTCGCCCTTGCCGCCGGTCATGTTGCGGCCCATGCCGTGCATGCCGGTCTTGGCCCGGAAGTGCTGCTGATAGCGGTAATCGATCAGCGTGTTGAGACCGTCCACGGCCTCCACCCACACATCGCCGCCGCGTCCGCCGTCGCCGCCGTCTGGACCGCCGAATTCGAGAAATTTCTCGCGGCGGAACGAAACCGCCCCCGCCCCGCCATTGCCGGAGCGGATATAGATCTTTGCCTGATCGAGAAACTTCATCTGAACGTAACCTTCTTGATGCCCGCGCTGCGGCAGGCTTTTGGGCGGCGCGCGCCCTGAATAGGAATTACATGCGGGCGCGCCCGCATGTGGTGTGTTGCAATTACAGCAAAACCGGCTTCCTGCAAACAGTCGAGGAAGCCGGTTTCCGCCTATTTCGGGTTTCGTTCAGGATCGGTGAAATCGATATAGATCAATTCCTGATCCAGATACTGGCCCTGAACGTAAAGCGACTTGGGTTCGACGCCGTAAGTCTTGAAACCAAGCGCATAATAGACGCGTTTGGCGGCTTCGTTCGTGGCGACCACCTTGGCATCCACAACGACGACCTGCGTTGCCGCATGGTCGATGACCTTACCGACAAGCGCCCTGCCGAGTTGCAGCCCGCGCGCTTCGGGAGCCACATAGACGCCCCAGAGCGTGCCGCGATGGCGCTCGGACCTGCGATCATGGCGGAACATGCCCGCCGTTCCCAGCAGGTTTTCGCCATCGAAGGCGCCGAAGACCACATTGCCGTTCACCTGTTCCAGGCGGCGCGCAAAGACGCTGTCCGAATAGGCATTTTCTTCCTCGAAACTCGAACCGAAGGCCATCGGCGCGCGCTGCAAGGCGCTCAACCTTATGGCCCGGTAACGATGCAGGTCGCCCTTTTCGAGCGCGCGCACCACGATCCTGTCGCGTGCGATTGCGTGGGTATCCATCATGTCATTCCCCGATGATTATCGGTCCTGCGCCAGCCGGAAGGGCTTCACGCAGGACCATTTTGCAGCCACACAGGGCTGGTTTTGGAACAGCCCTTACGACTGCCAGCTTCTCAGCCCGATCCAGGTACGCCGATCGAGGACATAGCGTTCGACCGGCACATTGCCTGCGGCGAGCGAGTCGGCCATGCCCATGCTGCTGAACTGGAAGCCGCACTTGTGGATCACCCGGCGCGAGCCGCCATTGATGGCATGGCACGAGACATGCAGCCGTTCGATGGCGGTCGCACGAAAAGCCAGATCGATCAGGGCGTGCGCGGCCTCGGTGGCAAAGCCGTGTCCCCAATAGGGTTCGCCCAGCCAGTAGCCGATTTCAAGCCCGTCGCCACGATCGAGCGGATGGATGCCGCAGCAGCCCATGAAGATGCCGGTTTCCGCTTGCGTGATCGCGTAGATGCAATTGCCCATCTCGCCTTTTCGCACGCGCTCGACAAAGTCGACGGCGTTTTCACGCGTGTATGGATGCGGCATACGGGCAAGCATACTGGAGACGCGGGCGTTATTGGCAAGATAGGAAATCGCATCCACGTCTTCGACATGCGGCGGGCGCAACACCAGCCTTTCTGTGACGAGGACGGGGCAGTCCAGCTCGTAGGCCAGGTCGGGAGCCTTTGCATCCTCCAGGCCGGGCGACAGATCTGCGTAACTGCCTCTTCTTTCGCTACTGCTTGCGTCGTAACAATCTTCTTCCAGAACTTCGACAACCATTTTTCGTTCCTCCAGAGCGTTTCATTTGAGGCGCATCTTGTTTGAAAACCGCTTCGCACTTTTCGAGATGCGCCCAAATGCAAAAAGGGAAGATGGGTGGCCCCATCTTCCCTTCGATCTTTTGGCTAGGCTGCCATTTACACCGGGTCCGATGGGACGCCGGTGCTTGTGAGAGTGCCCGGCTTACTCTGCTGCTTCCGCGATCGGGTTAACCGACACGTACGTGCGACCGTTGGCTTTCGTGCGGAAAGACACGGAGCCGTTTACGGTTGCAAAAATCGTGTGGTCCTTGCCGAGGCCGACATTGGCGCCCGGATGCCACTTCGTGCCGCGTTGGCGCACGATGATGTTGCCGGCGAGCACAGCTTCGCCGCCGAACTTCTTCACGCCAAGGCGTTTGGATTCTGAATCGCGACCGTTACGCGAGGAACCGCCAGCTTTTTTGTGTGCCATTGGTGTTCTCCTTTAATCTCTCTGTTTACTCAGCCGACTCGGCCTTGGCTGCGGCCTTCTTGGGCGCTGCCTTCTTCGGCTTTGCGGCTTCGCCTTCGGCGGCGTCTGCCTTCGGAGCCTTCTTCTCGGCGGCCTTCTTGGAAGGCTTCGCGCCGTCGGTGAGGATTTCCGAGATGCGGATGGTCGTCAGTTCCTGACGATGACCGCGTGTGCGCTTCGAGTTCTGACGGCGACGCTTCTTGAACGCGATGACCTTGCGGGCACGGCCCTGTTCAACGACTTCGGCGGTGACGAGAGCACCGGCGACGGTCGGGGCGCCAATGGTCGAGCCGACCATCAGGACTTCTGCGAATTCTACGATGTCACCGGCTTCGCCAGCAACTTTTTCGACCTTGATGAGGTCGTTTGCGGCAACGCGATACTGCTTGCCACCGGTCTTGATGACTGCGAACATTTGTTGTCCTTTCGGTTGTTCGGTCCGGCTCTCATTCTGCGACATTGGCGTCGAAGCGATGGGCCGTCTTTTTATCAGTCGGTTGATGAGCGGGCTTTTGGCCCTTGATCGCAGTCCCGGAAAAGCCCGAAATCTGCAATCAAAACAATAGGCGCGGATCACCCCACGCCTAAGGTCTGGTGCTTATAGGTGCGAAGCGGCAGAAAAGTCAAGAATTTTCACAAGGGAATGCAAATTAGCTCTTGTCTAATCGGCGCTGGCCCGTTATTGAGCCGCTGCACGCTCGGCATTCGTCATTGATGCTTGTTACTGTGCGATTCTTCAAGGGTCGTTTTACAGTGCTGCACAACGCGGAGAGGTGGCTGAGTGGTTGAAAGCACCGCACTCGAAATGCGGCATGGGGGCAACTCCATCGGGGGTTCGAATCCCTCCCTCTCCGCCATTTATTTCCTTGCAAGAACATCCAGCCACCCGGTGAACAGCGCATCATTTACCGCCGCAAGCATGAGCGCGTGCTTCTCCGCACCGCGCAAACCGTGCTAGAAGAGCCTCATGAGTGTGTTATCCGCCGTTGCTCCCATCTATCATCCCCCGCTGGAACCCTATGTCTCGATCCTTCATCGCGATGCGGGCTTTCTCGTGCTGGACAAGCCGAGCGGTCTCCTGTCCGTACCCGGACGCCATCCTGCCCTGTCTGACAGTCTCGCAACGCGCGTTCAGGAAACATTTCCGCAAGCGCAGATGATCAACCGTCTCGACAAGGATACGTCGGGCATCGTCCTGATGTCGCTCGATCGCAAGACGCATGCCGCTATCGCCGCTCAGTTCGAGGCCCGCACGACGCAAAAATCCTATATAGCCGTCGTCTGGGGAAACGTTGAGGAAGACGAAGGGCTGATCGACCTGCCGCTGGCGATTGATCCCGGCAACAAGCCGCGTCATCGTGTCGATCACGAGCACGGCAAGCCTGCCCAGACACGCTGGCAGGTGCTCGATCGCAGCGAGCGCACGACCCGGCTGCGGCTCTTTCCCCTTACGGGCCGCACGCACCAGCTGCGCGTGCATATGAAAGCGATTGGCCATGTGATCCTCGGCGACGAATTCTACGCCGAAGGCGAAGCGCTTGCCGCCGCAGACCGCCTGTTGCTGCACGCGGAAGAACTTTCCTTCAGGCACCCCGATGGCCGCGCTGTTACCTTCACCGCGCCCTGCCCTTTCTGAGAGCATCCATGTCGCAGAAAATCGATACATCGGAGCTTGTCGTTGATTTCGTCGGCGGCGCTGTCGGCCACCGGTTCCGCTCCGGCGAAGGACGCGGTCAGGCCCTCGCCAAGGCCGCGGGACTGACGCGGGATGCCACGCCGGAAATCGTCGATGCGACGGCTGGGCTCGGGCGCGATGCCTTTCTGCTGGCCTCACTCGGCGCGAAAGTGATCTTGATCGAGCGCTCCGAAAAGATGCACGGGCTTCTCGCCGAGGGGCTGGCGCGTGCAGCCGCGGAAGGAGGCCGCTATGCCGAGACTGTTGCCCGCATGACGCTTTTGCACGGCGATTCCTGCCTGCTCCTGCCCGAATTGAAGCCGCAGGTCGTGCTGGTTGACCCGATGCATCCGCCGCGTGGCAACAGTGCGCTCGTCAAAAAGGAAATGCGGCAGATACGCGAAATCGTCGGCACCGATCCGGATGCCGAAAGGTTGATGCAGGTGGCACTCGAGGCAGCGCAATACCGTGTGGTCCTCAAATGGCCGTTGCGCGCCGATCCCATGGCCGGATTGCGCAAGCCCTCCCATCAGATTCTCGGCAAGAGCACGCGTTATGACGTGTTCGTCAAGGCGAAGATCGGTTGAACATCGCGCAAGAACTATGGCTGTCCGCTTCCATCTGATGCGAAGTCGCGCGGCATCTCGACAGAATAGATACAGACGCTGTTGCGGCCCTTCGCCTTGGCCTCATACATGGCAGCGTCCGCAGCCGCGAGCAGTTCCCCTGCCGACCGGCCATGTCTGGGAAAACAGGCGACACCAATGCTGCACGTGACCTCCAGAGAGGTTCCACCCAGTTCGACCGGCTCGCTTACCCTGCGCCGTATCTCATCCAGCCGGGAACAGAAATCCCCCTCGTCTGCCTTCAGAACCAGAATGAATTCATCGCCGCCCATGCGACCGGCAAGTTCACCCTCGCCGAGCAGAAGCAAAATCCGGCCGGCGACCTGCTGCAAAAGCCTGTCTCCGGCAGCATGGCCGAGTGTATCGTTGACCGGCTTGAACTGATCGAGGTCGAGAAAGCCGACAGCCACCTTCCGTGAATGGCTGGACGCCTGATCGAGCATCTGTTCGAGTTGTCGTTCCAGAAAGGCCCGGTTCGCCAGCCCGGTCAGCGCGTCGTGCTCGGCCAGATAGCGGATGCGCTCGTCGGCGATGCGCCTGTCGATGGCAATTCCAGCCATCCCTGCAGCGGTGGCCAAAAACTCACGCAGGCCGCGATCATCGGAAACCTCGCCATCGACCATGAAACCCAGAACACCATGTCCTGTACCGTCCGCCGAAGGAATTTCGATGCAGAATATCGCTTCGCTTTCAGGAGCCAGCGCTGTCAGTGCAGCTTCAAGGCGCGCCGGGGAAAGCGGCGCCTGTCTCAGACCAGTCGCCAGCGAAGGCAACGAGGGGGCCGAAACAATGACATCATCTGCGTTTTGAGCGGTCACGACGGCGACGCATCGAACACCCCCGGCAAGGCTTTCCAGCAACCGGGCCAGTTGATCGACGAATTCCGATATCGCAACGGCGCTCACCGTCATTTCCAGAATGCGGGCCTGCACCTGCATGAAGCGTTCGGCCTTCTTCTTGATGGAAATGTCGCGCGAGACGCCCACGACACCGATGATGTTGCCGCTCCTGTCGCGCAGTGGGACGCGCGAAATCATCAGCCAGCGATCCGCTCCGCCGCGCATGGCGCGCTCTTCATAGCCGAGGTCAGGCACGCCGCTTTCCATGACCCGCCTTTCGATCTCGGAAATGCGCGCCGTAATCGCTGCTTGGCCGTGTATATCGACGTCCGTCAGCCCGATGAGTTCGTTGATGTCTGACAGGCCATTGTTGCGAACCACCGCATCGTTGGCAAACAGGAACCGCCCTTGCAGGTCCTTGGCATAGATGAAATCCGGCACGTGATTGATCATGGCGACGAGCCAGTCGAGCTGGTCCGTGCCTGTCGGGGCATTGTCGCCTGGCCTTGGCTGTGACAAGCGGTGCAGCCCTTCGCCGGGGCGCGGATCGCCGACACCCTCGCTGGCATTCTCGCCGTTATCCTCGTTGACACCCAGCGTGGATGCGTCTGCCAGACCTTTCATGGATCGGGCCCCTCCATGCCCAAGTTCATATTAGCAATCTTTTGGGTGGTGGGAATGGCATAAAAGAGCCACACCTGCGCTTTGCATCCTATGCGGCATTCTTTTCCGTGACTTTACCCACGGCGCGCAAACTGCCAAAATTAGAGCGCGTTTCGATCTGACTGAGTCAGATCGACGCTCTAAGCTGTTCTATTAATAGCATAATCTTATCGATCCTCGTTTCACTCAGGTCGGATTATGCTTTAAACCGGAACAGAATAACGATGGCAGTCGTTCCAGGTTTGCGGAGTTTCCTGTCAATTGCTCCGGCACATCGTTTCGATCACGAGGTCTTATGAAACAGAGCATCGACCTGACGACAGCCCCGATCAATCAGGCTCTGCTGCTCTTTGCCCTGCCGACCCTTGGCTCGTCCATATTGCAATCGGCCAACGGTTCCATCGACACGATCTGGATCGGGCAGTTACTGGGCGAATACGCACTTGCCGCAACGACGAACGGCAATCTGGTCATGTTTCTGCTGACCGCTTTCGTCTTCGGTTTCGGCATGGCATCGACGATCCTCATCGGACAGGCTTTCGGGCGACGGGATATAGAAACGGCGCGCACCATAGCGGGCACCACGGTCGGCACTTTCGTACCGCTCAGCATCGTGGTCGCGGTCATCGGCTGGCTGCTCGCCCCCAAAGTTCTGGCGCTGCTGGGAACTCCTGAAACCATTGAACCGCTGGCGCGTGCGTTCCTGCAGGTCACTTTTCTGGCCATGCCGGCGATCCTGATGCAGACAATCCTGATGATGGCACTGCGCGGCAGCGGCGACGCCGTGACCCCGCTGATATTCATGGGAATGGCCGTACTCCTCGATATAGTGCTCAACCCCTTCTTCATCCTGGGTTGGGGTCCGCTGCCTGCGCTCGGTATTGCGGGGTCCGCACTGGCAACAGCTGTCGCCAATTACATAAGTCTCGCGGCGATGCTCTATTATATCTACCATCGCGATCTCCCGTTGCGCCTGCGCGGCAGGGAGTTGTGGCTTCTTGTTCCGGACCGGAAGTTGTTGAAGCTGATCTTTGTCAAGGGACTGCCGATGGGCATCCAGATGATCGTTGTCTCAAGCTCGATGCTGACCATGATGCGGCTCGTCAATCGCGAGGGTGTTGACACGACAGCCGCCTTCGGCGCCACGCAGCAGCTGTGGACCTATGTGCAGATGCCGGCAATGGCGTTGGGTGCTGCGGTCAGCGCGATGGCGGCCCAGAACATCGGAGCCGGTAAATGGGATCGTGTCAGCTCCATAACCCGCATCGGAACGATCTACGCAGTGCTGATGACCGGAGCCCTTGTCGGGCTGCTGCTGGTCGCCGACCGGCAGGCCCTGCAGATATTTCTCGGCGCTGAAAGCCCGGCCATCGCGATCGGCCAGCATATCGGTCAGATCGCCACCTGGGGTTTCATCGCGTTCGGCGTGACAATGGTTCTCTTCGGAACAGTGCGTGCAAACGGCCAGGTCATCTGGCCGCTCATCATTCTTTTCGTATCGATGTATCCTGTGCGCCTCGGCGTCGCTATTGGCCTGCGGGAACAGCTTGGTTCCGATGCGCTCTGGCTGAGCTTTCCTGCCGCGATGCTGTCGACCCTGCTGATGTCGACCATCCTTTATTTCCACGGCGGCTGGAGAAAGAATTCCTCCATGCGGGTCGACGCTCATGAGTTGCAGGGCGAAGCGGCATGCGTATCGCAATCAACGGAAGCCGCTCCATCCAGCAACGCCCTTGCTCCCAATGCGCCCCTCGTCGCCGAAGTGAAAGCCGGCAGCTGAAGCTTCCGGCTCCGCCGATGGGGGATGGGTACCCCAACCACTTAAAGCGATTTCATGATCGTTTCGACACCTTCTTCCACTGACAGAACGGACGTATCCAGGCGCAGATCAGTGCTCCATGGCTCGAAGTGGCGTTTCTATATTTGATCCCAGTCTGGTGGCGTCAATCCTTCTACCGTCATTATTCGCGTCTCGGCGCGACGGCGATGCGTATCGACGTCCGAACAGACAACTTCAACCTGAACCCATCTACTGCCGGCTTTTGCCGCGACGTCTCTGAATGCCTGACGGGTGATTTCCGTCGCGTTCACCGAATCGACTATGACGGTACGGCCCAGCTGAAGGTTTTCTGCAGCCAGCGAATAAAGCGTTACATATCCTGCCGGTCCGACTTCATTCCCTGCCGATGGCGGCGCCGCAGAACGAATTGCCTGCTCGACGGTATCCACGCGAAGATAGCAAGCCCCGATACGCACGGCGAGAGCCTGTGCTATCGTGCTTTTTCCAGACGCTGGCGGTCCACCCAGAATAATCAGCATCGGCACCCCCGTGCGGAACATCGTATTTCGGGAGCGTGAAGCTTCGATGACGTTCCAGGCCCGCTGTCCACAACGGGCCACCTGCCGTCACTACCCGTTTAAACGCCAAAACCCGCCGCTTGTGCGACGGGTTTTTATTTTTGGTTGCGGGGGCAGGATTTGAACCTGCGGCCTTCAGGTTATGAGCCTGACGAGCTACCGGGCTGCTCCACCCCGCGTTATGGGTGCGATATTATGACCGGTTTTGGTATTTTTTTTCGCTTTGGGCGTGATTTGATCTGTTTTGCATGGGTTTGAGAAGATGATTTGTGTGCTTAGCAGACCTGGCAGCGACCTACTCTCCCGCATCTTAAGATGAAGTACCATTGGCGCTGGAGCGTTTCACGGCCGAGTTCGGAATGGGATCGGGTGCAGCCGCTCCGCCATAACCACCAGGTCGGCGAAGAACACAAATGAGAAGCTGGTTCAGGGCAGTAAGGCAGTAGGGGAATAGGGCAGTATGTTTGGGCTGCGCCTATCCTTTGCCTTTGTGCTTTGTCTTTCTGTGCTGATAACACGAAGCATGCGACTGCATGCCGCCGGTTTTCCGGCGCCCCGTCCGGAGCGAAGCGGCGTTAGCCGCGACAGCGTGAGGACAGGAGAATGATTTTGGCTTGAACGAAGTTCAAACCAAAATGATGGATATTGTAAATGGGAGTGATCAAGTCGATCGAGCTATTAGTACCGGTAAGCTGCATGCGTTGCCGCACTTCCACACCCGGCCTATCAACGTGGTGGTCTTCCACGGCTCTGATAGGGAATACTCGTTTTCAGGTGGGTTTCCCGCTTAGATGCCTTCAGCGGTTATCCCGTCCGTATATAGCTACCCTGCTATGCCGTTGGCACGACAACAGGTCCACCAGAGATACGTCCATCCCGGTCCTCTCGTACTAGGGACAGATCCTGTCAATATTCCTACACCCACGGCAGATAGGGACCGAACTGTCTCACGACGTTCTGAACCCAACTCACGTACCGCTTTAAATGGCGAACAGCCATACCCTTGGGACCTGCTCCAGCCCCAGGATGCGATGAGTCGACATCGAGGTGCCAAACAACCCCGTCGATATGGACTCTTGGGGGTCATCAGCCTGTTATCCCCGGCGTACCTTTTATCCGTTGAGCGATGGCCCTTCCACGCGGGACCACCGGATCACTATGACCGACTTTCGTCTCTGCTCGACTTGTCAGTCTTGCAGTCAGGCAGGCTTATGCCATTGCACTCGACGAACGATTTCCGACCGTTCTCTTTCCCCTTTCGGGCACATACGGTATTAGCACAAGTTTCCCTGAGTTATTCCGTAGCAAATGGTACGTTCCCACGCGTTACTCACCCGTCTGCCGCTCCCCTTGCGGGGCGCTCGACTTGCATGTGTTAAGCCTGCCGCCAGCGTTCGTTCTGAGCCAGGATCAAACTCTCAAGTTGAAAATTTGATGTTGGCTATAATCAGTCGCATCTCTACGTAAGAGACGCAAACTTCTGGTCACGCTCAAATTGACGAGAACATATTTACACACCAGACAATCCGAAGATCATCCAGGTAACATAGTTCTTATCCAAGAAACGTGTCCGCCAAAGTTCTTTCGACAGTTCGATCTCTCGAACCATCCGCAGACAATGCCGCCCACGTTTCTCTTTCTTCTGTATAAAATTGTCAAAGAACAGACGATCTCAAACCGTCGAAAATCTCAATCCGCTCACAAAGCCCGCCGCCAATCACCCAACCCGAAGGTCAAATCCTGTCAGCGCCTCGTCTGCGGTGCCGGGCTTCTAGATCAGTCAAACCAACCTGTCAACCACTTTTTTCGAAGAAAATCACAAACTTAATCGAAGTTCTTTTCTCCTAACATCAACAAGACTCAATGCCCCGTCAACGCCGCCAGCCTACCAACACCCAGCATCGCTGCCAGACACCTTCAACCAACTCCAAGGACGCATCAGCCTGCCGCTTGCGGCGCCGCCGCCCTCGTTGTGGAGGCGTATATAGGGGGGACCTCTGCTATCTGTCAACAGCATCAAGGAAGTTTTTTGATGTTTTTTTGACAGCTTTCCACAAGCCGCCGGATTTCCACGTATTCGACTTATATTATAGGACTCTCATTGTCCCTCCAGCACTTGGGAGGGCCTTAAACCGGCCTTATTGCCCGAATAGCTTCTGCCGGATTTTCGAAACGGGCAATCGACGCGCCTTGCGGGGGATTGTGGATATCGTTGTCGGGCAGGCTTGTCGTTGACTTACGTTTCTTCGGCAGGCAAAACTCACATGCCCGTTTGGGAGCCTTCCGACAGAATGGAAGACACCTTGATACCGGATTGGCGGCTCTCCGCTTCTCCGACAAACGATTTCAAGCACGTTCGTGCTGTCAATTATAAAGAAGGACCGGCTACAGCAGTATGAAAGACATGGGGCCGAACAATCTCGATCCGGGTGACGAGCCCCCGCTCAGCGTAGGCGGACGGCGGCGGCCTCCGGATCGCCGTGAAGTTTCTGCCCGCTGGCTCGCTGGAACCTTCCTGACTGGCGTAACGTCATGCATGCTGATCGGCGTCGCACTGTTTGCCGCCCTGGACGGGCGCGAACAGCTGGCCACTCCGCCTGAAATCCTTGCCCGAAACGACATGCCGGGTGCGACTGACGATGTCGACGTTACCAAGGGCGGACGTCTGGTCAGCACCGTCTCGCAGCAGAAACCGCGCGACCGGCGCCGTTTCGATCTTTCCACGATGCAGAAAGTGGGTGAGCGCGAGGTTATCCGGACCCGGCCCTTCGAATTCGTCCGCATGGCCCTTGCCGTTGATCATCCGACCAACCGCAAATATCCGGCATTCGACGCCTTGACCGTATTCTCGGAAGGCCCGGCGGCACCGCAACCTGCCGATGCAGGCCAGATTTACGGCGCAAAGGTGGAAAGCGAAGTCAGCCTGCATGTCGTCGACTTCCCGATGAACAGCACAACCTTCGACGCTTCCAGCGACCTTACCGTCGATGAGGTCGAAAAGGTCGTGCGGGATACGGGCGGCCTCCTCACCGACGGGGACGTGCAGGTCGCCTCGCTTCATTATGTCGACCCCGCCCGTTTTGGCGGCTCTGACTCTCCGTTCGCGCTCGGCCCCGCGCTTGGTGTGAAGATTACGCAGGAAAATGTCAGCGTCGCCCAGCGCAGCGATGAAGATACGGTCAGCGAAGGTTTTTCAGAAGAACTGATTCCTTTCCGCCAGACAGCCGAAATTACGCAGGCGCTTGAAGATGCCGGCTACACTGGCGACGATGCCGGAAACATGGCCGACTCGCTTACCAAGCTGATGAACTCGCCCCGATTGAAGGAAGGCAGCGTTCTGAGGGTAGGCACCGAAACCCGTGACGGCGTGGACCGTATCGTGCGCGCCAGCATCTATAATCGCACGACCCATCTGGTGACGGTCGCCCTCAACGATCGCGGACAATATATACCGTCCGACGAACCGGAACAGACCCCGCTTCTGCAGACGGCTTTCGACGGCAACGCATTGCCAACGGCAATTCGTGGCAACCTCCCCAGCGTCTATGACGGGATCAGCCGGGCGGCGCTCGCCTATGGCATGTCGGAAACGATGCGCGAGCAGCTCATCAAGATGCTGGCAAGCGATGTCGACCTGCAGTCACGTCTGTCGCCCAGCGACCAGATCGACGCATTCTTCTCGCTGCCGGACGATCCCGACAAGCCCGAAGCCGATTCACAGCTTCTCTACGTGGCGGCCAATTTTGGTGGGACGACCCGCAAATTCTATCGCTATCAGGCCCCGGACGGCAGCGTCGATTATTTCAACGG
The DNA here is from genome assembly GCF_000182645.1 of Brucella intermedia LMG 3301. Taxonomy (NCBI): domain Bacteria; kingdom Pseudomonadati; phylum Pseudomonadota; class Alphaproteobacteria; order Hyphomicrobiales; family Brucellaceae; genus Brucella; species Brucella intermedia. Next base: position 2,286,652 of record NZ_ACQA01000001.1, read on the forward strand.
CGACGGCAAGAGTGCGAAGCAGTTCCTGCTGCGCAATCCGGTTCCCAATGGTGTCTTCCGCTCGCCATTCGGCATGCGCCGCCACCCGATCCTCGGCTATAGCCGCATGCATACCGGCGTGGACTGGGCCGCACCGCGCGGCACGCCGATCATCGCTTCGGGCAATGGCGTTGTGGAAAAGGCGGGCTGGACCAACGGTTACGGCAATCAGACCCTCATCCGCCATGCCAACGGCTATGTCAGCAGCTACAGCCACCAGAACGCAATCGCCCGCGGCGTCACCGCAGGCGCACGCGTGCGGCAGGGACAGGTGATCGGCTATGTGGGATCGACGGGCCTTTCGACCGGCCCTCACCTTCACTACGAACTGATCGTGAACGACACCAAGGTCGATCCGCTGCGCATTCGCCTGCCGGACAACAAGGCGCTTTCCGGCAAGGAACTGGAAGCCTTCAAGCAGGAACGTGACCGCATCGACGCACTTTTGAACAGCGATGATAACGGCACCAAGCTCGCCTCGAACGGATCGGCCAAGAGCTGATAGAGCGTGACGCCCGGAAGGGGAAACCTGGCTTCCGGGCAAAGACATACGCAAAACAAAAGAATAGAGCATTTCCCGCGATTCAGCTTGAGCGGGAAATGCTCCGGACAGACCGGAAAGGCCCGCCCAGTTCTTTGGATTTACAGGAATGCTTATTCGGTAAATTCGACCGTTACGCCAGCCTTCACCAGCTTTGCCAGCTCTTCCGCATCCCAGTTGGTCAATCGCACGCAGCCATGGCTCGATGTCTTGCCGATTCTCGATGGTTCGGGCGTGCCGTGAATGCCATAGGTCGGCTTTGAAAGCGCGATCCATACCGTGCCGACGGGCCCATTCGGGCCGGGCGGAATGGTCAGGACCTTGTCGTTGTTACCCTGCTTGAAATTGATCTTCGGATTATAGGTGTAGTTCGGATTGATCGCGATACGCTCGACCTGAACGGTGCCGGACGGTGACGGATTGTCGGACGAACCGATGGTCGAGGGATAGGCAACGACCAGCTTGCCGGTTTCGTCATAGCCGCGAACCTGCTTGCGTCCCTTGTCCGCGATGATGCGGGCCACCTTGGTCCGGACAGGCTTGCCGAGATTGGGAACCTTCACGATCGAACCGGGCTGGTTGAAGTTCACGCCGGGATTGATCTCTTTCAGATAGGCTTCGTCTATATGAAACTTTTCACCCAGCATTTCGGTGACCGAAGTATAGGCCATTGCGGGAAGCTGGGCCTTGTGGGCGTAATCTTCCGGGATCGAGGCAACATACTGGCGCCCCACATCCTCGTTGGTGATGGTATATTCGGTGAAAGCCGGGCCGCCGGTGGCCTCAAGTTCCGCATTGACGGCGGCTTCATCCGTCGGATTGACCGACTTGCCGGTCAGTTCGCCATAGGCTGCTGCCGCCTTGTCGACATTGCTGCCCGAACGCCCGTCAATGACGCCGGGCGATGCGCCAGCACGATCGAGAAGTACCTGATAGGCTGCAATCCTTGCCTTGGCGCCCTGCCCTTTCGGCATTTCGATGGCAGGAGCCATATCGCTCGGATTGGGCACACCGCGCGGCGGCTCGTAACCGGGCTGGCCGTAATCCTGCTGGCCATCATAGCCGGGATTGGCGCTGGCTGAATTGGTATTGTCCGGATACTGATCGCCAGCCGGTGGCAGTTCCGACCGCTGCACCTGTCCGTCCCGGTTGCCGCCATATTGCGGCGCTGCCGGAGCATCTGGGTAGTAATTCGGGTCCTCGGGCACATTGCCAAAACCATCATAGGGCGCGCCGCCGTCGACCGGTCCATCGAGCGTCCAGTTGTCATCCGGCTGCGGCGCGCGGCGAACCCGGCGATCATAGGCGTTCGGATCATAATTGTTGGCATCCTCGACACTGAGGATACGCCCGCGGCGGTCCATGGTAACGCGGCGGCCATACTGATCGATGAACACCCGTACCCGGCGATCATGATAGATTTCCTCACCCGGATCGTAAAGCTGCGCAAGCTGTACCGGGCGCTCGGCAACCGTTGCATAACTGCTTTCGTCGGCGCGGGCAGAACCATCGACGGCAACTGCCGCAACGGAAGCAAACAAAGCGAAACGAAGCATGCGTGTGTAATGCGCCATGAAGAATGCCCTGGGTGATCGAGAGATCATGGATGCCGCGAATATGGTTAATAACTGATTAGCTGATAAAGCAGATGCCAGATGAACTGGACATGAAAATGGCCGAGGTCGGCCGAAAACCGGAAAACTTGTCAGGGTTCATATGAAAAAGGCGCCGCAACCTGTCCGGTTGCGGCACCCATGGCTTTCAACTCATGAACGTTCAGGCGTTCTCGTCGACCTTGCGACTTTCATCCTCTTGCGCAGTTCGAATCGGACGGAAGTTGAGCCTGTCCGAACCGGCAGTGATCTTGACGATGGAACCGTCCAGAATGTCGCCCAGAAGAATGCGCTCGGCAAGCGGGTCCTGTACTTCCTTCTGGATCACGCGCTTCAAAGGACGCGCGCCATAGGCCGGGTCGTAACCCTTATTGGCCAGCCATTCGCGTGCATCCTCTTCCAACTGCAGCACGATCTTGCGATCGTTCAGAAGCATCTGGAGACGCTGCATCTGAATATCGACAATCGCCCCCATGTCTTCGCGGCGCAGCCGGTGGAACAGGATGATTTCATCGACACGGTTCAGGAATTCCGGACGGAAGGCAGCCCGCACGACGCCCATCACTTCCTCGCGCACCGATTCGACATCGTCCTTCTCGCCAAGATTGACGAGATATTCGGCACCGAGGTTGGAGGTCATGATGATGACCGTGTTGCGAAAATCTACCGTGCGGCCCTGCCCGTCGGTCAGGCGTCCGTCGTCCAGCACCTGCAACAGCACGTTGAACACATCCGGATGCGCCTTTTCGATCTCGTCGAACAGGATCACCTGATAGGGCCTCCGGCGCACAGCTTCCGTCAGAACGCCGCCTTCCTCATAGCCGACATAGCCGGGAGGCGCACCGATCAGCCGGCTCACGGAATGCTTTTCCATGAATTCCGACATGTCGATACGAACCATGGCCGTGTCGTCCTGGAAAAGAAACGCGGCGAGTGCCTTGGTCAGTTCCGTCTTGCCGACACCCGTGGGGCCGAGGAAGATGAACGAACCGATAGGCCGGTTGGGATCCTGAAGCCCGGCGCGCGCACGGCGAACGGCCTTGGAGATTGCCTGCACCGCCTCGCCCTGACCGACGACGCGTTTTGCGAGTTCGTCCTCCATACGCAGCAGCTTCTCGCGTTCGCCTTCCAGCATCCGGTCGACCGGAATGCCCGTCCAGCGGGAAATGATTTGCGCCACGTGGTCGGGCGTAACGGTTTCCTCAAGCAGGGAACCCTTGTTTTCCTGACTTTCCGCTTCGACGAGCTGCTTTTCCAATTGCGGAATCGTGCCATAGGCAAGTTCGCCAGCCTTCTGGAATTCACCGCTGCGCTGCGCAATGGCGAGGGCATTGCGCGCCTCTTCAAGCTGACGCTTGAGATCGGCCGCAAGTCCGAGCTTCTGCTTTTCCGACTGCCATTTCGACGTCAGTTCCGCCGATTCCTCTTCCAGATCGGTCAACTCCTTTTCCAGGCGCTGGAAACGATCCTTGGAGGCGGCATCGGTTTCCACCTTCAGCGCTTCACGCTCGATTTTCAACTGCATGATGCGGCGATCGATTTCGTCCAGCTCTTCCGGCTTGGAATCGACCTGCATGCGCAGGCGCGACGCGGCCTCATCGACAAGATCGATAGCCTTGTCCGGCAGGAAACGGTCGGTGATGTAACGGTTCGACAAGGTTGCCGCGGCGACCAGAGCCGAATCCGAAACGCGCACCTTGTGATGCTGCTCGTATTTTTCCTTCAGGCCACGCAGAATCGAAATCGTATCCTCAACGGTCGGCTCATCGACGAATACTGGCTGGAAACGGCGGGCAAGCGCGGCATCCTTCTCGACATATTTGCGGTATTCCTCAAGCGTCGTCGCACCGACGCAGTGCAGTTCGCCACGTGCAAGGGCAGGCTTCAACAGGTTCGATGCATCCATTGCGCCATCGGACTTGCCTGCGCCGACGAGCGTATGCATTTCATCGATGAACAGGATGATCTGTCCGGCCGCCGTCTGCACTTCCGAAAGCACTGCTTTCAGACGTTCCTCAAACTCGCCCCGATATTTGGCGCCGGCAATCAGCGCGCCCATGTCGAGCGCCATCAACTGCTTGTCCTTCAAGGATTCTGGCACGTCGCCATTGACGATGCGCAGCGCCAGACCTTCCGCGATTGCGGTCTTGCCGACGCCCGGCTCACCGATCAGAACCGGGTTGTTCTTGGTGCGGCGCGACAGAACCTGGATGGTGCGGCGGATTTCCTCGTCACGACCGATCACCGGGTCGAGCTTGCCCGAACGCGCATCTTCGGTCAGATCGCGGGCATATTTCTTCAACGCATCAAAATTGCTTTCAGCAGACGCCGAATCGGCGGTGCGGCCTTTGCGCATGTCGTTTATGACCTTGTTGAGAGCCGTCGGCGTCACACCGGCGGCCGAAAGAATTTCAGACGTCTTTGCGGATTTTTCCATCGCCAGCGCCGTAAGGAGGCGCTCCACGGTGACGAAACTGTCACCGGCCTTGCTGGCAAGCTCCTCGGCAAGCGAGAAGACCTTGGCAAGCGGCTGGGAAAGATAAAGCTGGTCGTTGCCGCCCGATACCTTGGGCAGCTTTTCGAGCGCGGTCTGCAGTCCGATGCGCACATCGGCAATGCGCCCGCCTGCGCGTTCGATCAGCGATGAGGCAAGTCCCTCGTCGTCATCGACGAAAACCTTCAACACATGTTCCGGTGTGAACTGCTGGTTGCCGGACGATAGCGCGAATGTCTGAGCAGACTGAATGAAACCGCGAACGCGTTCCGTGTATTTTTCAATATTCATGATGTCTCCTTTGCCTTCCGGCCCGTCATGCGGCACCAGAAGATGTATGGTGACGAAGCCCCCACTTTGGGCGAGCTTCTTTCCAAGACAGCATATGGGACGATGGCCGGGTTTCGGCAAGGGTTACAGGCACTTGGAGAACCAAATAAAAATGGCGCGGAAACCGCGCCATTTTGAAGTCAATCCGAGGAAACGATCAGGCGTCGGAATTCGCCGCTTCCGTTACCGGCGTCTCGTCACCGCTATCCTTTGCGGCGCGGCGCGGACGGCCCGGACGGCGCGTGGCGCGGCGCGGTGCTGCTTCTTCGGCCGGTGCTGCATCGGCGGCAGGCGCAGCCTCGGCGGCTGCCGGTGCTGCCTGCGCGGCGACGGCCTCAACGGGGGCCGAAACATCTTCTGCTTCCGGCTGAGCCTGCTTTTCCGGGGATTGTTCGTCGGAACGTTCGTCGGCATTGAAGCGCTCGCGCTGCGGACGGCGGCCACGACCGAGACGGCGGTCGCGATTGTCGCGTTCGCGCGGCTGCTGGCGACCTTCGCCGGACTTTACCGGCTCGCCGCTTTCCTCACCGTAGACAACCTCGGCTGGCGTGCCTTCGATGACCGGCTGCGGGCCGGAGCCGTTGACGGGCTGCTGCGCTGCGGCGGGCGTGAAAACTGCTTCCTCGTCATCCGCGCCGTCATCGTCGAAGGTTTCTTCGCGCTGGAACGGCACCGGATTCTGCGCCATGGCAGCCATGATGATGCGATTGTAATGTTCAGCGTGCTGAAGATAGTTTTCGGCCATCACGCGATCGCCAGATGCCTGTGCATCGCGCGCAAGCGCTGAGTATTTTTCTGCAATATGTTGCGCATTGCCGCGGATCTTCACATCCGGGCCGTTGCTTTCATAGTTGCGCGACAGAGGATTGGGGCCCTTGCGGTTGTTGTTATTATTGTTATTCCCCCGTCCGCGCATGCGCCTGTTCTGCTGTGCTGGCCTCATATTCATCTCTTTTCAGATTAAAGGGCGTAGAAACTCCACAGCCAAAAAAGCTGCCGGTTTCACGCTATCGAGCCATGGAGGAAGTACGCCCTAAAAACTTCCCACAAATCGACTGCTCCTGAGTTAGGTGCACCATTTGAAGGTCACCGAAACTCCGCGGTTGCATTAATGCATAACCATTCCGAAAAGCTCTGCTCTTCGAGATTATGCTTGAAAGTCGTGTACTTCCGCACCAGCCATCCCCAAAGAACCCTCCAGGGAGCATGACCAAAAATCGTCATGGAGCATTTCCGCCACCGCCCATCAGCGGGCAAAACCATTCTGGCTGTATACGGTGGCCGGAAACTAAACGGCTTCGCCGCAAATTCCAAGTGTTTTTTAGCGGTTCGCCGCATCAAAATTACGTATTCGATCTGAGCGCGAAAAGCATGGCCCTTCTGTGGCCGCCAAGATCACTTGCATGTCCTGCGAGTGAAAAACCTGCGCTTTCGAACAGCGCTTCTACATCCTGGAATTGTCCGGCGCCGATCTCTACGGCAACCATTCCTTTCCTATATAGGTGATCTGCGGCCTTCTGTGCAAGGGCCCGGTAAAAATTCAGTCCGTCCACGCCGCCATCGAGCGCCGCAAGCGGATCATGTTCGCGTACTTCGCGCGACAGGCCCGCAATGTCTTCATGCGGAATATAGGGCGGATTTGAGACGATAAGATGAAACCGCCCGCTCACATGCTGGAACCAGTCGCTTTTGAGCGCGGCGAAACGGTCGCCTACCCCATTGGCGATGGCATTGATTCGCGCCATTACCAGCGCCCCTTCCGCCATATCGAGGCCGACGCCATGCGCACGCTCGAAGCGATGCAGAAGCGAGATGATGATCGCGCCCGTTCCCGTCCCCATGTCGAGGAGTTCAAGCGTGTTCTCCTGCTGCGCAAGCACGTCCAGTGCCGGGATGACCAGTTCCACCAGCGCTTCCGTATCGGGTCGGGGTTCCAGCGTTTCGGTGGACAGCCGGAAAGGCAGGCCGAAAAATTCGCGAACCCCCATGATCCGGTGAACCGGTTCGCCTTTAGCGCGTCGCTCCAGTGCATCGCAAAGCGTCTGGATGGCAGCGCCATCCACCAGTTGCTCCGGTGCAGATATCAGGTCGAGCCGCGTCCTGCCCGTCGCCCATTCGACCAGAAGCCGCGCGTCGAGGTCTGGTGTATCCAGTCCTGCCGCACGGAGCCTCGCCCGTGCATCGGCCATCAGCCGGTCGAGGCGCGTCTCGCCCACCTTACTGGCCCAGTTCAGTAAGAAGTGCGGTCTGGTGATCGGAAATCAGCGCATCGACCAGTTCGTCGAGATCGCCTTCCATCACCCGGTCGAGCTTGTAGAGCGTCAGGTTGATGCGGTGATCGGTGACACGGCCCTGCGGGAAATTATAGGTGCGGATACGCTCGGACCGGTCGCCCGAGCCGACCTGGCTGCGGCGCGATTCCGAACGCTCGGTTTCGGCCTTCTGGCGCTCCATGTCATAGAGGCGGGCACGCAGGATCTGCATGGCGCGGGCGCGGTTCTGATGCTGGGATTTTTCAGCCTGGACGACCATGATGCCGGTGGGGATATGCGTAATGCGCACAGCCGAGTCGGTCGTGTTGACGTGCTGCCCGCCAGCGCCCGAAGCTCGCATCGTATCGATGCGGATATCTTCGTTGCGTATCTCGATATCGATGTCCTCGGCCTCCGGCAGAACCGCGACTGTCGCAGCCGAGGTATGGATGCGCCCGCCAGCTTCCGTTTCGGGCACGCGCTGTACGCGGTGCACACCTGATTCGAACTTGAGCTTGGAGAACACGCCCTTGCCCGAAACGGTGGCGATGATTTCCTTGTAGCCTCCGGCATCGCCTTCGCTGGCCGATACCAGTTCGACCCGCCAGCCTTTTTCGGCGGCATAACGCTCATACATGCGGAACAGGTCGCCAGCGAAGAGCGCGGCTTCAAGACCGCCGGTACCGGCACGAATTTCCAGAATGGCGTTCTTCTCGTCGGCTGCGTCTTTCGGCAGGAGGAGAATCTGCACTTCCTGTTCCAGCGTGCCGATGCGCTTTTCGACTTCCGGCAGTTCTTCCAGCGCCAGCGCCCGCATCTCTGCATCCGTGGCCGCATCGTCACGCATCGCCGCCAGATCGACCGCTTCCCTGCGTGCGTCGGTCAGTTCGCGTATCTTGCCAACCACTTCCTGCAGTTCGGAATATTCCGATGCGAGCTTCACATAGGTTTCCGAATCCGGATTATTGGCCATCTGGCTTTCGATCATGGAGAACCGCTTCAAGAGCTGGTCCATCCGATCCTGCGGCAATGCGGTCATATCATGTCCTAGAAATTATCAACGCTTGCAAAAATACGAAACAAGACACCGCGCAATTCTGCACTGCGGCCGTCCAGTCAGGTCAATCTGCTTCGCTATAACGGAATATCGTTGTCTTCGGCAAATCTCATCAGCAGTTCGCGCAGCGAATGCGCGCTGTTGGGCTTGTCCAGCTCTTCCTTGAGCAAGGCGGTGAGCTTGCCCGCGTCCAGCGCGCCAAGCATGGCCTTTACCGGGCCAATGGCCGCGGCCGACATCGAAATCGACCGGAACCCGATACCCACCAGCGCCATGGCTGGAAGCGGCCTGCTGGCCATTTCACCGCACAGGGTAACCGGCTTGCCATGCCGGTTACCGGTCTCCACAATGTGTCGCAGTGCGCGCAGGAATGCTGGCGAAAGCTGGTCGAAGCGACCAGACATCAGCGAGTTGCCGCGATCCGTCGCCATCAGGAACTGGAACAGGTCGTTCGAGCCGACGGAAATGAAATCGACGAGCGACACCAACTCCTCGAGTTGCCAGAGCAGCGACGGCACCTCGACCATCGCCCCGAGCTTCAGGCACATCGGCAACTGGTGGGCAAAACGCGACAGGTGGCGGACTTCACGATCGATAATCTCGCGTGCGGCCTTCACCTCGCTCACTTCCGTGATCATCGGCAGCAGGATTTTCAGCTCGCGCCCGCCCGCCGCCTTCAAAAGCGCCCTTATCTGGGTACGCAGCAGGCCCGGACGATCAAGCGTCAGGCGGATGGCGCGCCAGCCGAGCGCCGGATTTTCTTCCTGCACGGTCGAGCTGAAATAGGGAAGAACCTTGTCTCCACCGATATCCAGCGTGCGGAAAGTCACCGGCTTGTCGCCCGCCGCTTCGATGACAGAGCGATAGAGGCGTTCCTGCTGTTCGGCTCGGGGGAAGGTGGAAGCCACCATGAACTGAAGCTCGGTTCGGAACAGGCCGATACCCGCCGCGCCGGACGCCGAAAGCTGCGGCAGATCGACGAGCAGCCCCGCATTCATCAGAAGCGAGATATCGACACCATCCCTGGTGACGGATGGCTTGTCCCGCAATTCGCGATAATGGGCCTGACGCCGTGCCCGGAAGCGAACCTTTTCGGCATAAGCCGTTTCCAGATCGGCCTGCGGGCGCAGGTGCATGATGCCTTCGTCGCCGTCGACAATGGCCGCATCGTTGTTTTCCGCCATGGAGACGATGCCCTTGGCCTGGCCTACCACGGGAATGCCCATGGCGCGGGCGACGATCACGACATGGCTCGTGGCCGCGCCATCTTCCAGAACGACGCCACGCAAGCGCTCACGCGGATAATCCAGAAGTTCGGCGGCCCCCATCGACCGGGCGACGATAATCGCATCCTTGACCAGTGATTCGGCGATGGTCTTGATGTCATGCCCCATGAGCTGGCGCAGCAGACGGTTTGCAAGATCGTCGAAATCCGACAGGCGCTCGCGCATATAGGGATCGGTCAGGTGCACCATGCGCGCGCGTGTGTCGCTCTGCACCTTTTCAACCGCCGCCTCGGCGGTCAGGCCGTTATGGATGGCTTCTTCCAGCCGCCGCACCCAGCCGCGGTCATGGGCAAACATGCGATAGGCTTCCAGCACTTCGCGATGCTCGCCTTCCACCGCCACGTCACGGCGCGAGAGCATGTCATCGATCGATATGCGCAAGGAGCCAAGCGCTTCGTCCAGCCGGTTCAGCTCCGCCTGGCTGTCCTCGTTGAAAAGATTGGTGACGACGATGCGCGGCTCATGCAGCACCACATGGCCAAGGCCGATACCGTCGTTGAAAGCATGTCCCGTCACGCTCATCGGACGACCGAGATCAAGCTCTATGCCCGGACGGGCAAGGCGCAGACCGTCGCCGGTCGCGATGATTTCGGCAAGGACCATGGCGGTGGTTTCAAGTGCTTCGACCTCGTCTTCGCGATAAGCCCGCTTGGTCTTGTTCTGGACGACAAGAACGCCCAAAGTGCGGCCAGCGCGAAGGACGGGAACGCCGAGGAAGGAATTATAGGCCTCTTCCCCTGTTTCCGGCAGATAGGCGAAGGCCGGATGGCTCTGCGCATCGGTCAGGTTGAGCGGACGGGCGCTTGCAGCAATCGTGCCGACCAGACCCTGACCGAGACGAAGCTGGGCCAGGTGAACAGCCTGCGGATTAAGACCTTCGGTCGCGTAGAGTTCGAGAACGCCATCGGCGCGCAATATATAGAAGGAGCAGACTTCCGCGACCATGTTCTGCGCGATTTCACGGACGATCCGGTCGAGGCGCGCCTGCGGTTCCAGCGGCTCCGCCATCAATTCGCGCAGCCGCTTGAGCAGTACGCGGGGACCGGTTGTCAGCTCACGCATGATCGTCGGGGGCTCCTTTCAGGTTGCTGGCGCGCCTTCGCCAGCCGATTTCCCAATACCCGCCCGCGATGCGTTACGCCAATCCCTTTGTGAGCATTTTTGACACCCGCGTCCAGAACAAATAGTCGCGCCTCGCAAAATGTTGCGATGCCGCGCACCCTTTCGGTTACGCGGCAAAGCTCCAAAGCAGATGCTAATCCTGTTGATTATTTATCGAGACCGTAGACCGCATGCAGCGTGCGCACGGCAAGCTCCGCATAAGGGCCGTCGATCAGGATCGAAATCTTGATTTCGGACGTCGTGATGGCGCGGATATTGATGCCCTTTTCGGCCAGCGCCTTGAAGGCGGTCGCGGCAACGCCCGCATGGCTGCGCATGCCGATGCCGATGACGGAAATCTTGGCAAGGCCGGTTTCCGACTGGATGTTATCGAAGCCGATCTCGCCCTTGACCTTGTCCAGCACCTTCAGCGCCTTGTCGATGTCGCCGGTCGGAATGGTGAAGGTCATGTCGGTCTTGGAGCCGTCTTCCGACACGTTCTGCACGATCATGTCGACATTGATGTGCTCTTCGGCGAGCGGCCCGAAAATTGCCGCCGATACGCCCGGCCGGTCGGCCACGCGCCGCAGCGAGATCTGAGCTTCATCCTTCGCAAAGGCGATACCTGTGACGACCTGCTGTTCCACGATTTCATCCTCGTCGCAAATAAGGGTTCCGGGCGGGTTGATCGGATCACCCATGCCCGGCGCATCTGGGTCCGTAAAGCTCGAGCGCACGAAAGTGCGCACCTTGTGCACCATGGCGAGTTCGACCGAACGCACCTGCAGAACCTTGGCGCCGAGCGACGCCATTTCCAGCATTTCCTCGAAGGAAATCTTCGAAAGGCGCTTCGCCTTCGGCTCCAGGCGGGGATCGGTGGTGTAGACGCCGTCCACATCCGTATAGATATCGCAGCGATCAGCCTTCACACCGGCCGCAATGGCGACGGCGGAGGTATCCGAACCGCCGCGTCCAAGCGTCGCCACGCGGTTGTCCGGACCCAGCCCCTGGAAACCGGCGACCACTGCAACCTGCCCCATTTCCATGCGGCGGATGATTTCCGAACCATCGATTTCCTGAATACGGGCCGCGCCATGGGCGTTGTCGGTCTTGATCGGAATCTGCCAGCCCTGCCACGAACGCGCATCGACGCCGATGGACTGGAGCGCGATCGCCAGAAGACCGCTCGTCACCTGCTCGCCGGAAGCGACGATGGTGTCGTATTCGCGCGCGTCGTAGAAGGGCGAGCTTGCGCCGCAGACCTTCGGCATGTTCTGCACCCAGCCGACCAGCTCGTTGGTCTTGCCGGACATGGCCGAAACGACGACGGCAACCTGATTGCCCGCTTCGACCTCGCGTTTGACGTGGCGCGCCACATTATAGATGCGTTCCAGATCGGCCACCGAAGTGCCGCCGAATTTCATCACGATGCGCGCCATTTAAGGATACGTCCCGCTCTTTAGAAAAATTACACTCTCACCTGCCCAAACCTTATATTGTTGCGACAGGCAAACCCGGGGTCACATAGCTAATATGTCGCGCTTCCGCAAGGCCGCGATTCGCATCGGGGCTCCTGAGAGCGAATTTGATTTGTTCCTCGACTTTGGAGTACTACCTTGAAAGCAGACCTGCACGCTTCCGCCGCTGGAGAATGAAATGACCGAGACCGCCCGCACCACCATCGACGCTTCGGAAATCGAGCATTTTTCACGCATCGCTGCGGAATGGTGGAACCCGCAGGGCAAGTTCCGCCCCTTGCACAAATTCAATCCGACGCGGCTTGCCTATATCAAGGAAAAAATCTGCGCCAGGTTCAACCGCGACCCCAATGCGCCGCGTCCCCTGGAAGGCCTGCGCCTCCTCGACATCGGTTGCGGCGGCGGGCTGCTCTGCGAGCCGATGGCGCGGCTTGGCGCAACCGTGATCGGAGCGGACGCTTCCACGACGAACATCGAGGTGGCGAAAATTCACGCAGCACAAAGCGGGGTCGAGGTGGACTACCGGGCCACGACCGCAGAAGCGCTGGCGGAAGCTGGTGAAAAATTTGATGTGGTGCTGAATATGGAAGTGGTCGAGCATGTCTCCGATGTCGACCTGTTCATGTCGGCAACAAGCGAAATGGTGAAGCCCGGCGGATTGATGTTCGTCGCCACCATCAACCGCACGCTGAAAGCTTACGGCCTTGCCATCATCGGCGCGGAATATGTCCTGCGCTGGCTGCCGCGCGGCACGCACCAATATGAGAAACTGGTGCGCCCGGAAGAGCTGGAATCCGCACTGGCAAAAGGTGGCCTGCGGCTCATCGACAAGCTTGGCGTAACCTATAATCCGCTTGCCGACAGCTGGAACCGCTCCCGCGATACCGACGTGAACTATATGGTGCTTGCCGAACGGCCCGCCTGATCTGTCCTGCTCTCAGCCTTTTTGCGCGCGCGTTGTCATAGCAACGCCAGCGCAAATGACCAGCGCACCGATCCAGGTCAGCGGCGGATAATGTTCGCCGAGGAACAGTGTTCCCGAAATAAGCCCCAGCGCCGCCGCGACATAGCCGATCTGGCTGAGATAAACCGGGCCGCCGACCGCCTGCAGGCGGAAGAACAGGGCGAACATGCCCGCGGATGCAATCGACTGGACAAGGGCAGCCCATGGCGCGAGCGCCAGGGTTTCAATCGGAAACTGGCCGGTGAGCATGAATATTCCGGCAAACAGCATCAGCGCAGACGCCAGATGGCTTCCGGCAGCAAGCTCGGTCGGATCGGAGCTCTTTGGCCAGTCGAGCGTGCGGTAGACATTGCCGATGGCCAGAAAGACCGGAATGAGCAATGCCGCGGCGATCCACAGAGGGTCGGCGGGCTTTCCCACTTCGCCGCGCGTCATCGCCACCATCACCGCGCCGACAAAGCCCAGGGCTATGCCGCCGATCCCGAGCGCATTGGGACGCCGCAGTCCGAATCCCATCGACAGGACGAGCGTGATCACCGGCGACAGCGTGTACATGATGCCGGTAAAACCGGCGCCAAGGCGCGGAATGGCGGAAAGAATGAGGAGATTGGGCACGGCATAGGAGACGAAGGCGGTGCAGATATAATAACGCAACCGACCGCCCGAAAAGCCGATCTTCTTACCTTGCAGGCGAAGAACCGCGAAAAGAATGATCCCGGCACTCGCCGAAAACAGAAAGGTCCAGATGGCAGGCGGAATACCCGCCTGCGCGGCAATCTTGCCGAGCGGCAGGATGAGCCCCAGCAAGGTGCCGGTTGCGATCAGCAAAAAAGGCGCAGAATCCGTCAGTTTCATGCGCCCTGTCTCCTGCGCGGCAATCAGTTCTTGTCTTCTGGAAATACCGGCAGCGGCAGAACGTCGACACCGTCTTCGAGCAAGGAATGCACATCTTCGCGCGAGGCTTCACCGTAGATGCCACGTGTTTCGGCTTCGCCGAAATGAATCTTCCGGGCTTCCTCGGCGAATTTGTCGCCGACATAATCCGCGTTCTCGCGAACCTTGCGGCTCAATTCCCGCATCTCGTCCAGTATCTGTTTCTGCGTGTCGCCGAGCGCCATGGCAATCTTCTCCTTGCCACGGCTTGTCGAAACGGCCGGCGCCATCAGCGATTTCTGGACAACTTGCGAATTGCATACCGGGCACGCGACCAGCTTCATTCCCGACTGGCGGTCGAAATCGGCATTGTCGCGAAACCAGCCTTCGAATTCATGGCCCTGATCGCAATGAAGCGAAAAGCGGATCATGGAATTTATGCGTCCTCTTTCTGTTGGGCGGAGCAAGTCCGTATATCGAACTCCCGCGCATTCTTCAGGTTCGGTATCTTGGCGCGTGCGGCTGCGCTTTCCGCCACGTCGATGTCGGCCAGGATGACACCCGGCTCATCGTGATCGGCTTCGGCGAGAACCTTGCCCCATGGCGAGACGATGATCGAATGGCCATAGGTTTCGCGCCCGTCCTCATGCAGGCCACCTTGCGCGGCCGAGATCAGGAATGCACCATTCTCGATGGCGCGCGCACGCTGCAAAACGTGCCAGTGCGCCTCACCGGTCTGCTTCGTAAAGGCCGCGGGGCCGGTAATCACATTGGCACCGGCAAGCGCCTGCGCGCGGAACAATTGCGGAAAACGGATATCGTAGCAGATCGCCATGCCGAGATTGGCAAAAGGCAGTTCGGCAATAATGGTTTCCCTGCCCGGCTCGTAGGTCGCTGATTCGCGCCAGCTTTCACCATTGTCCAGATCGACGTCGAACATATGGATCTTGTCATAGGTCGCGAGTTTCTCGCCAGAAGGCGTGAAAATTCCGGCGCGATTGGCGATCTTGCCGTCACCCGTATCGATGGCGGTTGAACCGATATGCAGGAAGATGCCGTGTTTCGCCGCCAATGCAGAAGCAGCCTTGAAAACCAGATCATTGGCTTCGTCACGCAGGCTGGCCTTGAAGGCGACCCGATCGCGCATCATCGCGCCGGTCATCTCCGGCGACTGCACATAAGCCGCGCCCTTCGACGCCGCCTCGGCGACGAATTTCTCCAGGGTCTCGACGTTGCGGACGACGTCGGTACCCGATCGCATCTGTATTGCGGCAGCGCGGAACGTGCTCATCGGTTTCTCCCAATAACCTCAGTTCAATTGGCCAGTCTCGAGCAGGCCGTCGAGTTTTCCCTGATCTTCCAGCGCATGAAGATCGTCGCAGCCACCGACGTGAAACGAACCGACGAAAATCTGGGGGAACGTATTGCGCCCGGAACGCGCCTGCATTTCCGCGCGTAATTCCGGCGTTGCTCCCGCATTGATTTCATTGAATTCCACGCCCTTGCGGGTCAGCAATTCCTTGGCCATGGTGCAATATGGGCAACCGGGGCGCGTGTAGATGGTGACGTCAACCATGAAAAACTCCATTCTTTGCCCACTATATAAGCGGCAACGGTGCCCACTGGAAGCCCCGAAGCTTTTCACGAGCCAGTGTTGAGTGGTGAGCCTAATCCGGCAGAACGCGGCTGAACGTCAGCACGTCCACGCTTCTTGCGCCGCCACGCAGCAAGGCGCGCGTCACCGCCTTCACCGTCGCGCCAGTGGTGTAGACGTCATCGATCAGCAGGACCCGGCGCCCGCGAATATGAATCTCATGTTCCTGCGGCACGCGAAACGCGCCGTCCACATTGCGCTTTCGTTCCTTGATGCCGAGGCCGATCTGCTGTTCCGTCCTACGTACCCGCTTGATGCCTTGCGGTGCAAAGGGTTTCATCTCCAGTTTTGCCAGGGCACGGGCAAGCTCCGCCGACTGGTTGAAACGCCGCTGCCAGAACCGCCAGCGATGCAGGGGCACAGGCAGGATCACATCACATTCGTCCAGCAATTCGCGGCCCGCGCGCTGCATCCAGCGCGCCATCCACGGGGCCAGATCGGTCCGGTCATGAAACTTCAGCGAGACCGCCATGCGTTGTGCCGCTCCCCGATGCAGAACCGCGGAGCGGAGCCGCCGGAAAGGCGGCGGGTCGGCAATCGCCTCCGCACTCATGAAATTCTCGCCGAAATCGTGGCTGAATGGTATGCCGAGGACGGGACAATAGGGCCTTTCGATAAACCGCAGTTCCGGCCAGCATTTCGGACACAATGTCCCCGGTTCGGACACATGCATCCGGCAGCCGATGCATGTCGGCGGGAACAGCGTATCCGCCGATGATCGGACAGCCCTGCCGACAAGCTGCCGAAGCCCTTGGCCAGCGCTGCGCAAAAAGGTTTGATGCGTTCTGTCGTCATCCGCCATTGCATTCGCCCCCGTTCGAATGCATCTATCCCGCAACGATTGTACTGAACCTTGCTCGAAAGAGAAGACGGAATCCATGCCTGCGCCGACCGATGATAGCGCGATCTTCGATCGCGACCTCCTGCTCTCGTTTCGCCGCCGCGCCTTTGCGCGCGCCGAACCCGGCGCGGATTTCCTGTTGCAGCGCATCGCCGACGATCTCGCCGACCGCCTCGACGCTGTAGAGCGCCGTTTCCCCGTAGCCGTCGATCTCGCTGGCCATACCGGCGCGGCGGCGGCGGCCATTGCCCGGTCCGGCAAGGCCGACCTGATTGTCCGCATCGAACGCGACAGGGATTTTTTGCAAGGCCCATTCCCGGCTATTGTCGGTGATGAGGAAATACTTCCGCTGAAACCCGCGAGCGCCGATCTTGTCGTCTCGCTGATGGCCCTGCACGCGACGAACGATACGCCGGGTGCCATGGTGCAGGTTGCCCGCGCCCTGAAACCGGATGGGCTTTTTCTGGCTGCTTTGAGTGGCAGCGGAACGCTTGGAGAACTCCGCGAAAGTCTTCTTCAGGCCGAAATCGAACTCACCGGCGGTGCTTCACCGCGCATTTTCCCGTTCCCGGACGTACGCGATGTGGGCGGCCTTCTGCAACGCGCGGGCTTCGCCCTGCCCGTAACGGATGTCGACAACATCACCGTGCGCTATGATTCGCTGTTCAACCTGATGGCCGACCTGCGCGCCATGGGCATGCAGAACATCCTGCGCGACCGTTCCAGAAAGCCGGTATCGAAACGCTTGTTTCTGCGCGCCGCCGAAATCTATGCCGAACGGTTCTCCGACCCGGACGGGCGCATTCGCGCCACCTTCTCCATCATCTGGCTGTCGGGCTGGGCGCCGCATGAATCGCAGCAGAAACCGTTGAAGCCGGGCTCCGCAAAAGCATCGCTGGCGGAAGCGCTCAAAAAGGCAGAAGAAAACTGATCAGCAATCGCCGCGGTGGCTGCCATCGGCCTCGATGATGCAGACGGAGTCGGGGCTTGGCTGAAGCACGCTCTTGCGCACCGTATAGGTCTGGCCTGGTGTGTGGGGCTGGGCGCTGGCGTCACGCTTGACCGAACCGGTCATGGTGCGGTCGATCCCGGCAGGCAGCACCGATTGAGCCGCGATCTTGTTTGCCTGATCGTTGAGGATCGGCACGATGATCAACGCCAGGGCGACAACGGCAGAGCCGAACAGCAGCACAACGCGCAGGATTCCACGACCAGCCTTGGTTAGCGGCTTGGCGGTATATTCGTTGTGATCGGCGCTAAAATAATTGTTGTCGAAACTCATGCTTCAAGACTCCGGGGCAGCTCGTAAACGAGAATGCCTCAACGGAGTGAATCATAGATTAACCGGCCAGCGGAATCGTAAGACGTTGCCAACCTTTTTCCACAGCTGGCGCAAGCAGTTGGCTTAGAGCAGATCAAGCAGGAAAGGGATCAGCGGTTCATCGGCCGGCGGCATCGGATAGTCGCGCATATCCTTCGGGCGAACCCATTTCAGCGCCTGCCCCTCGAGCCCCCGCGCAATGCCTTCATAACGGCGGCAGACATAGAGCGGCATGAGCAGGTGGAAGTCATCATAGGTATGGCTGGCGAATGTCAGCGGCGCAAGGCAGGCCACTTTCGTGGTGATACCGATTTCTTCCTGCAATTCGCGGATTAACGTTTCTTCGGGCGTCTCGCCCGGCTCCACCTTGCCGCCGGGAAACTCCCACAGCCCGGCAAGCTGCTTGCCTTCCGGGCGTTGCGTCAGCAGAACCCGGCCATCCGAATCCACTAGCGCGCAAGCCGCCACCAGAAGAATGCGGCGTCCCTTCACCTCGGTCATTTCTCGTTGCTCTCCCGATAGGCATAGCGATAGGCTTCCTGAAAGCCGAAGCTTTCGTAAAGTGCAAGCCCGGCCACATTGTCCGCCTCGATTTGCAGCCATGCGGTCTTCGCGCCAAGCTTTGCCGCCCATTTGAGCGCCGAACCGACAATCGCATGCCCGTGACCCTTGCGCCTTGCATCACGCAACGTTCCGACATCGAACAGGCCCGCCATCACGCCGTCCTGCACGCAAAGCAGGTTGGAGACGGCACGGCCCCCTTCCTCCAGCACGAACATGCCCTTGTTCGGACGAACATTGTTGAGAAGCTCGGAGAAGCCGGGGCGCATGTCGTCCGGCCTTTCATGGATGGACAGCGAAGCGTCCACGAAACGACCGACATCCTTCAGGGGTATCTGGTCAATCGCGCCCGACAGATCGAGTTCCTCGAGGTTTGCGGTCATCACGATGGTTTCGTCCCGCCGCTTCCAGCCGAGCCCCTCGAGATAATCCTCCAGCTCGCGCGGCGCGAGCGGGGAAAGCCGGAAGCAGGGAATGCGGCCATAGGCGCGGAAACGCTGCGCGGCCAGTTCAACGCGTGTGGGAATGTCGCGCGTGTCGCCGGGATCGAGCGGATTGATCGAGTTGAGACGCCGGGAAGGATGCGCTGCCGTCATGCGTATTGCCCATGTGCCGTCATAGTGGACAGACGTGGCAGGCCAGGCGCGGAAGCCGACGGCTTCAAGCTGGCGGACGATGGCGAGGCTTGGGGTGCCGGGTTTTTCCATCACTTCGATCAACTTCTGTAATCGCCGTTGATGGCAACATATTCCTTGGTGAGGTCGCAGGTCCAGACGGTTGCCTTGCCCTTGCCCATCCCCAGATCGACGCGAATACGAATATCCTCGCCCTGCATATAGGCGGACGTCGCGGCTTCCGAATAGGCCGGATCGCGCTCGCCCTGATGCGCAACGCGAATATCGCCGAACCAGATGGCAAGCCGGTCGCGGTCAGCCGGTTCGCCAGCCTTGCCGACGGCCATGACCACGCGGCCCCAATTTGCGTCTTCGCCAGCGACAGCCGTCTTGACCAGCGGTGAATTGGCGATGGAAAGTGCAATCTTCTTGGCGGAGGCTCCAGACTTTGCGCCTGTCACTTCCACTTCCACCATCTTGCGGGCGCCCTCACCGTCGCGCACGACCTGCAGCGCCAGAGACTTCAGAAGACGGCCAAGCGCCTTCTTGAATTCACCCAGCCGCTTGTCGGCGGGGTCGGTAATCTCCGGCGCACCGCGTTCCGCCGCCGTGCCGGTGGCGAACAGCATCAAGGTGTCCGACGTGGATGTGTCGCTATCCACCGTCACCGCATTGAAGGTGGAGCCAACGCCCTTCGACAGAAGGCTTTGCAGCACATGCGCCTTGATCGGCGCATCGGTGACGACAAAGGAAAGCATCGTCGCCATATCCGGCGCGATCATGCCTGCGCCCTTGGCGATACCGTTGATCGTGACCGGCACCTGACCGAGCAGCACCGTTTCGGTGGCAACTTTCGGATAGGTATCGGTGGTCATGATCGCCTTGGCGGCTTCCGTCCAGAAATCCTCGACCGCGTCCCTGTTCATGTCGCCAAGCAGATGGGAGAACTTGCCGGCATCGAGCGGTTCGCCGATCACGCCGGTCGAAGCGAGAAAGACATCCGTCGTGGCGCAGCCGACAGCCTTGGCGGCGGCTTCGGCGGTTGCTTCCGTCGCCGCGCGACCCTTGATCCCGGTAAAGGCATTGGCGTTGCCGGAATTGACGACAACCGCACGGGCCTTCCCGTGCACGAGGTTGCGGCGGCAAAAATCGACAGGCGCCGACGGGCAGAGCGAACGGGTAAATACGCCAGCGGCTTCCGCCGGTCGGTCGAAGACCATCAGCATCACATCCGTTCGGCCCTTATACTTGATCCCGGCAGCAGCGGTGGCGATGCGCACGCCATGGACAACCGGCATTGTAGGATAGTGTTTTGGTGCGAGCGGAGAAACTGACGCGGACATATGTGCCTCAATGGGATGCGGTTTCGTAGAAAACCCGGAAATCGCAATGCCATCAAATGGCTATTACGTGTTTTCGGATTCAAAAGCCTGACGCGCGCATTGGAAAGGTTTGCGATCTAAAATCAAGCGGGAAACGCAGGATCGAAATAAAAAACGCCCCGGCAAGCCGGGGCGTTGATGCTTGAAGCGGGATTTACTGCTGTGGAGCAGCTTCTTCCGGCGCGTCGTCCTTGTCCGCGCCTTCCTGGGCAGCGGCAGCGTCCTTCATGGCTTTCTCGACAGCCGGGTCCTTGTAGTCGATCTTCATGCCGTCACGCAGCTTCTTGACGGTTTCGACATAACGCTCGCGCATGATGATCGAACGGATCTGGTCCTTGACCTGATCGAATGCCGGAGGCTGCTTGGTGCGGCGATCTTCGAGCTGGATGACGTGGAAGCCGAACTGGGACTGGACCGGCTCCTTGGTGTATTCGCCCGGCTTCAGCGCAAAGGCGGCCTTTTCAAATTCCGGCACCATCTGGCCTTCGGTGAAGTAACCGAGGTCGCCGCCATTGGAAGCCGTACCGTCGGTCGAGCTTTCCTTGGCGAGGTCCTCGAACTTGGCACCGCCTGCAAGCTTCTTGATGATGGCTTCGGCTTCTTCCTTGGTCTTCACGAGGATGTGACGCGCGCGCACTTCCACCTGCGGCGGCATGGCGGCGATTTCCTTGTCGTAGCGCGCACGCACATCGTCATCGCTGATCTTGTCGACAACGGCGTCCTTGAAATATTCGTTATGGAGAGCGCGCTCACGCAGGAATTCCATGCGATCCTTGAATTCCTTCGACTGATCGAGCTTTTCCTTTTCCGCTTCGCCAGCCATTGCCTTGATGTCGATCAGGGCAGCGAGCGCGGCCAGACGACGCTGCTCGGCAGGAAGGCGCGAGAACTGCGGATCGAGATCGCCTGCAGCCTGGTCGACTTCACCGACAGTGATGTCCTTGCCGTTGACGGTCGCCAGAACCTTGGTCGGATCTTCTTTTTCCGCGGGAGCGGCAGCAGGCTTTTCCGTACCCTGGGCGGCATCCTGTGCGAATGCTGGGCCAGAGTAGCTTGCCAGCGCCACCGAGGCCGCCAGAGACATGCCGACGACAGCGAGAGCCTTGCGATAAGGGGCTTTCAGAATGGCTTTCATATGGAATTCTCTCCTTCGTGACCGCTTACGGGCCCGATGAATGCGGCGGAATTTGGCCCGGACACCTTCAATATTACGACAAAGGAAAGGTTTTCCAGCCTTTAAAGCAACGTTGACATCGCCCGAAGCCCCTCTTATCTGTCCTTCGGCTTTACGTCCAGTAAGGGGCGGGGGAATTGCGCCGGAAATGCGCCGTATCTGGCAGCTTTCGCAGCGCAGTTTTCTTGCAATTGTTTCAATACGCGTGAATAAAGCATTCGACATTGCCGGAAGCGCTTCCGGCTGAACGGACAGGAAAGGACCAGTGATGGTCAGCTTTGGCGGCCTCGCCCGCAAGATATTCGGTTCATCCAACGACCGCCGCGTGAAAATCCTGCGCCAGCGGGCCAATCAAATTACTGCTATCGAGAAGAATTACGAAAATCTTACCGATGAGCAACTGCAGGCCAAGACCGCGGAATTTCGCGCGGCGCTGACTGGTGGCAAAACGCTCGACTCCATTTTGCCCGACGCTTTTGCAACTGCGCGTGAGGCCGCCAAGCGTGTGCTCGGCATGCGCCCGTTCGACGTGCAGCTGATCGGCGGCATGGTTCTGCACGAGCGCGGCATCGCCGAAATGCGTACCGGTGAAGGCAAGACCCTGATGGCAACGCTGCCGGTCTACCTCAACGCGCTTGAGGGCAAGGGCGTGCATGTGGTGACGGTCAACGACTACCTCGCCAGCCGCGACGCTGAAACCATGGGCAGGCTCTATAACTTCCTCGGCCTGACCGTCGGCGTCATCAAGCACGGTCTCGACGACGATGAGCGCCGCGCGGCCTATGCCTGCGACATCACCTATGGCACCAACAACGAGTTGGGCTTCGACTATCTGCGTGACAACATGAAGTATGAGCGCGCCCAGATGGTGCAGCGCCCGCACAATTACGCCATCGTCGACGAAGTGGACTCGATCCTCATCGACGAGGCGCGCACGCCGCTCATCATTTCCGGCCCGCTGGAAGACCGTTCGGATTTCTACAATCTCATCGACACCTTCATTCCAGCCCTTGAGCCGGAAGATTTTGAAATCGACGAGAAGCAGAAGACCGCCATCTTCACCGAAGTCGGTACCGAGAAGGTTGAACAGCTTCTGGAAGCTGCGGGCCACCTCAAGGGTGAAAGCCTCTACGACATCGAGAATGTCGCGGTCGTTCACCATCTGAACAATGCGCTGCGCGCCCACAAGCTGTTCCAGCGCGACAAGGACTACATCGTCCGCAATGACGAGATCGTCATCATCGACGAATTTACCGGCCGCATGATGCCGGGCCGCCGCTATTCGGAAGGTCTGCACCAGGCACTGGAAGCCAAGGAACACGTGACCATCCAGCCGGAAAACCAGACTCTGGCCTCGATCACGTTCCAGAACTACTTCCGCATGTACAACAAGCTGTCGGGCATGACCGGCACGGCTGCGACGGAAGCGGAAGAATTCGGCAATATTTACGGCCTCGAAGTACTCGAGATTCCGACCAATCTGCCGGTGCAGCGTATCGACGAAGACGATGAAGTCTATCGCACCGTCGAAGAAAAATACCGCGCCATCGTGCGCGATATCCGCGCCTCGCACGAAAAGGGACAGCCGATCCTCGTCGGCACGACCTCGATCGAAAAGTCGGAACAGCTGGCAGAACGCCTTCGCAAGGAAGGCATCAAGGAATTCCAGGTCCTGAACGCCCGCTATCACGAGCAGGAAGCCTATATCATCGCGCAGGCCGGTGTACCGGGAACGATCACCATCGCCACCAACATGGCCGGTCGCGGTACCGATATTCAGCTCGGTGGCAATCTGGAAATGCGCGTCCGTCAGGAACTCTCCGACGTGCCGGAAGGTCCGGAGCGCGAAGCGAAAATTGCTGCGATCAAGGCCGACATCGCGCAATTGAAGGAAAAAGCCCTGGCCGCCGGGGGGCTTTACGTTCTCGCTACCGAGCGCCACGAAAGCCGCCGCATCGACAACCAGCTGCGCGGCCGTTCGGGCCGTCAGGGCGATCCGGGCCGCTCGAAGTTCTTCCTGTCGCTGCAGGACGACCTGATGCGCATCTTCGGTTCCGACCGCATGGACAGCATGTTGCAGAAGCTCGGCCTCAAGGAAGACGAAGCCATCGTCCATCCCTGGATCAACAAGGCGCTTGAAAAGGCGCAGAAGAAGGTCGAAGCGCGCAACTTCGAAATCCGCAAGAACCTTCTGAAATACGACGACGTGATGAACGATCAGCGCAAGGTGATCTTTGAACAGCGTCTGGAAATGATGGATGAAGAAGACCTGACCGAGACCGTCGGCGAAATGCGTCATGAGGTCATCGAGGACATGGTCGCCCTGCGCATCCCCAAGGACGCTTATGCGGAAAAGTGGGATATCGCCGGTCTCAAGGAAGACATCATCTCCAAGCTCAATCTCGACCTGCCGGTGGAGGATTGGGCCAAGGAAGAAGGCATAGCGGAGGAAGAGTTCGAGAACCGCATCAAGGAAGCCGCCGACAAGGCTGCTGCCGAGAAGGCCGAACGCTTCGGCCCGCAGATCATGACCTATGTCGAGAAGTCGGTCATCATGCAGTCGCTGGATAATCTCTGGCGCGAGCATCTGGTCAATCTCGACCATCTGCGTTCGGTCGTCGGTTTCCGCGGTTACGCCCAGCGCGACCCGCTGAACGAATACAAGACCGAAGCGTTCGAACTGTTCCAGTCAATGCTTGCCAATCTGCGCGAAGTAGTCATCTCCCAGCTTATGCGCGTCGAGATCGTTCGCGAAGCGCCGCCTGAGCCCGAATTGCCGCCGATGACAGGCCGTCATATCGACGGCACGACCGGCGAGAACGACTTCGATGAAGCGGCGTGGGCGGAACACCAGCATGACGACCGCAACGTGCCTGCCGCCGAACGCGATCCAGCCGATCCACGCACATGGGGTAAGGTCAGCCGCAACGAAGCCTGCCCTTGCGGCTCCGGCAAGAAATACAAGCACTGCCACGGCGCTTTCGAGTGATGTGAGCCAAGGCTTCCGCCTTCTCCAATTCATGAACCCCGGCAAGCCAATTGCCGGGGTTTATTGTTTCAGCGGCAATGCATATCGCTACGGTTGACGAGCAGTTCTATGCTTGTTTCATTTTAGATGATTCAAATATAGATACCGTTTAGAAAATACTCACCATTCCTTGAATTCGTCCGACCTTCGGAAGATTAGACTTTTTCTTTTTCTCTTTATAAAGAAGTCCTGTCTAAGGTTTCCCTGCGCGTCGCAGGCAGCAAAGCACAGGCGTGAAAAGCCGGCTTGTCCGGCGCATAACAAGCAGGCCCGAAGAGACCTGCAAAGACAGGGTTGGCAAATAGTGCGGTTTTCGGCAGCTGAAACGGCGAGCCGGTTCTTACCCGGCAGGATCGCGGCCAGGCTTCGTCCCGTGACGGAGCGGCTGGATGCCGTGCTTACGGATAGCGGACCGCAGGCCAGCGCACAGCGCTCTTCCCTCGTCGCCTTTTCGGTGCGCGTGGCAAGCGCCGGCATTGCTCTTGTGTCTCAGGTCATTCTGGCGCGCTGGATGGGCGAATTTGAATACGGCGTTTTCGTTCTCGTCTGGCTGGCCATGATCATCATGGGCGATCTGGCCTGTTTCGGACTGCATACGACCATCATCCGTTTCGTGCCGGAATATGTGCAGCGCCAGTCATTCGGCCTTGTACAGGGCATTATTGCCACCGGACGCGTTTTTGCTTTCACAGCCGCCACACTCATCGCGCTTCTGGGGACGATCCTGCTGCTTCTGCTCAAAGACCATGTTGCGAGCTATTATCTCGTGCCGTTCATCCTCGGTTTCATCTGTTTGCCGATGATTGCGCTCGGCAATATGCTGGACGGCATTGCGCGCTCGCGCACCTGGGTCATGATGGCACTGACGCCAAGCTACATCGTCCGTCCGATCCTGGTGCTCCTGTTCATGGTCATCGCGCACCGGGCCGGGCTGCCCTCCACCGCGACCACCGCCCTGGCTTTGTCGATCGCGGCGACCTGGATAACGACCATCGGCCAATTGCTGACGGTTGACCGTTCATTGAAAAACGACATCCCCGCCGCAGCGAATGAGCAGCATTTTGGCGAGTGGATCAAAGTCTCCCTGCCGATTTTTCTGGTGGAGGGTTTTTTCTTCCTCCTCATCAATGTCGATGTTCTGATGGTCGGCCATGCACTCGATCCCGAGCATGTGGCGATCTACTTTGCAGCGACGAAGATCATGGCGCTCGCCCATTTCGTTTATTTTGCCGTCAAGGCCAGCGTCGCACAGCGTTATTCCGACCTGCTTCACAGCGGCGACCGCGCCGCGTTTGCAAGCTTTGCCGAAGCATCCGTTCGCTGGACATTCTGGCCGACGCTGTTTCTCGGCATCATTATCCTGATGATGGGCTATCCGCTTCTGCGGCTTTTCGGTCCCGCCTTTACCGCCGGCTATCCGCTTCTGTTCATCCTCATCATCGGGGTGATCGCGCGCGCCAGCGTGGGTCCGGCGGAAAGCCTCCTCAATATGTCGGGGAAGCAGAATATCTGCGCGCTCCTCTATGCCGCGACACTTGCCGTCAATGTCATTCTCAATCTGGTGCTGATACCGCAGTTCGGCCTGACGGGCGCTGCCGTCTCGACCGCCATCGCCATGCTGATGGAGGCCGCGCTTCTCTCGACCGCCGTGTCACGCACCCTGCACATAACCATGTTCATTCTCATTCCACGAGACCGTGCCAAGACCTCGGAGGGAACTTCGTAATGGCCGCGAAACCTTTGCTCGAAGAATCGGCAGGCGGAAATGCCGCCCACATCGTTTCGGAACTATCCGAGAGCGGCGTGGCGCATGAAGCCATCAAGAAGATTGAGGAGAGCCTGCACAGTCGCGACATACCGCGCAAGCTCGCGATCTATGGAGCGGCCGCAGGCTTTGAACTGCGCGATGAACTCGATCACCTGAGCAACCGCACGGTCGAACCGAACGTCTTCTTCAATGCGCGGTTTCTGGCGCCTGCCATGCCGCGCCTCGAAGATCGGGAAGTACGCTTCATGGTCATGCGCGACGAGAACGAAATCCGCAGCCGCCTGCGTTTCGTCATGCCCTACACGATCGAGCGTCCCGGCCTGCCGCTTTCAACGCCCGTCATCCGTGCCTGGTCGACGCCGTTCGGGCCGCAGGGCACGCCGCTGATCGATCAGGACGACCCGGTTGGCGTGTTGGAAGACCTGTTCGACATTCTGGCACGCAGGCACCTCAAGATGCCCGACGTGCTTGTCCTGCCGGAAATGCGGGCTGACGGCCCGGCGGCAAGACTGATCCGTTCGGTCGCAGTAGGCCGGCAATTGCCGCTGGTGGCCATTGAGCAGAAAGAGCGTCCATTTCTCGAAAGCGATCTGGATGGCGACGCCTATATCAGGCACGCCATCGGCTCACATCATAGGCGAGACTATAATCGCTTGTGGCGCAGGCTGGCGGAAAAGGGTGAACTTGCCTATCGCGTCGCCCGCACGCCCGACGAAGTCCGCCATGCGTTCGAACATTTCCTGACCCTTGAGGCGAGCGGCTGGAAGGGCAAGCGCGGCACCGCCATGGCCGTCGACCGGTTTCGTGCCGCCTTCGCCCGCGAGGCGGTGAACAATCTGGCCGAGCGTGACTGCGTGCGCGTGCATACGCTTGAACTGGATGGGCGGGTCATCGCCATTCTGATCGTCTTCACGGTTTCAGGGGAAGCCTGGACCTGGAAGACGGCCTATGACGAGAGCCTGAACGCCTGGTCGCCCGGCGTGCTTCTGATGATCGAAGTCGTGAAGAACCATCTCAACGATCCGAACATCAACCGCACGGATTCCTGCGCGGTGCCTGACCATCCGGTCATGACGCGGCTTTTCGATGCACGTGAAACGATCGAAACTCTGGTCATCGGGCTCAATCCGGCGGCCGACAAGCTGGTCCGCCAGGCCGCATCGCAGATCCACCTTTATCAGCGGACACGCAATCTGGCCCGTATCCTGCGCAATCGCATCCGCAGCATCACCGAAAGAAAATAGGGCCAGATTGAAGCAACCTTAAAAAAGCCTAGAAATCACTGTCCTGAATCTCCGATCCCCGAATTTACCGGGCAATAGATGTTGCGATTGCAGTTTTGCGGAAGCCCTGCGAAGCTCCCCATTATGGTTCATCGGCCGGTAGCGGCCAAATCGGATTTGAAGGTTCAGGAATGCGATTTCCACGCCCGTCCATTGCCAGCGGTACGCTTTGCGTCCTGACCGCGATCTATCTCCTGGCCTTCACCAACACTTCTTTCTGGCACCGGCTGATCACCTATTTTTCCGATCATCCGCAAAAGCTCGTTGTCGCGGCGGCGGCCATCCTCCTCATCCATATCGCAGTGCTGATGGCTTTCTCCGCAAAATATGTCATCAAGCCGGTTCTCCTTTTCGCGGTATGGGTCGCCGCCGGCGGGTCCTATTTTACGGATACTTTCGGCACGATCATCGACCGGAACGTGGTCGAGGCAACGTTTACAACGACAAAAGCGGAGTCGGGCCATCTGGTAACGACTGGCTTCCTGCTGCATATGCTGCTTTACGCCGTCATTCCCTCGCTTCTCATCATCTGGGTCCGCGTGAAACACCGGCCATTGCTGCAGAAGCTTGTGGTCAATACCGTTTCGATCATCGCCTGCCTTGCGGTCGCAATTGCGCTGATCGGTTCCGACTATGGCAGCTTTTCCTCGATGTATCGCGAACATCGCTCCGACATCATGGAACGATTGATGCCCGGAACGCCGATCAAGAGCACGGTGCAATATATCGCTCATGACCTGTACGACAGGCAGATCGTGATGCAGTCGCTGGGTCTTGACGCCAAACAATCGCTGCCACCAGCAACCTCCGGCAAGAAGCTCCTGACGGTCATCGTTGTGGGTGAAACAGCCCGCGCCAAGAATTTCAGCCTTTACGGCTATCCGCGGGAAACCAATCCCGAGCTCAAGCAGCAGGATATTGTCACCTTCACGAACACGACGAGCTGCGGCACCGACACTTCCGTTTCCGTGCCATGCATGTTCTCAGCCTTTCCGCGCAAGGAATATTCGAGCTCAAAGTTCCATGGCTCGGAAAATCTGATGGATTTGCTCAATCATGCCGGCGTGCAGGTTTCCTGGTACGAGAACAATACCGGAAGCAAAGGCGTTTCGGATCGGATACCGACGGTCGACCTGCAGAATTCGAACAATGCGCAATATTGCGAAGGCGGCGAATGTCTCGACCAAATTCTGGTCGACCAACTGCGCGATCACCTGAAGGACGTCAGCGGCAATGCCACGATTGTTCTCCATATGACCGGCAGTCACGGACCATCCTACTATCGCCGCTATCCGCCGGAATTCGCCAAGTTCAAACCGGAATGCCGCACAAGCGAATTTTCCGATTGCATCACGGACGAGATCGTCAATGCCTACGACAATTCGATCCTCTATACCGATCACATATTGTCGGAAATCATCAATGTCCTGAAAGCCGGCGAAGACCGTTTTGCTCCGGCCATGATCTATATGTCCGATCATGGCGAATCGCTTGGCGAAGACGGCCTTTATCTGCACGCAGCGCCCTATTTCATCGCCCCTGACGTCCAGACCCATATCCCGTTTTTCGCATGGTTCTCACCAGACTATGCGAACGCCACCAAACTCGATACCGCCTGCATAAAACAGGATGCGGCGGCGCCCGCCTCGCATGACAATCTGTTCCACACGGTCATCGGCATGATGGGCGTGAAGACCTCGGCCTACGATCCGGCGCTCGACCGCTTTGCCAGTTGCCGGAAAGCCAATGTCGCGGCTTCGAACTAGAACGCCTGGGATCGCACGAACACTGTCAATTATGCCAGCCAGACCAATGATTTGAGCCATACGGCAAAGCGTGATACACTTCGTTTTGGGAGAGCGCATGGACAGGCGGAAGAGGAGGTCCGCACCGGTGTAATCCGGCACTTCGAACAAGTGCTTGAAGCCCGGATAATTATAAGCTTCCGTCTGGCTCAAACGCTATCGCGCCCTCCCGGGGAAGGAGATGCGCCATGGAATATTTTCACTATATCAGCACGCTGGATTACGTCCTACTGGGCTTCATCGCCCTGCTGGTCTTCTGGAATCTGGTCGAAGGGAGCCTGCGCAGATAAGCAGGTCGGCTGTCTCGCAGCCGCGCCGAACCCATAAGGCCTGTTGCGTATAACGCCGCGGGAACGAAGTTTTGAGCGAGAGCAGCCGTGCTGACAGGCGGCCGGATGGGTGGTGTGTCGCTACTTCCATGCCTTGATAGCCATTGGCCTCAAGAGCGGTGAAAGCTGCACTTTTGAGCAATTGACCTTGTTTCGTTTAGCCGGTATATCCCAACTCGCTGTCCCTTTGGACCATATCGAACTGCTTCGGCAGCAACGTGCGGGTGTGGTGGAACTGGTAGACGCGCCGGACTCAAAATCCGGTTCCGAAAGGAGTGTCGGTTCGATTCCGACCACCCGCACCATCTTACAAACAATTATCCGAAACCGTTCTCCCCAGAGCATTTCCAGCAAAAGTGTGAAACGGTTTTGCGTTGGATAATGCGATAAAACAAATAGTTAGAGCGGTTCCGGCGATTCTGTTAGAACAGGAACCGCTCTAGCGAGCCTGAGCGCACAGCAGTGGGGATCGAGAAGATTGTCAGAGGACGCTCTGGCAACTTTAGTTGCTTATTCTCTCCATATCGACAACGATGGTGCCGTTTAACACTTCTGGGATACTCGCGCAGGAGGAACCGTCACCATGGATGACACCCACCCCTTTCAGGGACCACAGTTGCAGAATGTGCATTATGAACGTGCGGATATGTCGGGCTCGAATTTCGATGGCGTGGATTTGTCCGGTTCAAAGTTTTTTGCCGTTTTGACCAGGTCAAAGTTCGTCGATACCAATTTGAGCGACGCTGATTTCGACGATGTCAATCTGGCAGGGGCGCGCCTTCATAATATCAATCTGACCGGTGCAACAATTACGAATGCCAACATGAGTGGCTTGGCTATAAGCGGCGTGACTTTGGCACATACGAATATAAGCGATGCAGACTTGACGGGTATGCGGATAAACGGCGTTCTCGTCTCCTCTCTGTTCGAAGCGTACGAAAACGCACGTTCCTTGGACTAACTGCTGAGGAAAGCAGCAACAAACCCGTCGCTGCTTTCCGTCGCATCATGAATCAGGCCGCTTCGAGCGCTTGCGCGAGGTCGGCGATAAGATCGTCGGGATGCTCGATGCCGATGGAAAGCCGGATCGTCGATTCCAGCACGCCGATGCGCTCCCGCACCTCAATCGGCACGCCGGAATGGGTCATCGCCGCAGGATGGCTCGCAAGCGATTCCGTGCCGCCGAGACTGACTGCCAGCTTCAATATCTGCAGCGCATTCAGGAAGCGGAATGCCGCCGCCTGCCCGCCCTTGATATCGAATGAGAACGTCGACCCGGCACCGGTGCATTGACGCTTGAACAGTGCTCCAACATCCGAATTCTCATCCTCGAATGGAAGATAGTGCAGCTTCTCCACCTTCGGATGATCGCGCAGAAATTCCGCGATCGCATGGGCGTTGTTGTTGGCGCGCTCCATGCGAAGTCCAAGCGTTTCAAGCGAGCGCCCCAGCATCCAGCATGAATGCGGATCAAGCTGCGTACCGATGGCGCCGCGCAGAGCCTTGACCTGTCTTACAACAGTCTTGGCCCCCAGCACCGCCCCGGCGATCAGATCGGAGTGTCCGCCGACATATTTGGTCAACGAATAGACCGAAAGATCGGCGCCGTGATCGAGCGGCTTCTGATAGACGGGGCCAAGCAGGGTATTGTCGCAGGCAATGATCGGGCGATGCCCCTGCCTTTGTTCGATTTTTTCCGCGACGCGCCGGATGGCGGCAATATCGACAATACTGTTGGTAGGATTTGCCGGCGTTTCGATCAGGATCACCGAAACGCGGCCCTTGCGAACGGCTTCTTCGGCTGCCTCTTCTATCGAGAACTCATGCACACCATCGGCAAAAGCGACGGCTTCGACGCCGAAATTGAGAAACGTCCTGGCAAGGAGCGTTTCCGTGCCGCCATAAAGCGGTTGCGAATGCAAAATGACATCGCCGGGCCGCACGAAGGCAAAAAGCGTCGTGGCAATAGCCGACATGCCGGATGAAAACAGCGCGCAGCTTTCGGTGCCTTCATAGACCGCGAGGCGATCTTCAACGATCTCGCTGTTGGGATGATTGAAACGGGAATAGACGAGACCGGCGCCGACACCGGCAGGCGGCTCCTTGCGGCCGGAAACGAAATCGAAGAAATCGCGCCCGTCCTCGGCGGTCTTGAAGACGAAAGTCGAGGTCAGGAATACCGGCGGCTTGACCGCTCCTTCGGAGAGTTCCGGATCATAGCCATAATTGAGCATCTGCGTTTCAGGATGCAGCGGATGATTGCCCAACATGGTCTTTGAAGGCCGTGGCGCAGTCATGAATACCTCCTTGAGAAAATCCTCCTGTCCGCATTGGGACAGGAGGAGCTTAACAGAGGTTTTCGGGAATCTTCTTGCGTTGTTTCGCGGTTCGGTGAAATCGCTGCAATGCCGGAAGATGCCTGTCCGGTGGAAATGCCTCGATTACTTGATGACCAATACCGGCACGGTGCTGAGTGACAGAACCTCCGCCGCCTGACTTCCCAGCAGCAATTTGTTCACGCCGCGGCGGCCATGCGATGCAATGACGATCAAATCGGCATCCCTGGCTTTCGCAGCCTCCACGATGCCCTGCGCCGGTGATTGATTCTCGATATGCACAGCTTCAGCGCTGACGCCAAGCTCCGTCGCCTTCACCTTGGCTTTGGACAGGATTTCCGTCGCCGCTTTGGTGATAGCCTCGCGATATTCCTGAAACGCCGCCGGGCTCGACGCCCATTCCGCTGCGACGACAATGCCGTAGGAAGGCAAAAGCTCCGTCACGGAAACGAAGATCACCTTCGCACCTGTTTCCTTCGCAAGCGCCACACCCTGGTCAACGCCTTTTTCGGCAAGTTCCGATCCATCGGTTGCGATCAATATGTTCTTGTACATTCGTGCTCTCCTGACTGCCTGAGACCCGAAGATGCGCGCGTCCCGGTTGGGGTGCATTGACGCGGATCAATCGAGCATTATTCAAGGCTAATACGCGCTCTCCCAATTATGATGGAATTTACTCCTAATTTTCCCGATTATACAGAATAAACTTCCAAATTTGTCCCCTCACGCGCACATGCCCAACTATGCTTTTGCGCAGTTTCCTCTTAAACTTCGCGTGACAAAAAGGGAGATCACGCCATGAACAAGCCCCTGAACGAACCGCAAGCCGGTAAAACCGCAGGCCGTGGCCGCATTTACGATTCAATCCTCGACACGATCGGCAATACGCCTCTGGTGCGCATCGACAAGTTTGCCGAGGAAAAGGGCGTGAAGGCGAACCTTCTGGCCAAGCTTGAGTTCTTCAACCCGCTGGCGAGCGTAAAGGACCGCATCGGCCTGGCGCTGATCGAAGCGCTTGAACGCGACGGCAGGGCCGTGCCTGGCAAGACGGTTTTCGTCGAGCCGACATCCGGCAATACCGGCATTGCGCTTGCCTTTGCGGCGGCAGCCAAGGGCTATCGCCTCATTCTCACCATGCCGGAAACCATGTCGGTGGAGCGCCGCAAGCTCCTCAAGCTGCTCGGTGCGGAACTGGTGCTCACCGAAGGTGCCAAAGGCATGAAGGGCGCCATCGCCGAAGCGGAAGCGATTGCAGAAGGTAATCCGAACGCAATCATTCCTCAGCAGTTCGAAAATCCCGCGAACCCCGAAATCCACCGCCTTACCACGGCGGAAGAAATCTGGAACGACACCAATGGTGAAGCGGATATCCTGATTTCGGGTATCGGAACCGGCGGCACGATTACCGGCGTCGGTCAGGTCATCAAGGGGCGCAAGCCATCGTTCAAGGTGATCGCAGTCGAGCCGAAGGATTCACCCGTGCTTTCCGGCGGCACCCCGGGCCCGCACAAGATTCAGGGCATCGGCGCAGGTTTCGCGCCGAAAACGCTCGACACCAGCATCTATGATGAGATCGTCCAGGTTTCCAATGAGGACGCCTTTGCCAATGCACGCCTGCTGGCCCGCCTTGAAGGCATTCCTGTCGGCATTTCTTCCGGTGCCGCGCTGACGGCCGCCGTCGAAATCGGCAAGCGGCCTGAAAATGCCGGCAAGAACATCGTCATCATCATTCCATCCTTTGCCGAACGCTATCTTTCAACGGCGCTGTTCGAAGGCCTGGAATAAGCCGCATCTCGTGGGGTAGCCAAAAACAAAAGCCAGAGCGGACAACCGTTCTGGCTTTACTTTTTTCATGCCAATCCGCTTGCCGGGCAAACGGAAGCTCAGGCGCTCATGTCAATGATGCGTACGCGCAGCGCAAGCAGGACCTGGCCCGCGCATATAGTGGCGCTCGGGCCTGTAGCTCGGTGCGACGAACTCACGGATGACATTAACGCTGTCACGCAGCTGAACAAGAATGCTCATCGTCTTAACCTTCGTCAAAAACACGCTATTCGGAATGGATGCCCTTCGTCCAATCGGGACGATGAAACGTTTTTCATTTCCGAACATCTTAATGAAAACTTTAACAATCAAAGATGAATAAGCCCTGAACTCATATGGTTAAGGGTAAGCTAATGGTAAGGATGTTGAAGCTTTTCCACAGCCTCCCGAATTGTCGCCACAATTGAAAAAGGCCGGTTCGATCCGGCCTTTTCCATGAAAATAATTGTTCGCTTTAGCGCGTCGGAACCGGATGCTCGCCGCGATAATCGTAAAAGCCACGGCCTGCCTTGCGTCCGAGCCAACCAGCTTCGACATATTTGACCAGAAGCGGACATGGCCGGTACTTGGAATCCGCCAGCCCGTCGTGCAGAACCTGCATGATGGAGAGACAGGTGTCGAGGCCGATGAAATCGGCGAGCTGCAGCGGTCCCATCGGATGGTTGGCGCCAAGCTTCATGGCTGTATCGATGGCTTCGACGCTGCCCACACCTTCATAAAGCGTGTAGATGGCCTCGTTGATCATCGGCAACAAGATACGGTTGACGATAAAGGCCGGGAAATCTTCGGCAACGGTTATCGTCTTGCCAAGCGCGGTCACGAAATCGTTCGACTTGCGGAAGGTTTCCTCATCCGTTGCAATGCCGCGCACCAGTTCGACAAGCTTCATCACCGGAACGGGATTCATGAAATGAATGCCGATGAAACGCTCCGGGCGATCGGTTGTGGATGCAAGGCGCGTGATCGAGATCGACGACGTGTTGGTGGCAAGGATCGCTTCCGGGTTCAGAACCGAACAAAGCTGCGCGAAGATCTTGCGCTTGACGGTTTCGTCTTCCGTTGCCGCTTCGATGGCCAGATCGACGCCCGCCAGATCCTCCATGGAATTTGCCGGACGGATGAGCTTCATCGCGGCTGCGCGCTGATCTTCCAGCAATTTGCCCGATGCGACCTGGCGCGCCATGTTGCCATTGATGGTGGCGATGCCCTTTTCCAGCCGGTCCGCTGCCGCATCGTGAAGAAGCACATCGAACCCGGCCAGCGCGCATACGTGAGCAATGCCGCTGCCCATCTGTCCTGCGCCGACCACCCCTACCGTCTTGATTGCCACGATCATAACTCCTTCATTCAGCCGCTCCACAACAGAGCCGAGGCCGAGAGCATATGCTCTAACTTTTGTTCTTACGCATAATCCGACGCAAAACCGCTTCGCACTTTTGCTGGAAATGCTCTGTCTCTACGCATTATCCAACGCAAAACCGCTTCGCACTTTTGCTGGAAATGCTCTGTCTCTACGCATTGTCCAACGCAAAACCGCTTCGCACTTTTGCTGGAAATGCTTCAGTATACCAATTCTGCCTGAGACAGATACAGCCCTCATTCAGCGAAAGCAAAATCAGCGCTTTCTTGCCCAAAGCCCCCCCGAAACAGAAAGCGGCGGGACTGGCCCGCCGCTTTCTGGTCGATCAAAGCGCTTTCTGCAGCTCTGGCAGGACGGTAAAGAGATCACCGACGAGGCCATAATCGGCGACCTGGAAGATCGGCGCTTCCTCGTCCTTGTTGATGGCGACGATGACGCGTGAGTCCTTCATGCCCGCCAGATGCTGGATCGCGCCGGAGATACCGACAGCGATGTAAAGGTCCGGTGCAACCACCTTGCCCGTCTGGCCAACCTGCCAGTCGTTCGGCGCATAGCCGGCATCGACGGCTGCACGGCTGGCGCCGACTGCCGCGCCAAGCTTGTCGGCAACCGGCAGGATCACTTCCTGGAACTTTTCAGCAGAACCAAGCGCACGACCGCCGGAGATGATGATCTTCGCCGAGGTCAGTTCCGGACGATCCGATTCCGAAAGCGCATTGCCGACGAAGCTCGACAGCGCCGGATCGGCAGCCGCATTAACGCTTTCAACCGCAGCCGAACCGCCTTCGCCCGTTGCCGAGAAGGAAGCCGTGCGCACCGTGATGACCTTCTTCGCGTCGGTCGACTGCACTGTCTGGATCGCATTGCCCGCATAGATCGGACGCTTGAACGTATCAGCCGACACGACTTCCATGATTTCGGAAAGCTGCATCACATCGAGAAGGGCTGCCACGCGCGGCAGGATGTTCTTGGCCGAAGTCGTCGCAGGTGCAATGATCGTGTCGTAATTGGCAGCCAGTTCCACGATGAGCGCTGCCGTCGGCTCGGCCAGACGGTTTTCCAGCGCATCGCTTTCAGCAAGCAGAACCTTGCGCACGCCATTGAGCTTGGCTGCCGCATCAGCTGCAGGTTTTGCACCCTTGCCAGCAACCAGCACATCCACGTCGCCGCCAATCTGGGCGGCAGCCGTCAGCGCCTTTGCCGTCTGGTCGGAAAGGGTTGCATTGTCGTGTTCGGCAATAAGAAGAATAGCCATTTGTCTCGTCCCTTCCGATTTCTTAGATGATGCCGTCGGCTTTCAGCTTCTCAACCAGCTCTGCGACAGAGCCGACCTTGACGCCAGCCTTGCGGCCGCCCGGCTCTTCCGTCTTCAGAACCTTCAGACGCGGCGCAATATCGGCGCCGAAATCGGCAGGCGACTTTTCGTCGAGCGGCTTCTTCTTGGCCTTCATGATGTTGGGCAGCGATGCATAGCGCGGCTGGTTCAAGCGAAGATCGACCGTGACGATCGCCGGAAGCTTCACATCGATGGTCTGGAGACCGCCATCGACTTCACGCGTTACCTTGGCCGAACCATCGCCCAGCTCCACCTTCGAGGCAAAGGTTGCCTGGCTCCAGTTGAGGAGCGCCGACAGCATCTGGCCGGTCTGGTTGGAATCATCGTCGATTGCCTGTTTGCCGAGAAAGACCAGGTCCGGCTTTTCCGCTTCAACCACGCCCTTCAAGACCTTGGCAACGCCAAGCGGCTCGACCGTCTCGTCGGTCTTGACCAGGATCGCGCGATCCGCACCCATGGCAAGTGCCGTGCGCAGCGTTTCCTGCGCCTGTGCCGGGCCAACCGAAACCGCGACGATCTCCGTCACCTTGCCCGCTTCCTTCAGACGGATCGCCTCTTCAACCGCGATCTCGTCAAAAGGGTTCATCGACATCTTCACGTTCGAAAGCTCAACCCCCGAACCGTCTCCCTTTACACGGATCTTCACGTTGTAATCGACAACCCGTTTCACTGCGACAAGGACTTTCATCCGCGATTACCTCTTCAATGACTTCTGCAGCACGACTATGCCGCCGTGAACTCCCACCCGCATGTCAAAATCCGACATGAAAGCGGCACCGGCGCAAAACTGGGTAGTGACGCAAATGCGCTGCCTCTCCGCCGGGAACCGGCACGAAACCTAAAGACGGTTGACGTGCACGTCAATCAGGCACAGGCCGCTATATCGATTAAAATCAATTTATTCTGACAACAGGTCATTCCGAATCCGAGCAACCCGACGCCTCCCCTTTTTCGTGTCGTTTACAAGCGATGCAGCATGCTTTAGGTAACGCCTCGCAATCCGGTCGCAGCCTACCCGGTCAAAACAAGGAACCCTGACTTATGAAAACGCTCGTCGTCTGCTCCGGCGGACTCGACTCCGTGTCGCTTGCTTATAGAATAGCAGGCGAACATCAACTCACAGCCCTCCTCTCCTTCGACTATGGCCAACGCCACAGGAAGGAACTGGATTCGGCCAAAGCCTGTGCCGAAAGGCTCGGCGCTCCCCATCAGATCATCGACATACGGACTATCGGCGCGAGCCTTACCGGCTCCGCCCTCACCGACGATGTCGATGTTCCCGACGGGCATTACGCCGAAGAAACGATGAAGATCACCGTCGTGCCGAACCGCAATGCAATCATGCTGGCGATTGCCTTTGGTGTGGCCGCCGCGCAAAAGGCCGACGCTGTGGCGCTCGCCGTCCATGGCGGTGATCATTTCATCTATCCCGACTGCCGCCCAGGTTTTATTGATGCTTTCCAGACCATGCAGAACCATGCACTGGACGGCTATGCCGACATAAAACTGCTCGCGCCTTATGTGCACGTTTCAAAAGCCGACATCGTTATCGATGGCGCAAAATATGGCACGCCCTTTGCCGCAACGTGGTCCTGCTACAAGGGTGGCGAACATCATTGCGGACGCTGTGGCACCTGTGTCGAGCGGCGCGAGGCTTTCCATCTGGCAGGCATCGAAGACCCGACGCTGTATGAGGATGCCGATTTCTGGCGTGCGGCAATCGAGAAGCGGAGCGTCTGATGTTTCGCATTACCAAGGAATTTCATTTCTCCGCATCGCATCAGTTGACCGGCCTGCCGGAAGACCATCAATGCGCCCGCCTGCACGGGCACAACTATATCGTTGAGGTCGAACTCTCGGCTTCCGATCTCAACGAGCACGGCTTTGTTCGCGACTATCATGAGCTGGCGCCGTTCAAGCGCTATATCGACGATTGTTTTGACCATCGCCATCTGAACGACGTTCTGGGCCATGATCAGAGCACGGCTGAAACCCTCGCTAGGCACTTTTTTGAATGGTGCCACGCGCGCTGGCCGGAAATATCCGCCGTGCGGGTCAGCGAAACGCCCAAGACATGGGCCGAGTACCGACCGTGACGCGGATACGGATCGCGGAAATTTTCGGTCCCACGATACAGGGCGAAGGTGTACTCATCGGCGAGCCGACGGTATTCGTGCGAACCGGCGGCTGCGATTATCGCTGCGCATGGTGCGACAGCCTGCATGCCGTCGAGAGCCGTTTTCGTCATGAATGGAAGACAATGAGCGTCGAGGCGATTTGGGATGAAGTGACGGCACTTTCCCGAAATAAGCCCCTTACAGTGTCACTTTCGGGTGGCAATCCGGCCATCCAGCCGCTAGGACCCTTGATCGAGCACGGCAGGAAACACGGCTATCGCTTTGCGCTGGAAACGCAAGGGTCGGTTGTACAAGGCTGGTTTTCAGCCCTCGACACGCTGGTATTGAGCCCGAAGCCGCCTTCAAGCGCCATGGATACCGATTTCGATGCGCTGGCCGCATGTATCGAGGCTGCGGGCAATACGCCGCGAACGGTGCTGAAATTCGTGATCTTTGATGACGCCGACTACGCCTTTGCCAAAGAAGTGGCCAATCGGCATCCTCACCTGCCCGTCTATCTCCAGCCCGGTAATCACACTCCGCCACCGCCCGAAGCGAACGACGCTGCAATAGACATCGACGGCATTATGCGGCGGATGGAATGGCTGGTGGAAAAGGTGATCGCGGA
Organism: Brucella intermedia LMG 3301; assembly: GCF_000182645.1. Taxonomy (NCBI): domain Bacteria; kingdom Pseudomonadati; phylum Pseudomonadota; class Alphaproteobacteria; order Hyphomicrobiales; family Brucellaceae; genus Brucella; species Brucella intermedia. The sequence continues at coordinate 2,326,041 of NZ_ACQA01000001.1, forward strand.
TGGCTGGTACGAAGCGCATGTCCTGCCCCAGCTCCACGTGCTGATCTGGGGCAACAAACGGGGAGTTTAGACTAGCGGTTCGCGCCCGGCACCCAGAGAACATCCTGCGCGCCATTATCATTGACGGTTCGCGACGCCACGAACAGGAAATCGGAAACGCGGTTGATATATTGCAAAGCCTCCGCCGAGACGACTTCACCTTCGACGCGGGCAAGCGCAACCATCAGCCGCTCGGCCCGGCGTGAGATCGTGCGGGCAAGGTGCAATGCGGCAGATGCAGCCGACCCACCAGGGAGAATGAATGAGCGGAGCGGCTGCAGATCGGCATTGAGGAGATCAATGTCCGCTTCCAGACGCGCGACCTGCGAAGCGACGATACGCAGCGGTTCGTAGGCGAGCGGTTTCCCGTCATCCGGCGTCGACAGATCAGCGCCAAGGTCGAAAAGATCGTTCTGGATGCGTGCCAGCATGGCATCGATCTGTGCATGAGGATTGTTTTCACCGCCTGTATGGAGGCGTGCCATGCCGATGCAGGCATTGGTTTCATCCACAGTGCCATAGGCTTCGACGCGCAGGTCCGACTTCAGCCGGCGCGGCCCGCTGGCAAGTCCTGTTGTGCCCTTGTCGCCTGTACGGGTATAGATCTTGTTGAGCTTGACCATGCCTTACTGACCGTTTTTCACGCGGGCGTAATAGATCGCCCCCACGATCAGGACTATGGCGATGAACTGCAGGAAAACACGCAGCTGCATCATCTTGTTGGAAAAATTGGCGTCGCCGCCGCGCATCATGTTGCGCAGGCCGATGATCAGAACGACAGCCACCGCAAACATGGCCACCATTGCCGCGCCCTTGAACAGAACGTCCATTTCATTTCCTTCCCATGCGCACTGTTCCGGACCTCATGACTGGTCGGACAGCATTCGGTAAAGCCAGCGTGCAGGCATCAGGCGCCGCGCCAGTGAACCAAGTTTCGCCGGTCTCGTCACCACGTAATGCGGTCGGGGACGCGGCGCCTCCAATGCATGAAGCAGTACAGCATAGACGGCTTCCGGTCCAAGCTTGTTCTTGGATTTTGTGCCGCCACTTTTCAATTTCGCCATCTGGCGCTGGTAAAGCTCGCGATGAACAGACGCCTCCATATCGATATTGGCTTCCGCATGGCTGGCGGCATTGTAGGTAAAGCGCGACGCAATCGGACCGGGCTCGATCAGCGACACATCGATACCGGAACCTTCCAATTCCATGCGTTGCGCAAGCATCAGCCCTTCAAGCGCAAATTTGGACGCCACATAAGCGCCTCGCCATTTCATGGGCACCAGTCCCAGAATCGATGAGCAATGAACGATGCGCCCGTGCCCTTGCCGGCGCATGACGGGAATCACGCGGCGGGTCAAATCATGCCAGCCGAAGAAATTGGCTTCGAATTGCTGGCGCAAGGCTTCGACCGGCAAGTCCTCTATCGCGCCGGGCTGTGCATAAGCGCCATTGTTGAACAGCGCATCAAGCGTGCCGTCAGTCTGACGCAGCACCCCGTCGACCAGGTTCGCGATCGTCTGCGGCTGCGTATAATCGAGGTAATGCGCCTCAATGCCCTTTGCCCGGAGCGCTCCGATATCCGCATCCTTGCGGGCGGTCGCAAAGACGCGCCAGCCTTGGCTCTTCAGCGCTTCCGCGCAATAGGCGCCGATCCCGGAGGAGCAACCGGTAATGATGATGCTGCGCTGTCGGTTCTGACCGGATCGTGCCGGAGCCATATGTTCGTTTCCCGCTGCCGTTTTGCCAAGATTGCTTGATTCGTGCCCGGTTTAAAACGGGGCCTGCCCTTGCAATCCGCGGACCGATGCTAGATTTAAGGCCTTGAAACATCGGCTGAACGCGTTTCAGACGCCAATCGCGACTTTGGGGACAAATCTGCGGATGCGAAAAATCAGACGTTTTCTCCGTCAGATCACCTGGGACGTCATTGGTCATTTCAGTTCGGACGACGGTTGGGCTTTCGCCAGCCACATTGCGCTTTCCGGCCTGATGGCGCTGTTTCCGTTCCTCATCTTCGCCACGACGCTTGCGAGCTTTCTCGGCACCAAGGAATTTGCCGATACGGCGGTGCATGTCATCTTCGACATGTGGCCGTCGAACATCGCCGCTCCCATCGCCAACGAGGTGATGAACGTGCTGACCGTCCAACGCAGCGGGCTTCTGACCCTCAGCGTCATCGCGGCCGCCTATTTTGCCTCCAACGGCGTCGAGGCGCTGCGCATCGCGCTTAACCGAGCCTATCGGGTGACAGACCAGCGTTCGATCATTTTCTGCCGCCTGCAAAGTCTCGGCTTCGTTCTGGTCGGCACGCTGAGCCTGATGGCCATCAGCTTCCTGCTGGTTCTGGCGCCGCTTGCCGTGCGTATTGCCGAACAATGGTTTCCTGACATAGCCCCGTTCACAGGCACCATCGCCTTCTGGCGCTATACGGTAGCGGTGGCGGTTCTGGTTCTGGCGCTGTTCATGGTACACATCTGGCTTCCCGCCGGGCGACGCAGCCTCGGCGACATCCTGCCGGGCATACTGGTCACGCTCATCGCCTGGCTTGCCGCTGCGATGGCCTTTGCCAAATATCTGGAAACCTTTGCCAATTACGTGACGACCTATGCCGGTCTGGCCTCGATCATGGTGGCGATCGTCTTTCTCTACATGCTGTCGGCAATTTTCATCATCGGCGCGGAAATAAACGCCGCCATCATGATTTTCCGCAAGCGAGAGCAACAGCCCGAGCTTAACTCATAAAAATCAGCGCATGATCCGGTCCGAAAACCAGCTCCCACTTTTCGGCATCATGCTCGACGTAAAGTCGTCAGCGCAACGCCGAGCGTCGTCACCACCATACCCGCAATCTGGATCGCCGACAGCGTTTCGCCGAAAATCAGATAGGCCATGATCGCGGCCGTGCCCGGGACGAGATAAAACAGCGAGGCAACTTTCGACATTGCGCCTTCGCGTATCATGACCAGAAGTGCCAGAATCGCCCCGATGGAAATGGCAAGCGTCAGCCAGACCAGCGCAAAGATCAGCGATGGCGACCAGATCATGACACGCGTCTCGAAGGCAAACGCACACACAGCGGTGAGAATGGCCGCAGCGATGTATTGAACGGCTGTCCCGGCCTTGAGATCTCCCGCCGTGCCGAAACGTTTCTGCCAGACCGTGCCGGTGCTGATCGCCAGCACGGCCACGAAAGCCGCCGCAAGGCTTTTGGGATCGACGCCGCTGCCCGCCGAAAATTTCGGCCATACAACCATCGCCACGCCGATGAAGCCGATGAGAAGCCCGGCCCATTGCCGCCCGCTCGCCCGTTCGCCCAAAAGAATGGCGGCGATCAGCGTGGTCAACATCGGCTGAAGACCTGCCACCAGACCCGACATTCCCGCAGGCAGACCGTGGTGAACGGCCCAGAACAAGGCGGAGAGATAAACGCCGTGGATGAGACATCCGGCAATCGCCGCATGGAGAAGAACATCTCCCTTGGGCCAGATGCTCCGGCTTGCCAGCGCCCAGAGCGTCATGATGAGGGCTGCAATGGAAAAACGCACCGCCATGAAGGTGAACGGTTCGGCATAAGGCATGGAAAGCCCCGCGCCGATGAAACCGGTGGCCCAAAGCAGGACGAACATGATGGGGAAGAAACGGGCGGCCATGGCGGAACTCTCACTTTTGCGGCCCGCCTTATACCGTATTTCGCCGATCCCCTATCGCATAAAACTGATCGCAGCGTTGAATTTGCCAAACAGCCGCTCCCATTTTATGAAGCAGCATGAACACGCAACCCGAAACGATCCACATTTTTGTCGATGCAGACGCCTGCCCGGTGAAGGCTGAAATCTATCGTGTGGCGGAACGGCACAATCTTCCCGTCATGCTGGTGGCCAACAGTTTCATTGCCATCCCGCGCGATGCGGAGCGCGTGGAACGCGTCATCGTATCGGACAAGCTGGACGCTGCCGACGACTGGATCGCCGAAAATTCCCGTCCGGGCGCCATCGTGATTACCGCCGACATTCCTCTGGCCAGCCGCTCGCTCGAAAAAGGTGCCTCGGTAATTGCACCGAACGGGCGCGTTCATACCCAGAGCACCATCGGCAACACGCTGGCGACGCGCAACCTGATGGACAGCCTGCGTTCCGCAGGCGAAGTCACCGGCGGCCCCGCCCCCTTTTCACCGAAAGATCGCTCTGCATTCCTCTCGGCGCTGGACCTTGCCATCATTCGGCTGAAACGAGCCGGTTTTGTCTCAGGCTGACCGCATTGAGGCAGTGGCGACACCCGCGCCGATCAGCAAAGTTCCGCCCGCACGATTGAAGATGCGCAGCGCCCGTTCGCTCGAAAAGAAGCCGCGCGCGCGGGTTGCCAGAAGCGCATAAGCAAAGGCATTGAGAAAAGCGAGCACGAGGAACGTGCTTTCGAAAACCAGCATCTGGGTCAGGAAATCCCGGTGCGGGCTCAGGAACTGCGGAAGAAAAGCCACAAAAAATGTAATGCTCTTCGGGTTGAGCGCCGTCACCAGCCATGCATGAACCAGCATCCGCACCGGATGCACCTTGTCATGCCGGGCGCTTGCATGAAGGGCACCACCAGCCCGGAACAGCTTTATGCCGAGCCAGACCAGATAGGCCGCACCCGCCCATTTGACTGCGGTGAACACGGTTGCCGATGCCGCCAGCAGCGCGCCCACGCCAAGCATGGAAAGCGTCATCGCTGTAAAGTCGCCCAGCGCGACACCGACCGCCATCGGAAAAGCCGCCTTCCACCCCTGTCCCAGAGCGTAGGATACGACGAGCAATACGGTCGGGCCCGGTATTACCAGAAGCACGATGGATGCGGCGGAAAATGCGAGCCAGACTTCAAAGCTCATGGATGGTCTCCTTCCCTCACAGGAAAGAAAGCCACCGCATTTCGCTTTTGTCGAGACTAAAGATTTTTAGCCGCTTCGATGAGTTTTTTGGCTTCCGGGCTGTCCCACGGCGCAGGGCCGTTCATGGATGCGATCTGACAGCCATCCTTGTCTACGAGCAGGGTTACGGGAAGGCCAAAAGCCAGGTTCTTGCGCTTCAATTCGTTGAAGCTCGACATGGAAGCATCCCGGTGCAAGGTCAGGTTGTTGATGCCGATTTCATTGAGAAAGCCCTTGGGCTTGTCGTCGGAGCCGGTATCGATGTTGATGGCGACAACGTCGAAATCGCTACCGCCTTTCTCGCCCTGCAACTTGTCGAGAGCGGGCATTTCCTCACGGCAGGGAGCGCACCACGTCGCCCACAGATTGACCAGCAGCGTCTTGCCCTTGTAGTCGCCGAGCGTCATCTGTTTGCCGTCCGGGCCGGTAAAGGCGATATGCGAGACGGAAATCGGCTTTTCGGCAGCGCGCATGGCTGCCACGCCGCCGGTCGCAGCTGCATCCAGCGCCTTCAGCGCATCAGCTTTAAGAGCGCACTGCGCCGATGCTTCGTCGCTTTCGGCTGCAACATTCGCTGAAACATTCTGGTCAACGACATTGCCAGAAGGCCGCTCCATCACGTATACCGCCACGATACCGGCAATGACACCGGCAAGGGCGGCAAGAAGGACGATCTTGCGATTTCCCGATTTCGTCTGCTGTTCGGAATTCGCCTTTTCGTTGTCTTCTGCCATGTCGCGTTACTTCTTTCCAATATTCCGCCAAATCGTCACTCGGGGCATATGAGCATGAGCGAACAAAAATCAAGCAACCAGATGTGGGGCGGCCGTTTTGCCTCAGGCCCGGATGCGATCATGGAAGAGATCAATGCATCGATCGGCTTCGACCGCAAGCTCTATGCGCAGGATATTCAGGGCTCGCTTGCCCATGCAGCCATGCTGGCAAAGACGGGCATTATTGCGGCGGAAGACCATCGCCAGATCGAAGATGGCCTGAAAACCATTCTCAAGGAAATCGAGGAAGGCAAGTTCACATTCTCGCGCAAGCTCGAAGACATTCACATGAATATCGAAGCGCGGCTTGCCGAACTGATCGGCCCTTCCGCCGGACGTCTCCACACCGCCCGCTCGCGCAACGATCAGGTGGCCGTTGACTTCCGCCTCTGGGTCAAGCGGGAACTGGAAAAGACCGCCGCCGCGCTCAAGAACCTGATCGAAGCATTCCTGGAGCGCGCCGAAGAACACGCCGCCACCGTGATGCCGGGTTTCACCCATCTCCAGACCGCGCAGCCCGTCACCTTCGGCCATCACTGCATGGCCTATGTGGAAATGTTCGGCCGCGACCTGTCGCGCGTGCGCGATGCCATCGAGCGCATGGACGAATCGCCTTTGGGCGCAGCAGCCCTTGCAGGCACGGGCTTCCCGATCGACCGTCATATGACCGCCAAGGCGCTCGGCTTTCGTGAGCCGACCCGCAATTCGCTCGACAGCGTTTCCGACCGTGACTACGCGCTGGAATTCCTGTCGCTTGCCGCGATCTGCGCCGGCCATCTGTCGCGGCTGGCCGAAGAGATCGTCATCTGGTCCACACCGCAGTTCAATTTCGTGCGGCTTTCGGACGCCTTTTCGACCGGCTCGTCCATCATGCCGCAGAAGAAGAACCCGGATGCCGCCGAACTGGTTCGCGCCAAGACGGGCCGCATCAACGGATCGCTGGTTGCACTTCTGACCATCATGAAGGGGCTGCCGCTCGCCTATTCCAAGGACATGCAGGAAGACAAGGAACAGGTCTTCGACGCTGCCGAAAATCTGGAACTCGCCATTGCGGCCTTGGCTGGCATGGTGCGCGACCTGACGATTAATGTGGCCTCGATGAAGAAGGCGGCAGGTTCCGGCTATTCCACTGCGACCGATCTCGCCGACTGGCTGGTGCGCGAATTGGGACTTCCCTTCCGCGAGGCCCATCATGTGACCGGTCGCGCCGTCGCTCTGGCCGAAAGCCGCAAGGTCGATCTGTCGAAGCTGTCGCTGGAGGAACTGCAATCGATCCATCCGGGTATCACCGATGCCGTTTTCGGCTACCTGACAGTCGAAAAATCGGTAAAGAGCCGCCAGTCCTTCGGCGGCACGGCCCCGCAGGAAGTGCGCCGCCAGATCCGTTACTGGAAGAAGCGCATTACCAGGGCCTGATAGTCGATCAACATGACGTCATGTGGAATCATCCAGTCAACGGATGATTCCACTCTTGGAAATTTTGCGTTACAGCTAGCGCCAACAGATTTTATTTCGGGAACCAAAGCTGATGACAGGCCGCTCCGCCATTTCTTCCGTGCTTCTGATCGCCGCCCTTGCGGCCACGCTTGCCGCTTGCGGCCGCAAGGGCCCGCTTGAGCCGCCGCCATCTGCCGTCGTGACCGACGAACAGGGTCACACCAAGCCGAAACCGAAAGAAGACAAGCCGATCATCCTCGACAAGCTGTTGTAAGTTTCCGCTGTAGGGCCTTTTCTGTGAACCATTTCGAATATCGCAACGGCGTCGTTCACGCCGAAAATATCAGCCTGCCTGAAATCGCACAGGCCGTCGGTACGCCGTTTTACGTCTATTCCCGCGCGACCGTGGAGCGCCATTTCCGCGTGTTCAGCGAAGCCTTCGCCGGTATGGAAACGCTCGTTACCTATGCGCTGAAAGCCAATTCCAACCAGGCCGTCCTGAAAACGCTGGCCAAGCTGGGCGCGGGTGCCGACACCGTTTCGGAGGGCGAGATTCGCCGTGCGCTTGCGGCAGGCATCCCGGCAAACAAGATCGTGTTTTCCGGCGTAGGCAAGACGCCGCACGAAATGGATTTTGCGTTGGAAGCTGGCATTTATTGCTTCAACGTGGAATCCGAACCGGAACTCGAAATTCTTTCGGCCCGCGCCGTCAGGGCAGGCAAGGTTGCATCCGTATCGCTGCGTATCAACCCTGATGTGGATGCCAAGACCCACGCCAAGATTTCGACCGGCAAGTCCGAGAACAAGTTCGGCATTCCCCGCGTCAAGGCGCGGGAAGCCTATGCCCGTGCAGCAAGCCTCCCCGGTCTCGACGTGGTCGGCATCGATATGCATATCGGCAGCCAGATCATCGACCTGGAACCATTCGACGATGCGTTTGCACTGATGGCGCAACTGGTCAAGGAATTGCAGGCCGACGGCCACAATATCCGCCACGTCGACGTTGGCGGCGGATTGGGCATTCCTTATCGCACCGACAATACGCCGCCACCTTTGCCCGTGGCTTATGCTGAAATCGTCGCCAGGCATATCAAGCCGCTCGGTCTCAAGACCGTGTTCGAACCGGGCCGCCTGATTGTCGGCAATGCAGGACTTCTGGTGACGGAAGTGATCTTCGTGAAGGAAGGCGATGCCAAGAACTTCGTCATCGTCGATGCGGCGATGAACGATTTGATTCGTCCCACCCTTTACGATGCGTTCCACGACATCAAGCCGGTCACCCTGCCGAAAGACGATGCGCCGCGTATCCGCGCCGATTTCGTTGGCCCGGTCTGTGAAACCGGCGATTATCTGGGCCTCGACCGGGAAGTGGCCAAACCGGCGCCCGGCGACCTGATTGCCGTCTGCACCACGGGCGCTTATGGCGCCGTGCTCTCCAGCACTTACAACAGTCGGCTGCTTATTCCGGAAGTGCTGGTGGATGGCGACCGCTATCACGTCGTGCGCCCGCGCCGAACTTATGAAGAACTGCTCGCGCTCGATTCCGTGCCCGAGTGGTTATAATCCCGCGAATACAATTATCATGGCAAAGCCTCGCCTTTGCCATGATGCGTGTTATCCTGTTGCAAGATGAAAACGTGATACACGCCAGAAAGCCCAGATGACGGACCGTAGCAACGACAGGAAAGACAGGCCGCGCCTTGCGCGAGATGCTTTTCTGCGGCTGTTTTCGGGCGACGGCGCCAGCCTCCGCCGGTTACGTCTGCGCGCCTTTCTCTCAATCAGCTTCGAGCGGTTCTGGCCGCTCATCCTGCCGCTGATACTTCTGATCGGCCTGTTTCTCAGCCTCGGCTGGTTTGGCCTGTTTGGCATGATGCCGCGGTGGCTGCATTTTGGCGTTCTGGCGCTTTTCGGGCTTGCCGGCCTCATATCGATCTATCTGCCGTTCAGGTTTCGAGCCCCGACCGAAAGTGACATTACAAGCCGTATCGAGGCGATCAACGGCCTTGTTCACGAACCGCTCGCAGTGCAGACGGGCCATATGGCAACCGGAGAACATGATCCATTTGCCGTGGCCTTATGGCGCGAACACCAGCGCCGCATGGCGGACCGGCTGAAAAACCTGCAATCCGGCCTGCCTTACACACGGGTCCCCGAACACGACCCTCTTGGCGTTCGAGCGGCGGTCGCCCTCCTTTTCGTAACTGCTTTCGCTTATAGTTTCAGTCCGAACAGCGGCCGCCTAGCCGATGCCTTTCATATCCGTCCGGGCGATGGCACTGCCGTTGCGCGCATCGATGCATGGGTGACGCCACCGCGCTACACCGGTCGCGCTCCCGTGTTCCTGACCGCCACGAACGAAGGCGTGGAGGCAGCAATCAACGTGCCGCAAGGCAGCATTCTTTCGGTCCGGGTGATTGGCGGCGGCTCTGAACGGCTCACCGCGACCGATGCGAAAGGCGAGCGCCGCGACGTGCAGCCGGTAAACGCCGGGGAAGACCAGAAGGCCCCTGCAGAACAGGCTGTCGTCGATGGCAGTCGCAATTTCCGCTATGATCTGCAGCAGGACGAAACTCTGGCGCTTTCCGGCACCGATGCCCGCTGGAAGTTTTCCGTTACTCCAGACAACCCGCCGACGATCCGCTTCACAAAAGAGCCGGGGCGAGCGTTGAATGGCACATTGCAGCTCTCCTACCAGATCGATGACGACTATGCGCCGGTTAAGGCCGAAGGTGAGATCATCCCGCTCAACAACGATGAGGATGAGGAAGCCGCGCCGCTTTACGACGCGCCGGAACTGCCGCTTGCTTTGCCGCGTCGCGGCGTAAAGGACGCCACCACTTCGAAGGACCTGACCGAGCACCCTTGGGCCGGCGAAAAGGTTGCGCTCACGCTGGTTGTAACCGATGCAGCAGGGCAAACGGGCCGCAGCGAAACCAAGGTTATCACCTTGCCGGAGCGCCCTTTCAGCAATCCCCTTGCCCGTGCTGTCGCGGAGCAGCGCCGTATTCTGGCGCTTGACGCGACGCAGCGCGACCATGTGCTCGACATGCTGTCGGCAATAACTCTCCGTCCGAAAGAAACCATCAAGAATGCCGCCCATTATCTGGGACTGGTCACGATTGGCACACGTCTGCGGCTTGCCAGAAGCGATGACGACTTGCGTGATGCGGCGGATTATATGTGGCAGGTCGCACTCGGTATCGAGGACGGCAATCTGTCCGCCGCCGAAAAACGCCTGCGGCAAGCACAGGAAGCCCTGAAGAACGCTCTGCAGAACGGCGCCTCGCAGGAGGAGATCGAAAAGCTGTCAGCAGAGCTGCGCAAGGCGATGCAGGACTTCCTGCGGGAGTTCGCCCAGCGCCAGCAGCAGAATCCGAATGCCCGCCGGGCCGCACCGGATCCAAATGCGCGGATGCTCACGGAAAAAGATCTACAGCGCATGATGGACCAGATTGAAAATCTAGCGCGTCAGGGCTCACGTGATCAGGCGCAAGAACTGCTGTCGCAATTGCAGAACCTGATGAACAACCTGCAGATGGGGCAGGCGCAGCAGGGTCAGCAAGGTCAAGGGCAAGGCCAGCAGGGCCAGATGCAGCAGCAGATGAACAAGCTTGGCGAATTGATGCAGCGCCAGCAAAAGACCATGAACGAGACCTTCGACCTCGATCAGAAAATGCAGCGTCAGTTCGGCGGCAGCGACGGTGAAGGCGAATTCGGCGACAACATGTTCCCGGGTGATGATGGTTCCATGGGCGGTGAAACCGAAAACGGACAAGGCCAGGGTGGGAAGGGCGATGTTCCGCCCGATATGGCGGAAGCCATGCGCAAGCTGCAACAGCAGCAGAAGGACCTCCAGTCCGATCTGCAGAAGCTGATGGACGATCTGAAAGGCATGGGCATCGAACCTGGCAAGGATTTTTCGGATGCCGGAAAATCAATGGGCAATGCAACGGACGCGCTGGGCCGCAGCGAAGGCGCGGAAGCAAATGACCAGCAAGGCAGTGCGCTTGACGCGCTGCGTCGCGGTGGGCACGACATGATGCAGAAGATGCAGCAGGCCATGGGTCAGGACGGACAGGGACAAAGCGGAGCCAACGGCAGCAGGGGCCGCGATCCACTCGGACGGCAGCAGGGTACCGGAGACAGCCTTAACGATGACGTCAAAATTCCCGGCGAAATCGATATTCAGCGCGCGCGTGAAATTCTCGATGAAATCCGCCGCAAGCTCGGTAATGCGCTGACGCCGCAGATGGAAAAGGAATATCTGCAGCGCCTGTTGAAATTCGATTGAGAAACAGGCTCTATTCCATCACCCGACCGACATAAGGCAACTGGCGGAAAGCGTGCCCCACGTCCATGCCATAGCCGACGACAAAATAATCCGGGCATTCGAAAGCCACGAAATCGGCGTCGAGATCGACCTTGCGGCGCACGCTCTTGTCGAGAAGAACGGCGATACTGACGCTGCGGGCTCCGCGTTCCAGCATCAGTTCGCGGACGAACTTCAGCGTCTTGCCGGATTCCAGAATATCGTCGATCAGAAGCACATCGCGGTCGCGCACGTCACTGTCGATATCGCGCAGCAGACGAACTTCCGTGCTTGTCGTCCCCTTGCCGTAGCTCGAAACGGTGATGAATTCCACATCGGGTTCCACACCCGCATCATGCATTGCCCGAATGAGGTCGGCTGCAAAGATGAAGGACCCTTTCAGGATCGAAATCGTCAGCAGATTGTGGAACTTGCGTTCAGCGATGGCCTTGGCAAGCTCAAGATTGCGGCCTGCAATCTCATCCGGACTAAAGAGAACTTCGATTGTCTTGCCGCCGACTTCGGGCATCTGCTGCTTCTCCTGATCGTTCGCTTACGCGCAGACTTGGGCGACGCATAAAGGCGCCGGAAAGGCCGCTCTATACCATGGTTTGAGGAAATTGCACCCCACCACTTGAAGATGCTCCGGCTTCTCCATTTCCCAACGTCGAGATTTCATATAGCGTGGCTTCCATGCATCCGGACATCATCGAACTGCGATCATTTTACGATACCACTCTGGGCCATCTCGCGGAACGCGCCATCCGTATGGCGCTTGCCGGGCTATGGGATCGTGTGCCGGGAGAGCGGCTTGTCGGCATGGGCTACAGCCTGCCCTATCTCGACCGTTTCAGCGCCGATACGGAGCGGACCTTTGCCTTCATGCCTGCCGGTCAGGGAGCCGTCGCCTGGCCGTCTGTGGAAAAGCCGGCGACAGCGCTCGTTTTCGACGAGGAACTGCCGCTGCCCGATTCTTCGATTGATCGCGTGCTCATGGTGCATGCGCTGGAATATGCGGAGAACCCGACGGAAACGCTGAAGGAGATGTGGCGCGTTCTCGCGCCCAATGGGCGGCTCGTTATCGTGGTGCCGAACCGGCGGGGTCTCTGGGCCCGCTTCGAGCATACGCCCTTCGGTAGCGGGCGCCCCTATAGCCGTACCCAGCTGACGACCTTGCTGCGCGAGGCGAATTTCACCGTCAGCACTGTGAGTGACGCGCTGCACTTCCCTCCCGCCACGCGGCGATGGATGATGCGGCCCTGTCTCGCGCTCGAAGGCATGGGGCGGCGGCTGTGGCCGGTCTTTTCCGGCGTTCTGGTGGTGGAAGCACAGAAGCGGCTTTATCAGGGACTGCCGGTTGCCCAGCGCTCGTCGCGCCGTGTTTTCGTTCCGGTTCTTGCGCCGCAAGGAACACCTGTCGGCGGGTTGCGGAAGGTACCGGCAGGAACCGGCAAGACAGATCGCAAAAACTAGTGTGCCGTCGAATTTCGGATTCCAACGCAAACTAGGACATTTACGCACCAAGCCCCGCAAAAACGTACAGTTGCTGCAGCCGACAAGTATTATCGGCCAAGGTTTTTCTCGACTTGAACGCAATGGCGGGATATGCCCCCATCAGACCTTTAACATTGACCTTTTGGCGGAGCCAAAATCATGACCGATACGCAGAACCTTACCCGTCCCCAGCCCAAGGCAGGCCTGCTCGACATCGCGGCCTACGTACCCGGCAAGGAACATGTGGAAGGCGTCGCCAAGGTCTATAAGCTCTCGTCCAACGAAACGCCGATCGGTCCGAGCCCGCATGCCGTGGAAGCCTATCGACGCGCAGGCGAAAAACTGGAGCTTTATCCCGACGGGCAGGCGCTGGCTCTGCGGCAGGCGATTGCCGAAACGCAGGCGCTCAATTTAGCGAATATCATGTGCGGCAACGGCTCCGACGAACTGCTTGGGCTGCTCTGCCAGACCTATCTTGCTCCGGGCGATGAAACCATCATCACCGAACACGGATTTGCGGTTTATAAGATCCAGACCCTGGGTGCGGGTGCAACGCCGGTCACCGTCAAGGAGAAGAACGAGCGGATCGATGTGGACGCCATTCTGGCTGGCCTGTCGCCGCGCACGAAGATCGTCTTCATCGCCAATCCGGGCAATCCGACCGGGACCTATCTTCCTTTCGAGGAAGTCCGTCGCCTTCATGCCGGACTGCCCAAGCATGTGCTTCTTGTTCTCGATGCGGCCTATGCCGAATATGTGCGCCGCAACGACTACGAAGCAGGCCTTGAACTCGTTTCTTCCAACGAGAATGTCGTCATGACGCGCACCTTCTCGAAAATCCATGGGCTGCCGGGCCTGCGTATCGGCTGGATGTATGCGCCCCTGCACGTCATCGATGCCGTCAATCGCATTCGCGGACCGTTCAACATGAACTCGGCTGCCATTGCAGCAGGCGCTGCCGCTATCCGGGACCGCGCCCATGTCGACAAGTCGATCGCCTACAATGAGAAATGGCTTGGCTGGCTGACCGAGGAGTTCACAAAGCTCGGACTTCGGGTAACACCTTCGGTCACGAATTTCCTGCTGATCCACTTTCCCGAAGATGCTGCGCATTCGGCGGACAAGGCTGACGAATGGCTTTCAAGACGCGGTTATATCCTGCGTCGCGTCGGCGGTTACGGCTTTCCGAATGCATTGCGCATTACGGTTGGACCGGAAGAAGCCAATCGCGGCGTCGTCGCCGCCCTGACCGAATTTTTGAAGTAAACCAATGTCCACGGTCCATTTCAACAAGATCGCCCTGGTCGGCATCGGCCTTATCGGTTCGTCGCTCGCGCGCGTCATTCGACGTGAGAAGCTTGCCGATCACATCGCCATCGCCACGCGCAGCAGCGAAACGCTGAAGCGCGCCGAGGAACTGGGGCTCGGCGACAGTTACGCCACGGATAGCGCTGAGGCCGTCAAGGATGCCGATCTCGTCATCGTGTCTGTGCCGGTCGGCTCGTCAGGCACCGTCGCGCGCCAGATCGCTGCAAATCTCAAACCCGGCGCCATCGTAACCGACGTTGGCTCCACCAAGGCGTCCGTGATTGCCCAGATGCAGCCGGAATTGCCCGACACCGTGCACTTCATTCCCGGCCACCCGCTGGCGGGAACGGAATATTCCGGCCCGGACGCGGGCTTTGCAGAACTCTTCACCAATCGCTGGTGCATTCTGACGCCCCTGCCCGATACGGATGAAGCGGCGCTGGAAAAGCTGAGCGATTTCTGGAGCGCCTGCGGCTCGCGCCTTGATCGCATGGACCCGCAGCACCACGATCTGGTGCTGGCCATCGTCTCGCATCTGCCGCATATCATCGCCTACAATATCGTCGGTACGGCCAGCGATCTGGAACAGGTGACGAAATCGGAAGTCATCAAATACTCCGCTTCCGGTTTCCGCGATTTCACGCGTCTGGCCGCCTCCGACCCGACAATGTGGCGCGACGTGTGCCTGCACAACAAGGACGCGATCCTCGAAATGCTCGGGCGTTTTTCGGAAGACCTTGCCTCGCTGCAACGTTCGATCCGCTGGGGCGACGGTGAAGCACTGTTCGACCTTTTCACGCGCACACGCGCCGTGCGGCGCGGCATCATTGATGCCGGACAGGAAGTTGATGCGCCGGACTTTGGCCGTCAGGCTGCGACGCGCGCATAGGGCAGCACAACTGCCCTACTCCCTTACTGCCTTTTTCCCCTGCTCCCCTAAAGAGCGGGCAACCGTCCAAGTGGAATGAATCCGGCGCTGACCTTGCCCTTGCGAACGGCAATTTCCATCACGGGATTGCCGTTTTCGTCTTTCGGCATGGCCGAGAGAGCAAACAGCACGGTGGCTATATTGCCGCCCTGCTCGGGAAACACCGTCTGCCCCGCCTGTGCCAGCGATTGCGGGTTGACCAGCGTCAGCTTCACATCCGCATTGATCAGCCCGTCCGCATCGATGGAAAACGGTCCCGCAACGGAAACCATGGCTCCATTGGGCATGGACAGGAAAGCCTGATTGACAGTGCCGGAATGCCCGCGCAGCCGTTGATGAAACGGTGCGTCGCTCCTCGCCAGCAGTGTTGCGGCATCGGACACATCAATATCTGCCACGCCATCGACTTCAGGGCTGGTTGCATTGCCTATCGCCGCCTTCGCGAGCTTCAATCCGGCAAAGCGGCCATTGAGCTTCAGGATGCCATCCGCTTCGCTCAAGCGGAAATCCATCTGCTCGAGCGTGCTGAGCGGCTCCGTCGTCGTGGTTTCCGTGCGCAGACCAACCGCGACTTCGCGCGCGGCCAGTTCGATTTCGGTCGGGAAAGGACGCGCCAGCCGGGTGTTGGAAGTAAATTTGCTCCAGTTCACTTCCAGCGGCGCCAGCCCCGGAAATTCGATGAAGGCGGGGCCCGCCAGGTCATTCGACAGGGAACGCGGTGCATAGACAGGAGAGCCGGAGGTAAACCGCCCGGCGCGGAACGAGATCCCTTCGGAGGGGCGCTGCCATGAAATACTGTCGCAGATGACATTGACGCGCAGCGGATAGCCGCCCATGCGCAGGTCTTCGCATTTCACGCCGACACCCTGAGCGGCAAGCCTGGCCATGTCAGCCTTGGCTCGTGCTTCAAGCTTGTTTGCGATATAGAACCAGCCCGCCGTATAGCCAGCAACCAGGACAACAAGAATGACGAGGAGCGTTATAGGACGCTTTCTGGCTTTCGGTGCGTTCATTCCAGTATGCGCCATTTCAAAAGCCTTATTTATCAGTCAGTTGTTTCGAGGAGCCCGCGCCGGATTCGGACCAGATCCGAAATCTCGTCAACATTGTGCTCCTCTCGACTGGTGGCCATATTATGGCAGGATTGTGCCTTGTGAAGGGAAGAGGAAGAAAAATCGAGGGATATCCGATGATTACTGGTGGAAATCGACACGCGTCAGAGTGCGTTTCAATCTGATTGAATGAGGTTCACGCTCTTCCTATCTGTTTTGACGGGCATCTTTTCCGAAAATCATTTCACACTTTTCGGGATGCGCTCTAATCATTAGAGCTTGGATCAAAAGCGGCAGGCGATTTGCAGACCGGCCTGGCGCCTTTTGGAACAGCTCTTATAGGCACCCCATGGCCACGGCTCTCGATGACAGGCAAATGAACGATTTCTGGGTTTTCGGCTATGGATCGCTGATGTGGCGACCCGGCTTTGCGCATGTGGAAACGGTCCGCGCACGTCTTTATGGCTACAGGCGCAGCCTTTGCATCTATTCGCATGTCCACCGCGGAACACCGGACCATCCCGGCCTGGTGCTGGGATTGGATGCCGGCGGCTCGTGCCTCGGCATCGCCTTTCGCGTGCCCGGCGACATGACCGGCGAAGTGATGACCTATCTGCGTGAACGTGAAATGTCGAACCACGTTTATCACGAGAAGCATCTCCGTCTGCGTCTCGCCGACGGTCGCAGTGTCGATGCGGTCACCTATGTAGCGGACCGCCATCACATCCAATATGCCGGTTCGCTTTCAGCCGAGAACGCGGCGGCAATCGTCGCGTCCGCCCGCGGCGATTCAGGTGCCAATGTGGATTATGTCGCCAATACGCTCCAGCATCTGCGCAATATGCGCGTGCGCGACCACTGGCTGGAACACGTCAACGATCTAATCCACCGCAATATCAACCAGAATTCGACGATTTAAGCAGTTGCGAGCAGGCACAACGCTCCTCAAAAATTCCGGCGCTCAGGTTCTGAGCCCTTGTTCTTGACCGACGCAACCGCTACATCTCCGCCAATTGCCAAGGAGGCCCCCATGATCGCATTGTTCCGCACCATTGATCTGGCGCTTGATATCTATACCTATATCATTATTGCGAGCGCCATTTTCTCATGGCTCTATGCGTTCAATGTCGTCAATTCCGGCAACCGGTTCGTGGCGTCGATCGGGGAGTTTCTCTATAAGGTAACGGAACCCGTCTTGCGGCCAATCCGCAATCTTCTGCCCAATCTGGGCGGCATCGATATTTCACCGATCATACTGCTGCTGATCATCTTCTTCATCCGCCAATTCATGTGGACGACGCTGCTGCCGCTTTTCCTTTAAAAAGGCCTCCCGAAAAGTGGGAGCCGGAAGCTGGCACGAACGAACGATCAGTACAAATACAAAAGCGCCCGGACATTGCCGGGCGCTTTTGTTTAGACGGATCGAGAAGCTACCGCTTACTTGTTCTTGGCGCGTTCGATAGCTTCGACGATGAACTTGCGTGCGTAATCTTCGTCACCCCAGTCACCGATCTTCACCCACTTGCCGGGTTCCAGATCCTTGTAGTGTTCGAAGAAGTGCGCGATCTGCTTCAGAGTGATCTCCGGCATATCGGTATAGTCGTGAATCTTCTCATAGCGGCGCGTCAAGTGCGGCGACGGCACGGCGATAATCTTCTCGTCCTTGCCGGAATTGTCTTCCATGACCAGAACGCCGATCGGGCGAACATTGATCACGCAGCCGGGAACCAGCGGGCGGGTGTTGCAGACGAGAACGTCGATCGGATCGCCATCTTCCGAAAGCGTATGCGGCACGAAGCCGTAATTGCCCGGATAGGTCATTGGCGTGTAGAGGAAGCGGTCGACGATGAGGGCGCCGGCCTTCTTGTCCATCTCGTACTTGATCGGCTGGCCGCCGACAGGCACTTCAATGATGACGTTGACGTCTTCAGGAGGATTGGAGCCGATGGAGATGGCATCAATATTCATGATGTGTCCTTTCGTGTCGGGCTCTGATAACGGGTTTCAAGGTTGCACGCAAGAAAAACGAAAGTTCTAGAAAACGCGGCGAATTGTCGTTCTCGCAACGCAATTGAACGTGATCAGGCCGTTAACATGGTGTGAAGGTTAAACGCCGAGCTCGTTCAGTCGTTGAACGGCGGTCGGCGGCATCGGGGGAGGATTTGGATCGCGGCTGGCGGCGAGCAGAAATTCGTCGCAGGCGGTTTCCGTCGTTTCGATCAACCTCTTGAGGAATTCCTCTTTCGGCAAACCCGGCGGAATGGGCGGCAGGATACGGGCCCGAACGGTTCCGGGATAACGCAGGAACTTGCGGCGTGGCCAGTAGAGGCCCGCATTATGCGCAATCGGAACAACCGGAATATTGAGCGCCTCATAGAGATGAACGATGCCGTATTTGTATTGCGGCGGAGCGCCCGGCGCACGGCGCGTTCCCTCGGGATAAATGAGGATCTGGCGGCCGTCCGCAATCGCCCTTTCCGCGCCCTTGGTGATGGAGTGCAGCGCCTTGACTCGGGAGCCCCGATCAACCGGAATCATCTGCATCTTGGCGATATACCAGCCGAAAAGCGGAATACGCATCAGTTCCCGCTTCAGGATCAGCACCGGATCATCGAGATAGGGCAGGAAAGCATAAGTATCCCAGGCAGATTGATGCTTCGGCGCGCATATATAGGCGCCTTCGGGAATGTTCTCCAATCCCTCGACGACACAGTCCGTGCCGACGATATGCTTTTGAAGCCAGAGATTGACCCGTGCCCACAGCTTCGGCACGATCCAGGCCTTCTTGCGGGGCAACAGGAAATAAAAGGGCGTATAGACGATCATCTGAACAAGTGTGCAGATATAAAACGCCGCATTGAACAGGATTGAGCGCAGGTAGAGAAGCATCAGTCGGCGGAGACCCTGGCTAAAGCGTTTTCGTTTCCGGGTTCCGGCAAACGATCACGCGCGAATTCTGGACTTTCTTCAGAAAGTGACGGCACCGATATATCAGGAAGATCGGCCATTTCCATCAGGAAATCGTATTCCGTGCGCGAGATCAGTTTGCCGCCGTCGCGCTTTGCTGGGGCTGCGTTCCAAACAACTCGCTTGCACCCACACGCACTACGGCGCCCAGATACTTCACATATTCGATGAACAGCACGCGCAACGTGTCGCCTTCGGCAACCCAGCTGTGTTCGCGACGTTCCCCGTTCACCACCGGATAGGGAACGAATTCCACATCCTTCATGAGATAGGACATCTCCAGCGTGCTGCGCGGAATATGATAATTATTGGTGACTAGGATCACCCGGCGATAATTGTTTGTACGAATCCAGCGTTCACTTTCCGCGGCATTGCCGATGGTGTTGAGCGCCGACCGGTCGAGATCGACGCAGCAGTCGAACAGGCTCTGGTCGGCATGTGTCGCGCGCTGCAGCACCTTTTCGTTGGTCGATGGATGAACGCCGCTGATCAGAAGCCGCTTTCCGCGCTTGTCTTTCAGAAGATTGACCGCAGCCTGGATTCTGGACTGGCCACCGGTCAAAACGATGATCGCATCGGCAGGCTCGTCGATGGCGGGAGGCTGCATGCTGGTGACCTTTTCACCGAACGCAACGAAGCCGACGAGAAACGCCAGAAGAATGACAAACAGAACGATGGAAACCGGCTGAAAACGTCTGAACATGCGCATCATGACAGACCATAGGAAATTGCCGGATGCAAGTGCAAAGGATTGGAGGGAACCGTCGTTCCGGCGGCGGCGCCAGACCACATTGCCTGTAGCGAGCCTGTTTGCTGTCTGCCTCTGTGCCACTGCATCGTCACTCGACCGGTGCCCGCCCGATAGCGCTGGCGGGATTCGCGTACCATCTCTCCTTCCATCATAGCCAGCATTGCGGCGAGAAGTCGGAGAAGCGGATGAAAATCTCGTCCTGAAAGCGCCCGTGGCGGAAAAGGTCTTCATTCGGAGCGCACTCCCGGACCGTCCATGGTTGCAAGCTGGCGGATCACCGTCAGGCGGCTGGTCAGCATGGTCAGGAAACTGACCAGAATGATGATGACGGCAGCACCGATATAGCCGCTGCGCCCGATAGCGAAATTGCCGAACATGGCAGCCGCCTGATCACCTTCAGGCGTTGCCATATGGCTCGACGCCCACCAGGAAAAGACCAGAAATACCAGCATCGCGGCTGCACCGCCGCACAGCGCACCCTTCAAGGCGGTGCGGAAGAAATGCCATTCGAACTCGCGCGCCACGAATTTCGATTCCGCACCGATGAAATGCAGCACTTCGATAATGTGGCCGTTGCCCGACATTGCGCCGCGCGTGGCGAAGATCACGGTCAGTACCGTCGCCGCGATCACGAGCGAGAGAACACCGGTCCCGACGAACACCGTCGTATGCGCCATGGAGACAAGCCTGTCGACCCAAGTGCGATGGTCGTCGAAGGTTGCAGCCGGCATGGCGCGCGTGATTTCAGCGCGCATGGTTTCAAAGTCAGGCGGTGCATTTTCATCGATGGTAACGACGACAAGGCGCGGCACAGGCAATTCATCGATGTTGAGGCCACTGCCGAGCCATGGTTCGAGCAGCCGTGCAGTCGCATCCTTATCGATAATGCTCGCGCCTTTGACGCCAGCAAAACCGCGTGCGATCTCACTCGCCTGGGTCAGCGCCTTTTCCATGTCCTGTCCGTCGACAGGCCGTATCTGGATCGTAGCTTCGCGTGCGATCTGGCTCTGCCAGGCTGCAGCCGAAGCGCGAACGAGCGTCACACCGCCCATCGTCAGACATGCCAGAAAGGTCATGATGGCGATCACAATGACGAGTGCGGTGCCCGTAACGCTGCCATCGGGAACAATGGGACTTGGCCCTTGCCGCTTCCGGCGCTTGCCGATACGCACAAGCAGCATGTCCTTGAGGTCTTCCAGACGGACCCGGACATCATCCAGCTTGCGTTGCAAGGCGTTCTTTGCATCAATCATAGATGTCGAGCCGCCCATGTTCGAGGATCATGCGCCGCGCATCGACCTGATCCATCAGGGAAAGGTCGTGGGTCGCTATAATGACAGCGGTACCCGAACGGTTCAGCTCGGTAAAAAGGCGCAGGAGACGCTTTGCAAGCGGCGGATCGACATTGCCGGTCGGTTCGTCCGCGAGAAGCAGTTCCGGCTGGTCGATCAGGGCCCGGGCAATTGCGGCACGCTGCTTCTCGCCGCCTGAAAGGACCGGCGGAAGGACATTCATGCGATCGCCCAGCCCAACCCAGTGCAGAAGCTCTTCCACCTCATGTCGGTAGGTCGCTTCTTCCTTCCCGCGCACGCGCAGCGGAAGCGCCACATTCTCATAGGTCGTCATGTGGTCGAGCAGGCGAAAATCCTGAAACACGATACCGATGCGGCGGCGCAAAAGCGGAACTTCCGCATGATTGAGCCGCGCAACATCCTTGCCGAAAATGTTGATAAGGCCGCGCGTCGGCTTCAGCGCCATGAAGAGAAGGCGCATGAGCGATGTTTTTCCCGCCCCGGAAGGGCCGGTCAGGAACTGGAATGAACGCGGCGGAATATGGAAACTGACATCGCGCAGGATTTCAGGACCCATTCCATATCGCAGGCCGACATTCTCGAAACGTATCACCGGGCTGTTTCTCTTCAATTGTCCGCGCGCTGAAGGACGCACGGATGACATCGATATCGGATCGACCTTTATCCTCTATGGTTAATGTTGCGTTAATTCAGCCCGAACGAGCCCTAAAAAATGCGCGACCGTTGCATCGGCCATGAAGCATTAACCATTATGAGCCAGTGTATGACACCGGTCGAAGGGGCGAAAACGCAAAGGAAGATGTCGTCATGATGGCGAAACGACCATCAACAGCGCAGATGTCGCATACGCCTTCGCGTGAAAGCCATCCCGCGGCGTGGTTTGCCGCCAGTCGCGGTCCCGTCGAGGATGCCGAATTCGAAACCATCGTCCCGGTTTCGCCTCGCCGAAAATTGCCCTTCCCCGTCATCGCACAAAAGCCGCCCGCTTCGCGGCAGTTCCTGTCGGAAACCCGTCCGACCAGCGAATGGCCGGGGTTCGGATATTGGGTTCTCGTCGCTCTCTGCGCGACAACCGCTTTCTGGATTGCAGGCGGATATACGCTGCTTGCCGACAAGCCCGCTTCCGGCGGACAACCGATGCTGCCGCTGGTTTCGGCACTTCAGCTGACCGATCTCAAAACCAATATGCGTGAGAACAGCGATATTCTCAGCGTCGGGGGCCGCATCCAGAACACCACATCGGAAGAACGCCCTGCTCCCCCGCTGATCGTCATGATTACCTATAGCGACGGCAGCAAACGCGAACGCCGTCTGGCTTCAGGAGAAACGATGCTGAAACCGGGCGAATCTATCGACTTCGAGACGATGCTGCCCGCCCTGCGCGGCACCATCGAAAAAGTCGACGTTCGGCTGGCGGACCGGGCTTAGCAGGCGCGGCCCATACAACCCCGATCTGACTTGTTTGCTACTGCCAGCAGCCGAGATTGCGGCCCTTGAGATTGTGCGAGTCGATCTCGACCACAAGGCGCGGATCTTCACGCAGGAGGACCAATGTCGTGCGCTGTTTGAGATCGATCTTCTGCCAGCCTGCACATTCAGTCGGCATGGGGGTACTGTCGATTTTCACTTTTTCCGTCCATGCCGTCGCCGTGCAGCCGGACAGGGCCGCAACGATCGGAACGACTTTGGCCGCCCCTGAAACGAGCCTTTGCGCTTTCGTCCCACGATGAGTGTTCAAGGCTGACAACTCCAATCTGCCCCGCGAAACCACCCTCCAATCGCTTCTGCGCTGGAGAGCGTCGCCCGTTCGACCTCAATGCTTATAACGTGCCGCGCCCCCCTTCCGCAATATAGCCGGACGGGTTTGACGGCTTTAAAAAAGTCCGGTCGAGCACGGTTGAATGTCCGGGGAAACCCGGTTTAGAACAGATATAAAAGCAAATTCGAATATAAGAAGAATAGCCCTCCTGTTTACTGGAACGACAGGACAAATCCACAGGAAACAAACGCCGAAGTTCAAGTTAAACATTATTGTTGAAAGAAAAAGGGGATTATATGCTTCTTGCTAAATGATTCGCATGCAGCAGTTTCACTACACCAACCCTGGGGATTTCCATGCTGAACAAATTATCGGCTGAATTTTTCGGCACATTCTGGCTCGTTTTCGGAGGCTGCGGCAGCGCAGTCCTGGCTGCGGCCTTTCCTGAACTGGGCATTGGCTTTCTTGGCGTAGCCTTCGCCTTCGGTCTGACGGTGCTTACCATGGCCTATGCCGTTGGCGGCATTTCCGGCGGCCATTTCAATCCCGCCGTCTCGTTGGGACTCATGGTGGCGGGCCGTCTTCCGGCCAAAGACCTTATCCCTTACTGGGTTGCGCAGGTTCTGGGCGCCATCGCGGCTGCGGCCGTACTCTTCCTGATCGCTTCCGGCAAGGACGGCTTCACCGTCGGAGGATTTGCTTCGAACGGTTATGCCGAGCTTTCGCCCGGCGGCTACAGCATGATGGCAGCACTGCTTATCGAAATCGTTCTGACTGCCTTCTTCCTCATCATCATTCTGGGTTCCACCTCGTCGCTGGCACCGGCTGGCTTTGCTCCGATTGCCATCGGCCTAGGCTTGACCCTGATTCACCTGATTTCGATCCCGGTCACCAATACATCCGTCAACCCGGCTCGTTCGACGG